>CAILJY010000051.1 GCA_903834665.1 uncultured bacterium | reverse complement strand
AATAAAATAGTTTTTTACAAAACAAACACACAGGGCTGCCTTGAGATAATGTATCGCGTAAGTATTATCAGCAAGAAGTTTATTAAATACATCTCAGCTATAGCTGAGATGGGAAAATATAATTTGTTCTTTGAATAAGTTTTTAAATATAATTATCTTGTCGAGATAGTTTTTAATTATTAACTATTTTTTATATCGTGTATTAATATTTAAAATTAGTACATGAGTATTTATATAAAATATGCTTTTTGAAAAAGTAGATAAAGAAGAAAAAGATATTGTTTTTGTTTACACAACTTGTCCTTCTGTTATGGAAGCAAGAGATATTGGTCTTTCTGCAATTAAAGAAAAACTCGCGATTTCTGCAGATTATTGGATTATCAATTCCATATATCCATGGAGTAATGTAATCCAAGAAGGAGAACAATATATGCTTATGTTTGCGACCCAAAAGACCTTGAGTGATCATTTAATGAAACATATAGAAATGGAGCATTCTTATAGTGTTCCAGTTGTTGTTCGGACTGATATTTTAAAAGCCAATCAGCCTTATACTTTTTGGGTAGATACAACTCTTACAAATAAGAATCAGTATATAACAGAAACAGAGGCAGAAACAAAAAAGAAAAATGAAAGAGGGTATCACTATAATAGGTTAAAATAAATAATAATTAACAATTTTAAATTGAGAACTAGAAATTAAATATGCTATAATCTACTTATGCATGTTAATGAGAAAATAATTATAGAACTTCTCAATAGCTCAGGATTGATTAACAAAACTGATATTTCTGTCGCTCTCAAAAAATCAAGAGAAACAAACCAAAACATTGGTTCTATTTTGGTTTCCAGTGGTAAATTAAATGAAAAAGATTGGAATAAAATTCAGGCGATGTCTCTTGGGATACCATTCATAAATTTAGAAGGAGAAAAGATTGATCCGCAAGTTTTAACTTTGATTCCGGAACCAATTGCTAGAACCAATAATATAATTGCATATAGAAAAACTAGTTCTGGTCTTGAGGTAGCGATGCTTGATGTTGAGGATCTTCCGGTTATAGATTTTATAAAAAAGAAAGTTGGATTAAAAATTCTTCCTCGTATGACGAGTGCTTCTTCTATAAAAGAAGCATTAAATCAATATAAGAAAAGTTTACAAGCTGATTTTGAGGATATTATTAAGAAAGAAGGGAACTCAATCATAAAACCAGTATTAGAAAATAAATTAGGAGCTGAAGAAAAAACAGAAAAAGAATTAAAGGAATTAGCAGAAGATTTACCAATTATTAAAATTGTTGATACCCTTATTTCTCATGCTATTTTACAAGGAGCTTCTGATATTCATATTGAGCCATGTGAAGAATCTTTAGTTGTTCGTTATCGTATCGATGGTATTTTGCATGACGCGATGATTTTACCCAAAGATACTTCTTCTGGTATTGTTGCTAGAATTAAAGTGCTTTCAAATTTAAAACTTGATGAAAAGCGACTTCCCCAAGATGGACGTTTTAAAATTACAAATGATCAAGGGAGTGTTTCTTTCCGTGTTTCCACTTTACCTACTTATTTTGGAGAGAAAACAGTTATACGTATTTTGAGAGAAAACGCTAAAGGTTTTTCTCTTGAAGGACTTGGTTTCCACGGTGAAGCATTAGAGAGAATACACGATGGAATGAAAAAGAGAACAGGAATGCTCCTTTGTGCAGGGCCCACTGGATCTGGTAAAACCACAACTTTATACACAATGCTTGATATATTAAATACAACAGATGTAAATATTTCAACAGTTGAAGATCCTATTGAATATCAAATGCCACGCATAAATCAAACTCAAACAAAATCAGAAATAGGTTTAACTTTTGCAAACGGTTTACGCACTTTACTTCGTCAAGATCCAGATATAATAATGGTGGGGGAGATCCGTGACGGAGAGACCGCTTCACTCGCGGTTAATGCAAGTCTAACCGGACATCTTGTTTTGTCTACTATTCATACCAATTCAGCGGCAGGAGCTATTCCACGTATGATTGATATGGGGGTTGAGCCTTTTTTAATAATTTCTACTGTTAAAACTGTCATAGCCCAGAGATTGGTTCGTAAATTAGCAGATGAGAAAGAACAATATTTTTTGAGTGAAATAGAAAAGAAAGCTTTAGAAAAAGTTATTGATTTAGATAGAGTACTTTTATTTTTGAAAGAAGAAAAAATTGTTGATAGTAATGCAACTTGGGATAAAATACCATTTTTTAAACCTAAAACAAGTGAAGAATCAAAAGATGGATATAAAGGAAGAATTGGAATTCATGAGGTTCTCCAAGTTACTTCTTCTATAAAAGAAATGATTCTTAAAAATTCTTCTGTTGATGAAATTGAAAAGAGAGCTAAAGAAGAAGGAATGATGACTATGCTTGAAGATGGGATATTTCTTGCTGTTCAAGGTGTAACTTCCACCGAAGAAGTTCTTCGTGTTGTCTCGGAGTAATAATAAAATGAAATTTAAATATAAAATACAAAACAGTAAGAATGAAATAATTGAAGGCATTTGTGATGCCACTGATAAATTTACCTTAGCTAGAAATTTTCATCAAAAAGGGGAAACTCCTATATCTATTGAAGAATTAAAAAATGGCAATGAACAAGGATTTTCTTTAAATAAGAATATCTTTGGGAGAATTTCTCTTTCTGAAAAAATAATTTTTACAAATAATTTAAGCGGGATGTTATCCGCTGGGCTTTCTTTAAATAGAGCTTTATTAATATTACAAAAACAATCAAAAAATTTTGTTCTCAACAAGGTATTAAGTGATTTATCAGAAAGTATTAATAAAGGAAACACTCTTTCTGAAGGGATGAAAAGGCATCCTAAGGTTTTTTCGGGTATTTTTATTCCAATGATAAGAGCAGGAGAAGAATCAGGAAGTCTTCCAAAAACTTTAATAGAAGTTGGGTTAACTCTAAAAAAATCTTATGATTTAAATAAAAAAATAAAAGGAGCGATGACTTATCCCTCTATAATATTGGGAGCAATGCTTTTGATAGGAGTATTTATGATGATTTATGTTGTTCCAACTCTTACTAAAACCTTTAAAGAGTTAAACACAGAATTGCCCTCATCCACAAAGTTTATTATCTGGGTTTCTGATTCAATAAGTCAACATTTCATTTTATTCATTGCGATTATATTTTCTGTTGCACTAATTTTATTTTTTATATCAAAAATAAAATTAGTTTGTCGATATTTTGATCGTTTTATTCTTTATTTACCTGTTATAGGTAATATTGTTAAAGAAGTTAATACTGCTCGTACAGCTAGAACTCTTTCCTCTTTATTATTATCAGGAGTAAATATCTCAAATGCTCTTTCTATTACAGAAGAAGTTCTTCAAAATGTTCATTATAAAGAATTATTAAATAAATCAATTATTTCTATCGAAAAAGGAATGGTCTTGTCAGAATCATTTAAAGAAAATACTTTTTTGTATCCAGTAATGATGGGGGAGATGATAGAAGTAGGAGAAGAAACAGGGAATCTTTCTCAAATGTTGCTTGATATTGCAAACTTTTATGAAGCAGAGGTTGATAGAAAAACTAAAGATCTATCAACTATCATTGAGCCGTTACTTATGATATTTATGGGAGGAGCTGTGGGATTTTTTGCGGTATCAATGATAAAACCAATGTATGCAGTTATGGAAAATGTTTAATAATTATTTATGATAAATTATTTAAAGATAAATAAAAAAGGATTTACTTTGGTGGAGACTTTAGTTTCTGTTGCTATTTTTGTAATGGTTTCTGTTGCGATATATTCAGGTTTTGTGAGTATTTTAAAAACAATGAATATTATTAGAGCAAAAGGTTTGATAACGAATATTGCAAACGAGCAATTTGAGATCGCTCGTAACTTATCTTATCAAAACGTTGGAACAGTTAATGGTATTCCCTCTGGAATACTTCCCCAGTCTCAAACAATAGAGCGTGACAATAAAACTTTTTTAATTGAGACAGTGATCCGTAATATTGATGATCTTTTTGATGGAACTTTTGATGGAACTCCTAAAGATATTTCTCCTGCAGATATGAAAATGATAGAAGTCACAGTTTCTTGTGTCTCTTGTAATTTTATTTTAACTCCTATTTCTTTTACAACAAAAATTGCACCCAAAAATCTAGAAACATTATCAACAAACGGAGCTCTTGTTGTCAGAGTTTTTAATGCTTCTGGTTTACCTGTTTCTGGTGCTAATGTAAAAATTATAAATAATAATATTATCCCAAAAGTTGATTTAAACGATAAAACAGACATAAATGGAACATTAACAATTGTTGATGCTATTCCATCTGTTGGAGGCTATCAAATAATTATAACTAAAGATGGTTATTCAACAGATAGAACCTACACTCCTAATGAGAGCAATCCAAACCCTGTTAAGCCAGACATTACAGTTGTAACAGGTCAGATTTCTCAAGTTTCTTTTACTATTGATCAAACTAGTAAAATTAACATTTCTTCAATTAATAATAGTTGTGTAGTAGTTCCTAATTTTGATTTTAATATTTCTGGAAGTAAATTATTAGGAACTAATCCAAATATTTATAAATATAATGAATTATTGGCTACTAATAATTTAGGGAAGATTACTTTACCAGACGTAGAGTGGGATACTTATTTAATATCTGGTAATGATTTGACCTATGATATTATTGGAACTAACCCGCTTCTTTCTCTTGGAGTTAATCCTAATATAGAACAAGATATGGAGATTATTACCGCCCCTAAAAATGGAAGGAGATTTTTAGTTGTTGTTCGAGATCAGTCGACAGGATTACCAGTTACTGATGCAACGGTGAATTTAAGTAATTCTAGTGGATATTTAAAATCGATTATTACCAATGAAGGATTTTTAAATCAAACAGATTGGTCTGGCGGGTCTGGTCAGGAATCTTTTGTAGATGAGAGTATGTTTTTTGATTCAGATAATAATATTGATAATAATTTGTTGGTAGGGGATTTGAGTTTAAGAAAAGTTTTTGGTAATTATATTACAAATGGATATATAACTTCTTCTACCTTTGATATTGGGGCAATTAGTAATTTTAAACAAGTTATATGGTCTCCAGGAAGTCAGTCTGTTGAGGCAGGAGAAACAAGTGTAAGAATTCAATTGGCGACAAATAATGATAATGCAACATGGAATTTTATTGGACCAGATGGGACTTCAGATTCATATTATACTTATCAAAACCAAAATATAAATATAATTCATAGTGGAGATAGATATATTCGTTACCGTTTATATTTGTCTACCGACAATCAATTGTTTACTCCAATTATTTCTGATATATCAATAACATATTCTTCTTCTTGTATTCCGCCTGGGCAAGTTTCTTTCTCTGCTTTATCTACTGGTTTATATATGGTTTCTGTTGAAAAAGAAGGATATCAGACAATTTCAAAAGAAATTAATATTACAAATAATTGGGCCAAAGAAGAAATTACTATTTCAAAATAAATATTATGAAAAATATTTTATCAAAAAATAAAGGAGTGACCCTATTAGAATTATTGATAGCGATGGCAATCTTTGTTTTGATTATTGGCATAGTTGGAACATTTGCTCGTGATTTGTTTTATTATGATGATTTGTTTTCAAAGAGTTTAACTTCATATGATGAAGCCAGAAAAATTCTTCAACCTGTTTCTTCTGAAATTAGATCAGCTTCTGTTTCTTCTTTAGGTTCTTACCCTATAGAAACAGCGACAAATACGAGCTTTGTGTTTTTTACTGATCTTGATAATAATGGAACAAAAGAAAAAGTTAGATATTTTTTAGCTGATAATATTTTAAAGAAAGGAGTAATTATCCCATCTGGTAATCCTTTTCAATATTTAGATTCAGATGAAACTGTTACAGAAATTATTCATGGAGTCAATAATAATACAACTCCTATTTTTACTTATTTTGATTCAAGCTATACTGGTAATAGTAGCCCCTTGTCTCAGCCAGTTTCTATTTTAGCTGTTCGACTTATTAAGATAACCCTTATAATTGATGCAAATCCTAATAAATTACCCGCCCCTATTACTGTAACCACACAAATTAATATACGTAATCTTAAGGATAATTTATAAATAATTAAAATGAACAAAGTAAATAAAAAATATCGAGGGGTAATACTTATTAATGTTCTTATTTTCCTAATGTTGGGAATATCTTTAATAACTTTATTTATTGCCTGGACTTCTTCTAGTATTAATACTGTTAAATCTACTTTATCAAAAGAACAAGCTTTACAAATAGCCGAAGCGGGGATTGATTATTATCGTTGGCACTTAGCTCATAATCCAAATGATTTTAAAGATGGGACAAATATCGATGGACCATATTCTCATGTTTTTTATGATAAAAATGGAGAAGCTATTGGAAATTTTATTCTGACGATAACTCCTCCTATTGTTGGATCGACCTTGGTTACAATAAAATCTGAAGGAAGAGTTAATAAATCTCCATCAGTTAAAAGAACAATACAAACTCGTTTAGCTATTCCATCTTTTGCAAAATTTGCAATTGTGGCCAATGATATTATGCGTTTTGGTGAAGGAACAGAAATTTTCGGACCAATTCATTCTAATAATGGAATAAGATTTGATGGTATTGCTCATAATCTTATAACAAGTACTATCCCATCTTATGATGACCCAGATCATACTGGTAATAAAGAATTTGGAGTACATACTCATGTCAACACAACAAATACTAACGTCACAGAAACTTTTAGAACTCTTGAAGCTCCTCCTACTAATCCAGTCCCAACTAGAAATGATGTTTTTCTTGCTGGTAGACAATTTCCAGTTCCACAATCTGATTTTACTGGTATAACCAATGATCTTTCTATTATTAAAACTAATGCTATATCTGGAGGAAAATATTTATCTTCTGCTGGGTCAGGATTTTATGGTTATCATATTGTTTTAAAAACAAATGACACTTATGATTTGTATAAAGTTAAAAGTCTAACAGCAATACCTAATGGGAATTGTTCTTATAGTTCAAATAATCCTGGGACAGGAAGTTCTATTTGGGGGACATGGAGTATAAAGTCTTCTTCTAATGGGCAAACTTTTATAGGTAATTATCAGAATCCAAGCAATGGTCTTATTTTTGCTGAAGATGATGTTTGGGTTGATGGTAAAATAAATACAGCCAGAATTACAATAGCCGTTGGAACTTTTCCTGATGCCCCTAATTCTCGTCAAAATATTATCATAAATAATGATTTACTTTATACAAATTATGATGGACAAGATATTATTGGACTTATTGCTCAAGGTGATATAAATGTTGGAATGGTTAGTGAAGATGATTTAAGAATAGATGCAGCTTTAATGGCCAATAATGGTAGAGCAGGAAGGCACTATTATTCGAGTTCATGTAGCCCTTATCATAATAGATCCAATATTACTTTATATGGGATGATTGGTAGTAATAAAAGATATGGTTTTGCTTATACTGACAATACTGGTTATGAGGTTCGAACTATTACATATGATGCCAATCTATTATATGCACCACCACCATCCTTTCCTTTAACTTCAGATAAATATACAACTATTTCTTGGGATGAATTATAAAGGGTTATTTTGTGGTATAATAGCAATATGGCAAAAATTATTGTGGCTAATTGGAAAATGAACCCGTCTTCTTTAAAAGAGGCGGATACTCTTTTAAGTATGATTTCTAAAAATATTGGAAATATAAAAAATAATAAAATTATTATTTGTCTACCATTTCCTTTTTTATATCTTTTCAAAAAATATAAAAATAAGAAAATTATTCTTGGTGCTCAGAATGCATCTTGTTACCCGGAAGGATCTTTTACTGGAGAGGTATCACCAAAAATGTTGATAGAAATGGGGGTTAAAAATGTTATTGTAGGACACAGTGAAAGACGAGCTCAAGGTGAAGATAATAAAATTATTAATCAAAAGATACTTAATTTGTTAAAATTTAAAATTAATCCGATCCTTTGTGTGGGAGAAACAAATAGAGATAAAGAGGGGAGTTATCTTTCTTTTATTGAAAATCAGATTAAAGAATGTTTAGTTGGAATTTCAAAAAAACAAATAAATAATATTATTATTGCTTATGAACCAATTTGGGCGATAGGGGCGACTGGTATACGGGTTGCAACAAAAGAAGAATTTATTGAAATAAAAATATTCATTAAAAAAATAATTTCGGATATTTATGATTCTAAAATTGCTCACAGTATACCGATTATATATGGAGGATCTGTTAATTACTTAAATTCCAAATCTTTTACAGAAGAGGGGGGAGCAGATGGTTTATTAGTTGGTCGCGACAGTCTTAATTTTAAAAAGTTTAGTGCGATATTAGAAACTTTAAACTAAAATAATGAAATCAATAAAAGATTTAAAAAATTTATCAGGCAAGAAAGTAATACTAAGAGTAGATTTTAATGTTCCCATTCAAAATGGAAAGGTTATAGATGATTTTCGTATTAAAAAAGTGATTCCAACTATTTTGTATTTACAACAAAAAGGAGCCAAAATAATTATCATTTCACACTTAGGAGAAGATGGGAAAGAAAGTTTATTGCCTGTTTCTCTTGTTGTTAAAAAGTATATTAAAGCAATTGAATTTATTAAGACCCCTATTTTTTCAGATGAGACACAGTCCAAAATTGAATTACTTAAAAAGGGAGAAATTATAATGCTTGAAAATCTAAGAACCGAAACGGGAGAGAAAAAAAATTCACCATCATTTGCTAGAGCTTTGTCGAGATATGGAGAAATATATGTAAATGATGCTTTTTCTGTCTCACATAGAGAGCACGCTTCAATTGTGGGTATTACAAAATATCTTCCCGGTTATGCTGGTTTACAGTTTTTACTTGAGATTGAAAATCTATCTAAAGTATTTAACCCTAAACATCCATTTTTGTTTATATTAGGTGGAGCAAAATTTGATACTAAGATTCCTTTAATTAAAAAATTTATACGCTCGGCTGATAATATTTTTATTGCTGGTGCGATTGCAAATGATTTCTTTAAAACAAAAGGTTATGAAACTGGAGTTTCTCTTGTTGATGAGGGTAATTTTCAAATACCACTTTTACTAAAGAGTAAAAATTTAATACTTCCTATTGATGTAGAAGTATCTAAAAATTCTAAAAAACATTTTACAAAACCTACAGAAGTAATGTCTGATGAAAATATTGTTGATATTGGCCCACAATCGGTTTTACTTTTAAAAGATTTGATCAACAAAGCAGGTTTTGTTTTATGGAATGGACCATTAGGCAAATATGAATCTGGTTTTGGTGGATCTACAGAAGAAATTCTTAAAATAATTGCAAAAAATCAAACATCAAATGTTATTGGGGGAGGAGATACTGTGGCCTTAATTTCTAAATTAAAAATAGAGAAAAAATTAGGATTTGTTTCAACCGGAGGCGGGGCGATGCTTGATTTTCTTGCCAAAGGAAGTCTTCCAGGGCTAAGAGCTCTTAAATAATAATTTATGGTACAATCTTCTGTATGCCAAATCATATCGAATTACTCGATCTTCTTTTAACTAACAGAGGGGTATCTCTTCAAGATCGTACTCGTTTTTTGAATCCTTTATATGAGGATAATTTTTATGATCCATTTAAAATGAAAGATATGGAACGTACCTGTATTAGAATTTTTGAAGCAATAAAAGAAAAAGAGAAAATTGTTATTTATAGTGATTATGATTGTGATGGAATACCAGCTTCAGTTATAATGCATGATTTTTTTTATAAAATTAATTATAAAAATTTTTCTATTTATATACCAGACCGTCATGATGAAGGCTATGGCTTACATCAAGATGCAATTGATAAATTTATAAATGAAGATATAAAACTTATAATAACTTTTGATCTTGGGATAACAGCGGTCAAAGAAGTAGCTTCTGCTCAAGAAGCAGGTATTGATGTTATTATTACAGACCATCATCTCCCTCAAGAAGAAATACCAAAAGCTTATAGTATTTTAAACCCTAAACAAGAAGGGTGTAGTTACCCTGATAAAATGCTTTGTGGGGCCGGAGTTGCGTTTAAATTAGTTCAGGCTCTTATTAAAAAATATGGTGAATATTGGAAGATAAATATTGGCTGGGAAAAATGGCTTCTTGATATGGCGGGAGTGGCTACTTTATCTGATCAGGTTCCTCTTTTAAATGAAAATAGAGTATTGGCATATTATGGGTTAAAAGTTTTAAAGAAAGGTCATAGGCCAGGATTGGTAGAGCTTTTTCGAAAAGCCTCAGTTGATATTACAAAATTAAATGAAGAAGATGTAACTTTTACATTAGCTCCTAGGATAAACGCTGCCTCACGAATGGCTGATCCAATGAAAGCTTTTGAAATGCTTTCAACTACAGACCCTGTAGAAGCTAAAACTTTAGCAGATCATTTAACTAAAATTAATGATGAGAGGAAATTAATGGTTATGCATATAATGAAAGATGTTAAAAGTGTTTTAAAAAAAAGGGAAGAGAAATCTTTAATTGTTATTGGTAATCCATCTTGGCGTATTGGTATTTTAGGTTTGATTGCTTCTAAAATTACAGAAGAATATAAAAAACCAGTATTTGTTTGGGGGCAAGATGGAGGCGGTATGATTCGTGGTTCATGTCGTGGATGGGGAGGAATAAATTTAGTAGAATTAATGACCTTACTTCCGCCGAACAGTTTACTTGAATTTGGTGGGCATAAAAACGCAGGAGGATTTTCAGTTTCGCATGAAGAGATCCATTTTCTTGAAGAAAGATTGTTGAATGTATTTAATGAAGATACAGATAACGTTGAAGAAATTAAAGAATATGTTATAGATGTATCAATATCAATAGATGACGTTACAAATCAAAATTATGAAGTTATTGAAAAGCTTGCTCCTTTTGGAATGGGTAATCCTAAACCAACATTTTTATTTAAAAATACTAAAATATTTATTATTAAAGAGTTTGGAAAAGAAAAAAATCATTTGGAGTTAATATTTAAAAATAATAAAGGTAAAATGATTAAAGCGATATCATTTTTCAAGACGCGTAATGATTTTAGTCCTTCTTTAGAAGAGGGGAATTTGATAGATTTGGTTGCCACTTTTGAAAAAAGTAATTTTGCTGGTAGAGAAGAGTTAAGATTAAGAATAGTTGATATTTTGTGATAAAATAATTTTATGGAAAAAACTTTAGAAATTTATACAGACGGCTCATCTTTAGGCAATCCAGGCAAAGGAGGATGGGGAAGTGTCTTTATCAAAAACAATAAAATAATAAAAGAATTAGGAGGTTTTGATAAAAATACAACAAACAATAGAATGGAACTTATGGCTGTAATTGAAACTCTTAAATATATTAGGAAGTCCGACTTCCTAATATCAATAAATAAAGATATTGCTGGGGATTTGATTGAAACTACAACAATTACTATTTTTGCCGATTCCAATTATGTTTTATCAGGGATAACTTCTTGGGTTTATAATTGGGAAAAAAATGGATGGAGAACAGCAAACAAAAAAGAAGTTTTAAACCAAGATTTGTGGAAAGAATTAATTATTTTGGTTAGGAGTAATAAGATAAAGATAAATTGGCAGAAAGTTAAAGGACATTCTGGCCATGTTTATAATGATAGAGCAGATGAAATTGCCACAAGTTGTGCCGAGAAACAAAACGAAAATTAAATAAAGAATAGGATTTTTAATTTTTGTTAACTAAGATTTTATGTCTAAAAAAGAAATTATTTTAATTTTTATTTTACTCATTATTAGTTTAGTGCGATTTTTCTTTTTTACCCCATCGAAACCAAATTATACTGAAGTGGTGGGGAAAGAAGTTGTTTTTGAAGGTAAAGTTATAGATACACCTGATATTAGAAATTACAATCAGCGTATTGTAATCAAACCCAATAAAGAAGACACCAATATTTTAGTGGTGGCCCCCAAAGAGATAAATATATTTTATGGAGATCAAGTTATCGTTTATGGAGTATTAGAAAATCCAGAAAATTTTATAACAGATACTGGTAAAGAGTTTAATTATGATAGATATCTTTCAAATAAAGATATCTATTTTCTTATTAAAGAGGCAAGAGTAGAAATAATTTCTCATAATAACAAAACTAGTGTTAAGGGATTACTTTTTCGTTTGAGAGATTTATTTATGAAAAATATTGAAATGGTTATTTCATCTCCTAAAAGTGATTTAGCCAACGGTTTGATTCTTGGAGCGAGAGGAGGATTTGATAATGAAACTAAAAATGAATTTATAAATACTGGAACTATTCATATTGTTGCGCTTTCTGGTTACAACATAACTATCGTAGCAGAAGGTGTAATGAGAGTTTTTGGTTTGGTTTTAACAGAAACTCTTTCAATTTTTTTGGGTATTTTTATTATAATTTTATTTATCTTGATGACGGGTGGAACATCAACAGCTATTCGTGCTGGAATTATGGCATTTATTATGCTTTTTGGAAGGATGACGGGTCGAAATTATGATGCGGGGAGAGCTCTTATAATTGCAGGATTTTTAATGATCGCTTATGATTTAAGGGTTATTACTGATATCTCTTTCCAATTATCATTTTTAGCAACCGGAGGAGTTCTTTTTATTACCCCAAAAATTATTGATAAACTACGTTTTTTAACAATTAGGTTTAAATTTAGAGAACTTGTTGCCACGACTATTTCTGCCACGATGGCTGTTCTTCCAGTTCTTCTTTATTCAACAGGAATTTTTTCTTTAGTTTCTTTACCTGTAAATATTTTAATTTTACCTTTTATTCCAGTCGCGATGTTTTTGAGTTTTGTTGTTGGAGTGGTTGGTTTTATTTCGCCCTCATTATCATTACCATTTGCTTTTGTTTCTGATTTATTATTATCCTATATACTTTTGGTAATTCATTTTTTTGCTTCACTATCTTTTGCCAGTGTAAATATAAAATCATTTCCACTTATTGTTACAATTTTACTTTATATCATTTTATTATTATGGGTGTTTAAGAAAAAAATACACCAATCTACGGTATAGCGTAGATTGGTGTATTTTTAATATAAATTATTTTGTTAAATTTTCTTCTATACTATCCCAATTCAAGTTTTCAAAAAAGCTTTCGATATATTTTTTCTTTTCAGATGTTGGATAATCATATACATAAGCATGTTCCCACATATCAAGACAAAGAATGGGGGATAGACCTGTAAGTTGTCCGAGATGATGCTCATCAACCCATGATATTATTAACTTATCCGTCATTTTATCAAAATATAAAATAGTCCATCCAATACCTCTTGTTGTAGCAACAAATTTAAAATGTCCTAAAAAATTATCAAATGAACCCCATTCTTTTTCTATTTTTTTATATAAATCTCCATTTGTATTTATTCCTTTTTTACCACCAGATAAAGATGCAAAAAAGTATTCATGATTTCTCATCCCATCAAATTCAAAACCCAAACGACGCTGGAGTTCTCCTAAAAGAAAAGCATTTTTTTCAGGATCGTTCTTTAGTTCATGCAATTTATTGAAGATAAGATTTGTATTTGTAACATACCCTTTATAAAGTTTCAGATGTTCTTCTATGTTTTTTTTAGAAATACCCATGAGTTCTGGGATTTCAAAATTTTTAACGATAAATGTTTCCATATATTTTGTATTATTTAATGCTAATATATTAAGTATACCATGAAGTATCTAAAGAAATATTTTAATTATATTTTAGTCTCGATTCTTGTTTTTTCTTTGATTTTTATTATTTATTTTATTTTTAATCAAAATAAAGATAGTAAATATTTAAAAGTTGTCTTTTTAGATATTGGCCAAGGAGATGCTATTTATATACAAGCTCCAAATGGTAAGCAGGTGCTTATTGACGGGGGGTCAGGAAAACAGATTTTACCCAAGTTGATAAGAGTTATGCCTATTTTTGATAAATCTATTGATATGGTAATTGCCACAAACCCAGATTTAGATCATATTGGAGGGTTAGTTGAAGTTTTAAAAAATTATAAAGTTGGGACAATTTTAGAATCGGGGATAAAACCTGATACTTTGATATATAAAAATTTAGAAGAAGAAATATTAAAAAACAAAGTAATTAAGAAAAATGCTCAATTGGGTATGCATATACTTTTAGATGAAAAAGAAAATATTTATTTTGATGTTTTGTTTCCTGATCGTGATGTCTCAGATTGGGAACGTAATGACGGCTCAATTGTAGGGCAGCTTGTTTATAAAAATAAATCTTTTATGTTTATGGGTGATGCGACAAAATACACTGAAAATTTAATGGAATGGAATAAAGATCTAAAAAATTTAAAATCAAATGTTTTAAAATTGGGGCATCATGGTTCGCGAACTTCTACTGGGGTATTATGGCTTGAAAGAGTAGACCCTGATGTTGCTATAATTTCAGCAGGTAAAAATAATACTTATGGACATCCACATAAAGAAACAATAAATAATCTGAATTCTCTGGGTATAAAATTTTTAGAAACCTATAAATATGGCAATTTGATTTTTAGAACTGATGGAGAAAATTTAATTTTTCATTAAATAAAAATCCTCATAACATTATGAGGATTTTTATTTAATGATTCCAGCTTTCTTTAAAACCTTATAAGCTCCGTGTTTGTTGATAGTTTTTATGGCTTTAGTTGATATTGTAAGAGGGAAGTATTTTTTAAGCTCAGGCACATATATTCTTTTCTTTTGAAGATTTGGATATTTACGAACCATACCAGTTGGATTGAATTTGGTAGCACGAACAACGTTGGAGTATCCTCCTGCCATTTTTGAACCCTTTTTTGTTATGTCGCAGACTTTCGCCATAGATGAAGCTATGCTATCATATAAAACATGCTAACGCAAGTCCAATTTATAGATGCCGTGTTTTATATCTTTATTTTAATCATGTCGATTGTAATTCATGAATTTTCTCATGGTTATTCTGCTTATCTTTTAGGGGATGATACCGCTAGACTTCAAGGTAGACTTACTCTTAATCCTATTAAACACTTAGATCCTTTTGGTTCAATTATTTTACCTTTATTATTATTTATTGGGACAAAGGGTTCTTTTTTGATTGGTTGGGCCAAACCAGTTCCTTATAATCCTTCCAATTTAAGAAATGGCAGAAGAGGGAATATGATTGTAGCCTTTGCAGGTATTGCAGCCAATTTACTGATTGCTATTATTTTTGGTTTACTCATAAGATTTGCCCCAAACTTAGGTCTTCCTATCTATGATCAATTTGCCGTGCAATCTTTTTATAAAATCTGTTCAATAATTGTTTTAATGAATTTAGTTTTAGCTTTATTTAACATTATTCCAATACCACCTCTTGATGGTTCTAAAATATTATTTTCTCTTATTCCTCCACAATTTCGTTATATTGAAAACTTTTTAGAAAGATGGGGAATGTTTATTTTACTTTTTTTTATAATTTTTCTTTGGGGAACTGTTTCGCCTATCGTCTATACAGTTTTTTCTCTTTTGACAGGATTAAGATAAAACACTTGCTTTTTTCTTAGTGTTATAGTAAAGTACTTTAACTAGTCGTTTAGACTATTTTTGTTTAATTATGCCTACAATCAATCAATTGGTTCGAAAGAGCCGTAAAATAATAAAGAGAAAATCTAAAGCGGTAGCTCTTGCTCGTGGTTTTAATTCTATTAAAAATAAACCAGTTTATTATCCTGCGCCTTTTAAGCGTGGTGTTTGTACTAAAGTTTCAACAACTACTCCAAAGAAACCTAACTCAGCTCTTCGAAAGATTGCCCGTGTCCGTCTTACAAATGGAATGGAAGTTACTGCTTATATTCCAGGAGAGGGTCACAATCTTCAAGAACACTCAGTGGTTATGATTCGTGGAGGCCGTGTTAAAGATCTTATTGGAGTTCGTTATCATATCGTTCGTGGACGTCTTGATACAACAGGAGTTGAAAAACGCCGTCAATCCAGAAGTCTATATGGAACAAAAACTCCTAAGGCTCAAGTTAAGAAATAATTAAGAATTAAAATAAAATTTAAAATGCGAAGAAAAATAAAAAATCGAAATATTGTTGAACCAGATATAATGTATAACTCTCAAAAACTTGGGAAGTTTATAAATAATATTATGCTTCATGGAAAGAAGGAGACTGCCCGTAAGTCTGTTTACAAAGCTTTTGAAATTATTAAAGAAAAAACAGGTAACCCAAATCCTCTTGAAATATTTGATACAGCTATTAAGAATGCAGGTCCTCTTGTTGAAGTTCGTTCTCGTCGTATTGGTGGAGCAAACTATCAGGTTCCTCGAGAAGTTCGTCCTGAACGTCGTACTGCTCTCGCAATGCGTTGGATCATTGGTGCTGCTCGTGGTAAAAAAGGATCTCCAATACACGAAAAGCTTGCTGAAGAATTAATTCTTGCATCTAAAAATGAAGGTATCGCTATTAAGAAAAAAGAAGATACTCACAAGATGGCGGAATCAAACAAAGCATTTGCTCACTTCGCTTGGTAATATAAAAACTTTAAAACTAAAAATCCCCGAAAGGGGATTTTTAGTTTTTATTATAGGGATATTTTAGTAAATATTTTTAATAATCTACCAAATACATATATCAGCGATAGCGTATATATGTAAACAGTGATATAATTATAATATGACTCCATATTATAAGGGAATAAAAGTAAATGCTTTTGGAATACCTGTTGATGACTCAAAGAAAAAAGACCGTTTAAAAAAGAAAGATCGAAAAAGAAATTATTATCTTAATTCTTTCATTTCTCCATTTCAAAATAATTCTTCAAAAAATTTACTTTTGATTTATGATATTCCAGAATCCATGAAGAAAGAGAGAGATTGGTTTCGGCGTCAGCTTGTTTGTTTTGGTTTTATAATGATTCAGAAAAGTGTTTGGGTTGGACCGTCTCCTTTGCCCAAAGAATTTTTGGAGTATTTGAAGATGATAAAAATAGGGGACAATTTTAAAACATTTAAACTGGAGAAGCCATATGAGATAAAAAAATAGATAAAAATGATTTATACATATTTACGCTATCGCTGATATATGTATTTTAAGTTTTTTGGATTTTTTATGGGGATTGCCAAAGAGAGAATAAAATGGTATAAAAGAATTAAATTTTTTAGTAAAAACTTAATACCATAAAAATGATGGATAATAATACACATAGGCCATGGCCTAAGAATCCTATAAGGTATTTCTTAAAAAAGAAACCAAGTGCTCCAAGATCTGATCTGCCTCC
Source organism: uncultured bacterium (assembly GCA_903834665.1). Taxonomy (GTDB): domain Bacteria; phylum Patescibacteriota; class Minisyncoccia; order Phycocordibacterales; family UBA9973; genus UBA8515. Next base: position 1,699 of record CAILJY010000051.1, on the reverse strand, counting down.
AAATAAGTACAATAAAAACGGGGATCTAATCATTGCGGAATCTCAACGAAAAGTTGAGGCAGCAAATGCAGAATTTCTGCGATAATAATTTGCTGTAGCTAATATAAAGGGGAGGTTCGCAAGACCTCTTTTTTTGTTGCAAAAAAAGCATATTTGTTGTATATTCTAGCTATATTAAAACCCTGTGGGTTTTATTTTTTACTAGGATCTGATGTCTAGCAATCAGAAACTGGGTTTAGAATTTTAATTTTAATTTTTAGGCTAGTCGCTAGAATCTAGTACTAAAAACTAATTATATATGGAAAGAGATTATCCACTAGAGAAGGTTAGAAATTTTGGAATTATTGCCCACATTGATGCGGGGAAAACCACAACAAGTGAGCGCGTGCTTTTTTATACTGGTGTGTCACATAAAATCGGGGAAGTTCACGATGGAGAGACAACTACAGATTGGATGGAGCAAGAACGTGAACGTGGTATTACTATTACCTCCGCTGCGGTTACTTGTTTTTGGACTCCTACTTATGCAACGACTGATAAAAACAAAAAACACCGTTTCAATATTATCGATACCCCAGGGCACATTGACTTTACAGTTGAAGTAAAGCGTTCACTTCGAGTTCTCGATGGAGCTGTTGTTGTGTTTGATGGAGTTGCTGGAGTAGAACCTCAATCAGAAACAAACTGGCGTTATGCTGATGAAGCTATGGTTCCAAGAATTTGTTTTGTAAATAAACTTGATCGTACTGGTGCTTCTTTTGAACATTCTTATGCTACTATTCTTGATCGTTTAAATAAAAATGCAGTTCGAATGCAAATCCCTATTGGCCTTGAAGAGAAACATGAAGGAGTAATTGATCTCCTTAAAATGAAAGCTTATTACTTTGAAGGGGAAATGGGGTCAAATGTTGTTGAAAAAGAAATTCCAGAAAACTTGAAAGCTGATGCCGAGAAATATCATTCTGAACTTATTGAAAAGATTGTTGAACAAGACGACATAATGATGACTGAATATTTAGATGGCAAGATTCCTTCTGTTGAAGTATTGAAGGCCACAATGAGAAAAGCTGTTATTGCTAATAAAATTTTCCCAGTCTTTGCCGGAAGTGCTCTTAAAAATAAGGGAGTTCAATTGGTTCTTGATGCTGTCGTTGATTATCTTCCTTCACCACTTGATATTCCAGCGATTGAAGGAATAAATCCTGATACTGAAGAAAAAGATTCTCGTAAAGCCTCAGATAATGAACCATTTTCAGCTCTTGCTTTCAAAGTTGCAACAGATCCTTTCGTTGGACAAATTATTTTCTTCCGTGTTTATTCAGGAACATTAACTGCTGGAAGTTATGTTTATAATCCAAGAACAAGAAACAAAGAACGTATTGGACGAATTCTTCGTATGCATGCCAATGATCGTGAAGAAGTAAAAAAGGTTTATGCAGGAGAAATTGCTGCTGCTGTTGGACTTAAAGATACTATTACTTCTGATACTCTTTGTGATGAAGAGCGCCCAATAGAATTGTACCGTATCATTTTCCCTGAGCCAGTGATACAACTTCGTGTTGAACCAAAGACTAAAGCCGATCAGGAAAAAATGGGAATGGCCTTGTCTCGTCTTGCTCAAGAAGATCCTACTTTCCGTGTTACCACTGATGCCGAAACCAATGAGACAATCATTGCTGGAATGGGAGAACTTCACCTT
>CAILJY010000050.1 GCA_903834665.1 uncultured bacterium | reverse complement strand
TATATTCTAGCAATTTAGGTAATTTAACAGTTTCTTGGGAACGATTACTCATATCACGGAAAATAACAGAATTCTCTAAGGCTTCTTTTTGTCCAAAAATAATAGCATATTCCATACCTAATTTTTCGGCTATTGCAAGTTGAGCCCCCAAATTATCTTTTGAGATAGATTGAGCAATTGGCACTTTTCCTTTTCTTAGAATTTCAATTACATTTAATGATTTTAATTTTGCATCGAAACCAAGTTGGATAAAATAAATTTTTGGTTTTTTAATTATTCGAGGAGAAAGTTTTGCAAACCATGGTGATTCGATAACTCTATCTACTCCAATAGACATACCAACTGCGGGGATATCTTTTTTAGATCCTAATTGTTTTCCTAAATAATCATATCTTCCTCCTCCAGCAATAGTTATTTTCTTTCCAGTTTCTTTATCATCAATCATTATTTCTACCACAGTTCTTGAATAATAAGATAAACCTCTTACTAAGCATTTATTTATATTATAAGGAATTTCCATTTGCTCTAAATATTCCAAAACTTCTTTGAAATGTTTTTTACAGTTAGGACATAGGTGAGAAATACTTTCTGGTGCATTTTGATTTATTTCGATAGTTTTTTCTTCTTTTGAATCTAGAATTCTTAGAGGATTTGTTTTTAATCTTTCTCTATCTATTGCGGGTAACAAATTTATATTTTTCTTATAATAAGAAACAAGTTCTTTAATGTAAGATGATCGACATTCTTTATCCCCAATAGAATTGATATCTATAGATAGATCTGTCGCTCCGGCTTCATTCAATATTGTCCAAGCAGTTTTAATTACAAGAGCATCTAAAATACTTTTTTCACTACCAATTACATCCATATCAAATTGATAAAATTGACGGTAACGACCCTTTTGAGGATTATCATGTCTAAAACTTGGACCATAACTATATAGCATTACAGGCTGAGGAAGAGCTTGCATTCCGTGTTCTATATAACTTCGCATTGTTCCCGCGGTGTGTTCTGGGCGAAGAGCTAAATGATCACCACCTTTAGTTTTTAAAGTATACATTTCCTTATCTACTATATCGGTGCCTATTCCAATAGAAGAAGTAAAAACATCTTCTTGTTCTACGATCGGAGTTTCTATTGGTTTAAAACCATAATAGATAGATATCTCTTGAGCTTTTTCAAAAAATCCTTGGAATTGATAATATTGTGAATCTATTATATCTCTCATTCCTTTTACTGATGACATTTGTTGTACTTTAGTTGTTTTTTTCTTTTCCATATAATTATTTTATTAATTTTATTTAAAACTGCCTGGTAAATATGATATTTCTTTAAATGGTAATAATCTTAAGTACGCTCTACCAATAATTAATTTTTGAGGTAATATTCCCCAAGCACGGGAATCCAAACTTCGATTTCTATTGTCTCCCATTACAAAATATTCGTCATCTTTGGTTTTATATGTTTCTGTTGTATTGAAGGATTCATTGATATAAGATTCTTGTAATTTAAATCCGTCTTTATTATCTTTGTTAACTATTACTACTTCTCCATTATTGATTAAAATTTCTTCATTGGGCATTCCGATTATTCTTTTAATGAAAAATCTTTTAGTCTCATTTGGATAACGAAAAATAATTACATCACCTCTATGTGGAGTACCAACGATATAAGATATTTCATCCACGATTAGGTACTGTCCATCATTAAAAGTAGGGAACATCGATTCTCCACTTACCACAAATGGTTGAGCAATAAACATTCTGATAGGGACAACAATGGCCAAAGCGATTATTGCAAATCTTATAAGATCCCAAGCATTTAAAATTCCTTTTTTGAGTTTCTCTTTAAAAGGGGAATTAGTTTTATTAATTTCAGTCTTATTATTTTCCATATGAGTTATATTTTAACATACAAACATTATTGACATAATAGACTAATGTGTGTCATATTGTTATTTTATATATTATTTTTTATGTTACAATAAAAAAATGATGTTAATTGTTGGATTAGGAAATCCTGGTGAAGAATATAAAATAAGTCGTCATAATACTGGTAGAATAATTTTAGAAAATATTGCAAAAAGTAATAATTTTTCTGATTGGAAAAATGATATAAAATTAAAATCACTTCGAGCCAAAGGAGAAATAGAAAAAGAAAAATTTGATTTTATTTTACCTGAAACTTTTATGAATAATTCAGGCAATGCCGTAATTGGTGTTATTGATGATAAAAAGAAATTAAAAAATTTAATTGTTATTTATGATGATATAGATTTACCGTTGGGAAGTTTAAAAATTTCTTTCAATAGGTCTTCAGGCGGGCATAATGGTCTTGAATCAGTAATTAAGAAAGTTAAATCTCGTGAATTTGTCCGAATTCGTGTTGGAGTCTCACCAACAACACCGAAAGGATTAATACGAAAACCAAAAGGGGAAGAAGCTGTTCTAAAATTTTTATTGGGTAAATTTAAAGAAGATGAAATTAAAGAAATTAAAAATATTTCAAAAAAAGTTTCTGAAATAATAAAAATGATTTCAGAAGAAGGTAAAGATAAAGCGATGAGTATATATAATTAAAAAGAGAAAAAGCCTAATCAATGTTTTAATTGATCAGGCTTTGGATTTATTCCTATTAACAACAAGTGAACTGTTACGTACTCCTTAGATGAATGGCTGCTTCCAAGCCAACATTCTTGTTATCTTTATAGAACAAATCTTAACTTGATATTAGGCTATAATTTAGATTTAGTCAATTTAAAATCCCTTATAATAAATTATAAGGGATTTTAAATTTAGAATTTTATTCAGCTTTCTTTTCACTATCTAAATGAATTAAAGTCATGCGTTGATCTTTTGGTTCGAATAGTGTTACTTGGAAATTATAAGTTTTACCAAGTTCAAGTGCTTTCTTTAGTTTTTCTTCAGAACCAAATCCTGAATTGTGGACTAATCCGGCAACTCCTTGTTTGATAGAAACTAAAGCTCCATGTTTATTAAATTTTATTACTACTCCTGAAACGATATCTCCTTTCTTTAGAGTATTTTCAAATTCTTTCCATGGATTTTCTTTTAGAGCTTTAATTGAAAGGGATATTTTACCATCTTTTATTTCAATTATTTTTGCTTCTATACTATCTCCAACTTTAAACATAGAACGTGGATCTTCAACTAGGCCCCAATCAATTTCAGAAATATGAACTAATCCTTCAAGACCTTCTTCTAGTTTTAAGAAGACACCAAAATCAACGATTCCAGCGACTGTGCATTCTAATTCATCGCCAACAGTGTATTTACCGACTATTTCTTGTCTTTCTTCTGGGTTATTATCTTTTTCTGAGAATATTAATTTACCTTCTTTTGGTAATGCTGAAATCATAACAACATTAATTCTTTTACCAATCAGAAGTTTAAGAGCTTTTAATATTTTATCTTTATCTGAATCTTCTACTCGTGGATAATGTTCACTCTTCAATTGACTTGCAGGTAAGAAACCAGCAATACCTTGCCAATCAAGAATAAGACCACCTTTATTTGCTTCTTTGATTGTTAACTCTAGAGTTATTTTTGATTTAATTGCTTTTTCAGCTTCACTCCAAATTAGAGCTTGTTTAGCTTCTTTCAAAGATAATTCTACATAACCTTCTTCATTATCAGTAGAAACAACTTTTGCTTTAACAACATCACCAATATTTACTTTCTTAATGATATCTTTTGCATTTATAAATTCTCGTCCGTATATTATACCTGTTCCAAAAGGAGCAAGATCTATGTACACAGATGATTTCTGAATGGAAATAACAGGACCTTCTACAAGTGCATCGACTTGTGGAGGAACTTCTGCTTTATCCAACATTTTACCAATACTAGAAAGTTCCATTTTTGCATGTTCTGCAATACTTTCTATAACATCTTTTTCGTCGTTTTTCATATTTTTGTACTAAAAAAACCGCGTCTCGCGGCACAGATTGAAGATCTCTTTGTTTATTAGACTAAACACAAAAAGGGTTAACCTTCAAACCGAGCTTATAATTCTTTTAATATACTATAAATTTTATTATTAATCAAGCCTATATGGTATTTCGCCCTCTAGATAGCGCTTCGGGCGCTATCTAGACAAGAAAAGATATGATAAAATATTAAAATGAGAAAACAACCATTATTAACAGATAATTATTATCATATTTATAATCGTGGGGTAGATAAAAGAGATATTTTTGGGGATGTTTCAGATATTTATCGTTTTGCTGAAAGTATAAAAGGGTTTAATAGAATTGACAAAATTATGAGTTTGTCTAATTTAAAGAAACATCAATCTTTTAAACAGATAGCGCCCGAAGCATTATCTGAACCAGAGCTATTGGTTGAAGTAGTTGCTTATTGTTTGAATCCAAATCATTTTCATTTCATTTTAAAACAATCTATAGACGGTGGTATTGCAAAATTTATGCAAAAACTTCAAGCAGGGTATACAAGTTATTTTAATATTAAAAATTGCAGGTCAGGAGTCTTATTTCAAGGAGCTTTCAAATCACAAATTATAGCTAATGAAAATTATTTTAATAAAATTATTGGTTATGTAAACAAAAATTATTTGATACATAATATTACAGATAATAAGAAAAATTTAATTTTATCTGGTGATAAAGAATATGAAAATAATAATTTTAAAATAATTTCAAAAATAGAGAGCCATAGAATTTTGGAAGTTTTTGGAGATTCTAAAAAATTTAAAAAACATTGTGATGAAATAGTAGAAGCAATAAAAGAAGAAAGAGGAGAACGTTCTTTATTGGAAGATGAGGAAATCCCCAGATAGCGCTTCGGGCGCTATCTAGGGGAAAAGATGATTTTGAGATGTATAGAGTGAATTTGTTTCTTTTTTGTAAATTTTTATGATATAATATAATTATGATTATCACGTATTTAGGAAAACAATTTTTTAAAATTGGGCAAGGTAATTTGGTTGTTGCTTTTAATCCAATAAGTAAAGATTCTAAATTTTCTGTTGGTTCACGTTTTGGTTCAGATATTGCACTTTCAACTATTAATCATCCTGATTATAATGGTTTTGATATGGTTTCTCATGGAGAAACTGTACCTTTTGAAATAAAAGGACCAGGAGATTACGAAATAAAAGATATTTTTATAAAAGGGGTTATGACTAATACAGAAATCGGAGGAAAGAAATATATAAATACAATTTATTCTCTCTCGATTGAAAATATTTCTCTTTGTTTTCTTGGAGCTGTTTCTGATAATAAATTAAGTTCAAGCATCAGAGGTCAAATAGAACCACCTGATATTTTATTTGTTCCAATTGGTAATAATGAATTATTGGATCCAATAGAAGCATATAAACTTGCCGTAACATTAGAGCCCAAGATTATTATTCCGATGGATTATGATTCATCATCACTTAAATCTTTTTTAAAAGAAGCTGGACAAGAGAAGGTAACTTCAATTGAAAAATTGACGATTAAAGCAAAAGAGTTAATCGGTCGTGAAGGTGAGGTTGTGGTATTATCATCATAATTTTATTTTATGCGTACATATATAAAAAAATTACAATCAAAACCAGAAGATGTTCGAAAAAGAATATTAATTGGGTCACTAATTGTTTCGATGTCTTTTGTTTTTGTTGTTTGGATTAGTAGTCTAGGTTATAGATTTAATAAAGATAATTCTGTAAAGACAGAAGAGGCCATAAAACCATTTGCTCTTTTTGGCCAAACTGTTTCTGAAACTTATAATAATGTGTCTGCTAGTGTTGGAAATATTTCATTACCTAAAGAAGAGAATAAAAAAGAAGAAGTAAAAGTTGAAAAAATTATTGATCTTATCCCTGTAGAATATTAATTATTTATGTCTAAAGAAAATACACCTGTTGATTTGGGAGAAATAAAAGAAAAACATATTAACGTTGTTTCAGTTGATATAAGTACTGAGATGAAGGAGTCATTCATAGATTATGCTATGTCGGTGATTACTGATCGTGCACTACCAGATGTTCGTGATGGATTGAAACCAGTTCATCGACGTATATTATATGCCATGTATGAAATGGGCCTTACGCACCAAGGACGTTTTCGTAAAAGTGCGGCAGTAGTTGGAGATGTTCTCGGGAAATATCATCCACATGGTGATGTTGCTGTTTATGATTCTATGGTTAATATGGCGCAAGATTTTTCTTATAGATATCCACTTATACACGGGCAAGGTAACTTTGGTTCTATCGACGGAGATGGAGCTGCTGCGATGCGTTATACAGAAGCAAAAATGTCTAAAATTTCTTCACTATTACTTTTAGATTTAGAAAAAGAAACTGTTGATTTTCGCCCGAACTATGATCAAACTCGTAAAGAGCCAATTGTTTTACCAACTTCAGTTCCAAGTTTAATTTTAAATGGAACTCTTGGTATTGCGGTTGGAATGGCTACCAATATACCACCTCATAATTTGACGGAAGTTATTGATGCTACTATTCATTTGATTGAAAATAAATCGGCGACAACAGAAGATTTGATGCAATTTATTAAAGGACCTGATTTTCCTATGGGAGGAGTTGTCTACGGGCAAGCTGATTTATTGCATGCGTACTCAACTGGACGTGGAGGTGTAGTTACTCGAGGTGAAGCTGAGATTGTTGAACAAAAAAGTGATACTTTTCAAATAATCATTACATCTATTCCTTATCGTGTTAACAAGTCAACTTTGATAGAAGCTATTGCCACTCTTATTCAAGAGAAAAAACTTGAAGGGATAAAAGGTCTTCGTGATGAATCAACAAAAGATATTCGAGTTGTTATTGATTTGAAAAATGGAGTTATTCCGCAAAAAGTTTTAAATTATATATATAAACATACACAATTAGAACAATCTTTTAATTTTAATATTGTGGCTCTTGTTGATGGAGTACCTCAGACTTTGTCTTTAAAGAGTTTGCTTAGTGAATTTATTGAACATCGTGTTGTTGTTGTCCGAAGACGTACAGAATATGATTTGAGAAAAGCCAAAGAAAGAGAACATATTCTTTTGGGGTTAAAGAAAGCACTTGATCATATAGATAGAGTTATTTCTGTGATTCGTGCTTCTAAAGATACTTCTGTGGCTAAATTAAATTTGATGAAAGAATTTAAGTTTTCGGAAATTCAAGCAGTCGCAATTTTGGAAATGAAACTTCAAAAATTAGCAGGCTTAGAAAGAAAAAATGTAGAACTTGAATTAAAAGAAAAACAAGAATTAATTAAAGAATTAGAAGCCTTACTTGCAAGCCCAAAAAAGATGATGCAAGTTATTTCTGATGAACTTAAAATAATAAAAGAAAAATATAACGATATAAGAAAAACTCGTATTATAAAAGGTGGAGTAAAAGCTATTAATGAAGAAGATCTTATCCCCGAAAAAGAATCCGTCCTCGTCTTTACTAAGGGTGGGTATGTAAAACGTACAGATCCTTCTGAATATAGAACACAAAAAAGAGGAGGTGTAGGAGTTATTGATATTGAACCTAAAGAAGAAGATTTTGTTACTATGCTTGTTTCTGCTAATACACATAGCGATTTACTCTTCTTTACGAATCTAGGGAAAGCCTATCAAATTAAAATGTATGATATTCCAGAAGGAAGACGTGCCACTAAAGGGAAATCAATAATGAATTTTATATCTCTTTCTGCAGATGAAAAAGTTACTTCTATTTTACCAATAGATAAAGAAACTAAAAAAACAGTAGAAAATTTAATGCTTGTAACAAAGATGGGGATAGTTAAGAAGGTTGGAGCAGAAAGCTTTAAAGATGTCAGGAGAAGTGGGCTTATTGCTATAAAATTAGATAAAGAAGATGAGCTTCAAGCTGTACTTGCTGTTGCAAAAGGAGATGATGTTATGCTTGCTACTACACTTGGACAATCGATCAGATTTAAAGATACAGACGTCAGAGAAATGGGACGTGGAGCGGGAGGAGTCAGAGCTATCAAATTGGGCAAAATGGATTTTGTTATTGGAGTTGATCGTGTTCCTAAAGGAGAAAATTCTTTATCTATTCTTACTCTTAGTTCTAACGGTCTTGGAAAGAAAACAAATATAAAAGAATATAAAACTCAGAAACGTGGTGGGTCTGGAATCAAGACGGCCAAAGTGACTCCTAAAACTGGTAAATTAATCGTTGCTAAAATAGTTGGAGAAGAAAATGAGATAATTGCAGTTTCTCAAAAAGGTCAGGTTATCCGTGTTGATCTCAAATCTATTCCTTCTTCTGGGCGTCAAACTCAAGGAGTGACAGTAATGAAACTTAGAGCCGGAGATAGTATCGCTTCAATTACTTGTTTATAAAATTATCTTTTAAATTATACTACCGAGTGGTATAATATATATATGTTTACTAACCCAGAACAAAATATTTTACATTTAGGAATTAAAGAAGGAATGCAGGTTGCAGATTTTGGCGCAGGAACAGGTTTTTACTCTAAAGCAGTGAGCATGAAAGTTGGTTATACTGGTAAAGTATATGCTATCGAAGTTCAGAAAAATCTAGTTAAAAAATTAGAAAGTGAAATAAAACAATGGGGGATTACAAATATTGAATGTATTTGGGGTGATATTGAAAGACGTGGCGGGACAAAACTATCTGATGAATCCATGGACAGAGTTATCATTTCTAATGTTTTATTTCAAGCGGAAGATAAGATTGGTCTTATAAGTGAAGCTCGTCGTATTTTAAAAAAAGATGGTGAGGTTCTTCTTATTGAATGGAGTGAGTCATTTGGAGGGATGGGGCCCAAAGAAGAAAATATTGTTAAAGAAAATATGGCAAAAGAATTATTTGAAAAGAAAGGATTTAAATTTGTGGAAAAGATTTCCACAAGTGCCCATCATTATGGTATAATTTTTAAGTATGAGTCCCGTTAGAAGCCACGATCACAAATTTGAAATATGAAATTATTGAATTATTATAAATTAAAATTAGCCAATCACGATAGTTGTAATACAATGATCGTGATCTGCTTCTAACGGGATGAGTAATTTCCAGACAATCTTAGTTGCAATATTTTTATCATTTTTTGTTTTTGCTGTTTTGATATTTTCTGGTGCTATTAAAATAGGTACAGATAGTAACCCGGGCCTCCAAGGTAAGGTCGTTATTTGGGGTACATTTCCTAATTCAATAATGAATGATGTTATTGATAATTTAAGTGTCGCTAGTGAAGATTTAACCTTGGTTTATGTAAGTAAAAATAACGCAACTTATCAACAAGAATTGATAGAAGCAATTGCTAACGGTAATGGTCCAGATCTTTTTATAATAACTCCAGATATGATAAAAAAGAATGAAAATTTTATTTACAAAACACCATATGCAAGTTATCCAGAAAAAGTCTTTAGGGATTCTTTTGTAGATGGAGCCGATATTTACTTAGATAATGAGGGAGTAGTTGCTTATCCTTTGGTTATTGATCCAATAGTTTTATATTACAATAAAGATATTCTTACAAACGAGGGAATAGTTTACCCACCTAAAACATGGGATGAATTATTTAATTTAAATTCTATTTTAACAAAAAAGGATAATAGTGGAACTATAAGTCAGAGTATGATTGCACTTGGTCAATATGACAATGTAAATAATGCGAAAGAAATACTTTCAACTCTACTTATCCAGAACAATAATCCCATAGTAACAAGAGGAGAAGATGGTAAATATATTTCAATGTTAAAGAGTAATCCATCAAATCTTTCTGTTTCCCCGATTCAAGCAGTTTTAAAGTTTTTTATTGAATTTTCTAATCCATCCAATTCAGCTTATTCTTGGAATAGGTCTTTATCTTCTTCTCTTGATATGTTTACAAATGGAAAACTTGCTTTTTACATTGGTAAAGCAAGTGAGCTTTTTAATATTGAATCAATGAATCCAAATTTAAGTTTTGATGTTACTTCAATTCCCCAAATCAAAGAGACCACAAATAAAAGAACTTATGGAGAAATATACGGAATCGCTGTTAGTAATAGATCAACAAATCTTGCAACAGCATTTAGTGTCGCAAATGTTTTAAGTAGTGGAGCTGATGTGACCAATTTATCTGTAGCATTATCATTGCCACCGGCTTCTCGCCCTCTTATCGCGGTTAAACCAGAGGATCCATATTTATTTACATTTTTTAATTCGTCTCTTGTATCTCGATCTTGGCTTGACCCAAGTGATGCACAAAGTAATTTAATTTTTAAAGAATTAATTGAGAATATATTATCAAATAAATTGTCGATGAGTGAAGCTGTTAATAAAGCACAAGATCAACTTGAACTTTTATTTAAATAATAATTATGCTTAAAAAAATATCAATATTAGTTTTAGGTCTTGTAATAGTCTTTGCCCCATCTTTTTTGATGGTTGAGGCAGTTGAATTTAGTGGGATAGTTCCTGTATGTAATACCAAATTAGATGCCAATGGGGGATTTAGTGATCCTTGTGATTTTGATATGCTATTGGAATTGGTTAATAAATTTATAAGTTATTTGTTAGTTTATTTAGCAACTCCTATTTTTGCTCTTATTATTATATATGTGGCTTGGCTTTATCTTAGTGATATGGGAAGTTCTGAAAATATTAAGAAAGCAAAAACAATTTTAAAAAATGCAGTTATTGGTTATGTTATAATATTGTCAGCATGGCTTATCGTTAAAACGATTTTATTAAGTTTGGGATTTGAGGGCCCTATGTTTTTAGGTTAATTTATTAAATTAATTAGATAGGAGTTTCATATTTCCTATCTCTAACGAGATGAAAATTTTAAAAAATAAAAAATATAATATCTTATCTAGTATTTTGAAATACAGTTTTGTAGTAGTTTTTGCAGTTATGGTGGCTATGCCGACAATTGTTTTTGGGTTAGATGGAACTGGTCCTTCTGAAGGTGCTTCTAGCTCTGAGGGGACAGGTCCTTCTGATGGTACAGGTATTAATACTAAAATATTAAACCCTCTCGGTGTAAATGGCCCTCAAACTATTCCTGATTTTATTAAAAAACTTGTAGAGATAGTTTTATATGTTGGTATTCCTATTATTGCTTTGGCTATTATTTATACTGGTTTTCTTTTTGTTCAAGCTCAGGGGAATTCAGAAGAACTGACGAAAGCTAAAAAGGCTTTAATGTATACCTTAATAGGAGGAGCTTTATTATTAGGGGCATTTGTCATAGCGCAAGCTATTGGATCAACGGTCGATGAAATTAAAAAAGGAGTATAATATTAAATATATGAAGAAATTTATTTTAATTAGTAGTTTTGTTTTAGTGGGGGCATTTATGTTTTTTTCTATGACGGGATTTATTGAAGCAAGGGAACCATCTGGGGCTAGTCCTACTGGTGGGAATGGAGCTTTAGGTTCTGGGGGGAGTACTGTTGGAGGAGGATCATCTTCCATTGCAGATGTATGTGCGGCCAATTCATTTAGTCTTGGTTTAAGTGGAATAGTTAATTATGCAACATGTTTTTTGATAAAAACGATCGTTCCATTTTTATTTGCTCTAGCTCTAGCAGCATTTATTTGGGGAGTTATTCAATTTTATCTTAATCCGGAGAATGAAGAAAAAAGGAAAAAGGGAAAGAGCTTTATTGTTGGTGGGTTGATTGCTTTATTTGTTATGTTTTCTGTATGGGGGTTAGTAGGTATTTTAACGGAGACATTTTTTAAAGGTGATAATATCTCAGCTCCAACACTTCCTACTTTGTAAAATTATTATTAATTTTATTTAGTTTTATGTTATAATAAAGTTATTAGATACATTGTTAGTTAATATCTTTTATGCTTTGGTCGGTATAAAGATAAAATTATAAGAATTTATTATTAAAGGTTAAATTATTTATGAAGAAAATTATTTCATTAGGTTTAGTTTTGGTTTCAGTTCCATCGTTTACGTTTGCTGCAACCAATGCGGATGCATGGAGTATATTAGGAGCTATTGGGAATATATTAGGTATTGTGATCCCTATTTTAATAACTCTTGCAGTTGTTTATTTTATTTGGGGAGTTATTCAGTACACTGTTTCTACTGATGAAGAAGCAAAAAAGGGTGCTCGTGGTAAAATCATTCAAGGACTTATTGGTTTGTTTGTTATTGTGGCTTTCTGGGGGATTTTATCACTTATAAAAAATACATTTGGAATTGGTCCTGAACAATTAAGAAGTCAAGATATTCCTTGTATTCCTAACCCAGCTGCTGGGATTACTTGTCCACAAGGTTAAAATTATTTTATGACTTTTGATATTATTCCAAAAGCAGAGGCTAGTGTTGTAACTTTGATGAAAAGCGTTAATAATGTAATTATTAATCCTTTAATATTTTTAATTTTTGCACTTGCTCTTGTTTATTTTATCTATGGACTTTTAAAATATTTATTATCTCCGGATAATGAAGAAATCCGTAAATCAAGTAAATCACACATGCTTTGGGGAATAATCGGAATGTTTATAATGGTTTCAGTTTTCGGAATTATGACTTTATTATTAAATACTGTGGGGGAGAGTAGAATTAAAATTGATAATAAT
>CAILJY010000049.1 GCA_903834665.1 uncultured bacterium | reverse complement strand
TTTCAAGAAAATTGCGTCATGGTAAAAAAGTTTTTTTATTTGCTCCATTACATCATCATCTCGAAGCTCTTGGTTGGCCTAAGTATAAAGTTACTATGCGCTATTGGATAGTTGGAATAATAACATCAGTAATAGGAGTATTACTTTCTATAATTGATTAATAAAGTATGATTAAAAAAAATAACATTGATAAAATATTTTTTGGTATAGTTATTTCTCTTGTAGTTATTGGATTAATAACTTTTACTTCTGCTTCTTTGGGTATTTTAGCCAAAAATGAAGCTAAATTTTATAGTGTTATTTCTGGGCAGTTTATTTTTGGCTTTTTAGGAGGAATGATTGCTTTATTTATTGGTCTTAAAATACCATATAAATCACTTAGAAAATATTCTTTAATATTATTTATAATATCAATAATATTAACAGGGTTAGTTCTTGTACCTGGAATAGGTCAATCTCATGGTGGAGCACGCCGATGGATTGATATTTTAGGATATTCTTTTCAGCCAGTTGAATTTTTAAAAATTGGATTTATTATTTATTTTGCAGCTTGGCTTTCATGGGCAAAAGGAAAAGTAAAAGACCCATTATTTAGTATTCTTCCTTTAATAATATTTTTAGGAATAATTGCAGCTGTCTTACTTAAACAACCAGATACCAAAAGTATCATTTTAATAACAATAACAGCACTTATAATGCTTTTCGTTTCTGGTGCTCCTTTAAAATACATATTAGGTATCTTAGGAGTAGCAGTAATTGCATTTTTTATATTAGTATCATTTAAACCTTATCTAAAAGATAGAGTGAATACATTCTTGAGGCCAGGAGAAAATAGTAGAGGCTCATCATATCAATTACAACAATCTTTAATTGCCGTAGGTTCTGGTGGGGTAATAGGAAGAGGACTAGGTCAAAGTATTCAAAAATTTAATTATTTGCCTGAACCACAAGGGGATTCAATTTTTGCTGTTATTGGGGAAGAATTGGGTTTTGTTGGTAATTCAATTTTAATCTTTTTATATGTCGCTTTTGCTTTACGTGGATTTCGTATCGCATTACGAAATGCTCCGGATTCTTTTTCTAAATTACTCGTAATTGGATTTATAACAATAATAACAGCCCAATCTTTTATGAATATAGCATCAATTATAGGAGTATTTCCATTAACAGGAGTTCCTCTTGTCTTCATTTCTCACGGCGGAACAGCCTTACTTCTTTCCCTTGGTATGGTGGGAGTTATTTTAAGTATCTCTCGTTTCCAAAGTAAACCAATACTAGAAAGATAATAATAAATAAGTTATAATCATAATTATGAAAATATTACTTACAGGAGGGGGAACCGGTGGACATTTTTATCCTCTAATTGCTATAGCTGAAAAATTAATTGAAGTTGCGGATAAGCATAAAATAATTGATCTCAAACTTTATTATATGTCTGACTCGCCATATGATAAACGTATGTTATTTGAAAATAAAATCATGTTTATTCAAGTTCCATCTGGAAAAATGAGAACATATTTTTCTGTTAGAAATTTTTTTGATTTATTTAAAACAGCTACTGGAGCTTTTTATGGTTTACTTAGTATGTTTTTTATTTATCCAGATGTTGTTATCTCAAAAGGTGGTTATGCCGCTTTCCCTGCCGTTTTAGCAGCAAAATTATTGAAGATTCCAGTAATTGTGCATGAATCTGACTCATCTCCTGGTAGATTAAATATTTGGACAGCTAAATTTGCTAAACATGTCGCAATTTCTTGGCCTGAAGCTGCTGAATATTTACCAAAAGAAAAAACAGCTTTAACAGGTCAGCCTATCCGTAAGGAAATTTTACAAGGAGATCCAAATGGGGCATTAGAGCATTTTAATTTAACTAATGATCTACCTATAATATTAGTTTTGGGAGGTTCACAAGGAGCTGAAATTATTAATGATATTATTCTTAGTTCTATCCCTGAATTACTTTCTCGTTATCAGATAATTCACCAAACTGGAAATGATAATATCAATGACGTTTTATCTCGCTCAAAATTATTAATGGAAAATAATCCAAATATTTCTAGATATGTACCTACTCCATATTTAAATAATTTAGCAACTCGCATGGCAGCAGGTTGCGCTAACTTAATAATTTCAAGAGCAGGTTCAGCTATTTTTGAAATAGCATCATGGGGTATTCCTTCTATAATTATTCCTATTACAAATTCTAATGGAAATCATCAAAGAAAAAATGCTTACAATTACGCAAGAAGTGGAGCTTGTGAAGTAATAGAAGAAGGCAATCTATCATCTCATTTATTTATCGCTGAAATAGATAAATTACTCGGGTCTGAACAAAAATTAATAAAAATGAAAGAAAATGCTTTATCTTTTGCAAACCATGATGCCGCAAATAAAATAGCAGAACTTGCAGTTGATATTGCTTTATCTCATGAATAATAATCTAAACAAAAAAATAATAACTCGTTTTGCTCCGTCACCAACTGGTTTTATGCACGTAGGAGGAGTTCGTACCGCTTTATATGCGTATTTATGGGCTCGAAAAAATAACGGAACTTTTATTTTAAGAATTGAAGATACAGATAAAAAAAGAGAAGTTGATGGGTCTATTGAACATATAATAAAATCTTTAAAATGGGTTGGCATTGATTGGGATGAGGGTCCTGATATAGGAGGGCCAAATGCTCCTTATATTCAATCAAAGAGATTAGAATCATATAAAAAATATGCTCAAATTTTAATAGATAAAGGTTTAGCATATCCTGACCCATATACAGAAGAAGAAGTGGAAGTATTTAGAAAAAATGCGGAAGATAATAAAAAACCATTTTTATACAGAGAATATAGACCAGAAAATTTTGATAAATGGGATGGATCAAAACCACTTCGTTTCAAAGTAGGAGAAATTAAAAGTTATAAATGGCACGATCTAGTATATGGTGATTTATCAGCAGGGCCAGAAGCATTAGATGATTTTATATTAATAAAAAGTGATGGGTACCCAACATATAACTTTGCTCATGTAATAGATGATTTAGAAATGGGAGTGACTCATGTAATGCGTGGGCAAGAATTTATTTCTTCTGTTCCAAAATATTTATCACTTTACGATGGATTAGAAATAATTCCTCCTTTATTTGCAACATTACCTCCAATTATGGGGAAGGATGGAAATAAGAAATTAGGAAAAAGAGATGGAGCTAAAGATGTTTTGGATTATGACAAAGAAGGATATTTACCAGAAGCCATGGTTAATTTCTTGGTATTTTTAGGATGGAATCCTGGAGGAGAAAAAGAAATTTTTACAAAAGATGAATTGATAAATATTTTTGATATTTCTAAAATAGGACATTCCGGAGCTCAGTGGAATGATGACAAACTTGATTGGATCAATAAAGAATACATAAAGAAAATGCCTCTAAATATTTTAAAAGGTAAAATTTTTGAATATTTACCAGATGAATTAAAAATAGAAAAGATTGTCCCAATAATTTCTGAAAGAATTTCAAAATTTAGTGACATAAAACAAATGATTGATAATAAAGAACTTGATTTCTTCTATAAAGAACCAGAATATGAAAAAGAAGGGTTAATTTTCAAAAACACAAGCCTAGATAAAATAAAAAATAATTTAAAAGAAGTACTAGAATCAATAACTTTATTAGATGATTCTAATTTTAACAAAGAAAATATTAAAGATATTTTAATGAAGATATCCGAATCAAAAGAAAGCAGAGGGGAGGTCTTACATCCTGTCCGTTTCGCTCTTTCTGGGCTTATGAAATCTCCAGATCCATTTATTCTAGCTGAAATTTTAGGTAAGAGAGAAACCGTGAATCGACTAGAAAATGCAATAAAAATTCT
>CAILJY010000048.1 GCA_903834665.1 uncultured bacterium | reverse complement strand
ATAATTTAAAATTTTTATTTTCATCCATAACTGATTATAAAGGTAAATTGGAAGGTGGTTTTGCAATTTTTGATTCGATACGTTTGAAACTTGGAGTTTCTGAAACCATTCCAGGAAAGTGGAATATTGTTGCTAATTCTTCAGTAGAAAGTACAAAAATTTCTGGTTTACCTGAAGGGAAAAATATAGACAACAACGCTGGATATTTAAATCCATACTGAAGTGGTGGATGGAAAAAGACTCTCATCCGATAAAAATCTAACATTCTTTTTTTAATTTTAGTTAAAGCAAGACCCGTAGGATCAGACCATGGAGCATCAAACTGTGTTGAATTTATACGTGTAAGTTCGTTTGAATAAGGTTGAGCATATTGACGAAACAACAAACGAACATCTCTTCTAAGATTATTAAATTTTTCATCAGAAATTAATCTCTTATCTGATAAGGCAACTAATCTAATACCACAATCAAAAGGAACTTGTTGTAAAATATTAACCATCTGTTTAATAACAGGGTCAAGAAAACCTGGGGCTCTAACTTCCATTACAGAACCACCTTCACCCAACCCTCCAGATTCAGAAAACTTAGTAAAAGGTTTCAACATGTCTTTCATATGATCTTCCGCATGTTCAGTAAACCCAACATGCTTACCAGTGGTATGACTATGATATTTTTTGATACTTTGACGAATTATGATTTGAATCCAAATTTGTTGTCCTTTTGAGATTGAACCCAGATATTCGATAACAGGAGTAATCGGATCAACACGAAACTCTTCTTTAACTCCACTTTTCATATCTTCCAGTTGTCTATATGTTTTAATAGGTTGAGCATCATCTTTCATCTTAGTAAATTCACAACCCCACATATTCCAATTTCCATTCTTTTTATATTGAGGAACATCCCAAACATAATCATCTGTTTCTACCACTTTTGCCTGAGGATATTGCGCATATATTTGAGTTTCAACCAAATCTCGTATTCTAGTAGGAGTCCGAACATAAAAATGAACTCGTCCATCAATTGATGCAATTTCAAGAGAAAACCACATCCATGGAGCACCTATCATAAATTGCTCCCAAAAGCCTTTATTACTTTGGTGATAAAAAGCGTTTGAAAAAATAAGTTCCATTGCTGCAGGACTTTTTATAACTTCACGTGGTATTTGTATTTCAAGCAATACCCATTTAATCCCCATTATAAAACGTTCTTGTCTGTAATGGTGCCATAAATGAAAGGCTATAAATGCAAGTGGAATTGGCATTATGTAGCCAACAGCCACAATTAGTATTTGGATTAAATTAAAACTATGTGTTGATAAAAATTCTTGTATCATAAAATATTATTATTTAGTAAAATAACCTATCAATATTGCTACTAATATAAATCCTGCTACTATGATGAGAATGTTCGAAATAAAACCTTTTTGCATAATTTATATTATATCATAGACAAAAGAAAACCTCGACTATTGTCGAGGTTTTCTTTTAAGCGACGGTATATTGATTATTTTTATTCTTCTTAAAATATTTTGAATTTTGAAGATTTACTAAAATAGTATTTTTCTTTAAATATCTTTCTTTCATGACATGTTCAACTATTTCTTCTTTAGTCATTGGACCATTTTTCTTTATAAGTTCTTTGATAACATCACGAACTACTCCTGTTTTATATCCCCATTCAGATAATGCATATATCCCTCTTCCTACTAAAACAAATCTTGGATCTTTTATTAATTCATTATGACAAGTTGCTGTATGACATTTTTTATCAAAAGTACTTGCCACAGCTTTAGCTACTTCTCTAAAATGCATAGGAGAACCATGTTTTCTCATCATTAAAAAAGCAAAATCTTTTACCCCGCGTGTTTTAATAGAAGATGAAGTTGATTTACCCCATTCTCCTAGAGGGTTCTTACTAATTTTCTTTGACATGGAAAGCCAACGACGAGCTATTTCTTCATTTTTATATTGTTCAGCTAATTCTTTTACATCATCAAGAAAACGGGCAACAAGTTCTCCTTCAGAAATTAATTCATCATCTGTTAAATTTTCAAAAAGGTTTTTTAATGATTTATGAATTTGATCTGCAACTACTGAATCTACACTCCAGCGTGACTTAAAATGATCGTCTTCTTTATGTTTAGTAAAATCACTTCCTAAAGTAAGATATAAATGAATATGATTCTGAGATAATTTATCTTTAGATAGATGATTCAAAAAATCTTGTTCTCCAACAACCGCACCAAGAGTATGCATTAACTTTTTTAATTCTTCAAAAACATCTTTTTCATTTTTAAAAGATTCTGATTTACGAATTAAAGTTAGAGCTGAATTTTCTATTTGACGAACACGTTCACGAGTTATACCGTATTTTTGTCCTATTGCTTCTAACGTTTTACGCTGAGCATCATCAGTAAGCCCGAAACGATTGACAATTACCTCATAAGCACGTGGAGGTAAACCGGAAAGCATTCTTTTTGTAACTTGTTTTGGTTTAAATGTAACAGTAGTAGCCATTTGAATTAAAATTTATTTT
>CAILJY010000047.1 GCA_903834665.1 uncultured bacterium | reverse complement strand
TGTAATTTATAAATAATATTAAAAAATATGGATAAAAAAATTACAGATATAAAAGCAGAACAAATTCTAGATTCACGCAATAACCCAACACTTAAAGTCTCAGTTTATGTAGATGATGTTGTAGGGGTATTTGAAGTCCCATCAGGAGCAAGTACTGGCAAATATGAGGCTTGTGAACTTCGTGACTCAGAAAGTGGAAAAAGTGGTGTTTTAAATGCAGTTGATAAAATTGAAAAAATAATAAAACCCGCTCTTCTTGGTATTGAAATAGATCAACAACAACAAATTGATGAGATAATGATAAAGCTAGATGGCACTCCTCAGAAAACTAATTTGGGAGGCAATAGTACCATAGGAGTTAGTATCGCTTGTGCAAAAACAGCGGCTAAAGTTTTAGGAATGGAAGTATATCAATATTTAAAAACAATCAAATCAATCATTCCTTCTAGAGAAGAGCCATTTTTATATTTCAATTTAATTAACGGAGGTAAACACGCTGCAACAAGATTGGCTTTTCAAGAATTTCATATTGTTCCACAAGTAGAAAGTTCAAAAGAAAGTGTACAAATAAGCAGAGAAATTCAAAACAAACTTGATAGTATTTTAGAAAAAGAATTTGGAGCAATTACAAAAGGGGATGAAGGAGGAATCGCTTTAGATGTAGAAGATATATTCACTCCTCTTTCTTTAATGAAAAAAGCTGTAGAAGAATCGGGCTACTCTGATAAGATCAAATATGCTTTAGACGTCGCTGCCAGCTCTTTTTATGATCATGATAATAAAGTTTATAAATTTATGAATCGGGAATGGACAACCGATGAAATGGTAACCTTATATGAGAAAATTTGTAATGATTTTCCAATGATTTCTATAGAAGATCCATTTGATGAGGAAGATTATACTGGTTTTACAAATTTACAATCAAAAGTAGCGACAAAATTAATTGGAGATGATCTAACTGTAACAAATATAGAAAGACTTAAAAAAGCAATCGCAGAAAAAAGTATCAAAGGAATAATAATCAAACCAAATCAAATAGGAACTCTAAGCGAAACTCTAGATACAATGAAATTCGCCAGAGAAAATGACGTTGATTGTATTGTTAGTCACAGAAGTGGAGAAACAATGGATGACTTTATCGGCGATTTGGTTTGTGCTTATCAATGTTTTGGAATCAAAGCCGGTGCTCTTGGCCCTAAAGAAAGATATGTAAAATATGAAAGAATTATAAAAATTAATAAAAAATAATTTATGCAAGAATCAATAACAAAAATAATAGCTACAATCGGGCCAGTTAGTAACGGCAAAGAAATGATTTCTCGCATGGCAGAACACCATATGGATATGGCTCGTCTAAATTTTTCATGGGGGACTCATGATTGGCATAAAGATATAATAAAAAATATTAGAGAAGTTGCAGAAGAAAATAAAAAAGAAATTCCTATTATTCAAGATTTATCTGGGCCAAGAGTTCAAGATGGATCTAATCATTATTTTGGAGGTAAAGAAGGGGAAGAGGTAATAACCGAAAAAGATATTTCTGATCTTTCTTTTGGAATAGAACAAAAAGTAGAATACATCGCTTTATCCTTTGTCGGACAAGCCTCAGATGTTATAAAGCTAAAAAATTTAATTAAAGAAAAAGGTGGCAACCAAAAGGTTATATCAAAGATAGAGAGAAGAATGGCATATGAGAACTTAGATGAGATTATAAAAGAAACGGATGCTGTTATGGTCGCAAGAGGAGATTTGGGGAATGAATTTCCATTAGAAGAAATTCCTTTTATCCAGCATCATATAATACAAGAATGCAAAAAAGCTGGTAAAATGGTAATCGTAGCGACACAAATGCTCCTTTCTATGGTAGATAATCCAAATCCAACCAGAGCTGAAGTTTCTGATGTAGCCTATGCCATATTAGATGGAGCCAACGGAGTAATGCTCTCAGAAGAATCTGCTAAAGGAAATTATCCAGTAGAAGCAGTTGGAATGATGGAAAAAATATCTTTGGAAGCAGAGAAACATCGTGATACTATTAAAATTGGTTAATAATAATTATAATATTTATTATGGATAAAAAAATTTATATCACAAGAAAAATACCCGAAGTAGGATTAAAATTATTAAGAGACAAAGGAATTTCTTATGATATTGGTAAATTTAAAATTCCTCCAACAAAAAAACAGATCATAAAAGAATTAAAGAAAAAAGATTATGACGGAGTTATTTCCTTTTTAACAGACATTATAGATAAAGATGTTTTTGATTCTTGTCCTACTATAAAAATATTCGCGAATTTTTCTGTTGGTTTTAATAATATTGATATAGATGAAGCCAAAAAAAGAAACATTTTAATTTCAAATACTCCAGGAACATCTGCAACTGCAGTAGCAGAACATACTGTCGCTCTTATGCTTGCTCTTACAACTCGTTTAGTAGAAGGAGATGAATTTATGCGTAAGGGTAAATATAAAGGCTGGGATCCAGATTTATTTGTTGGAACTGATATGAAAGGTAAAACCATTGGTTTAATTGGAGCCGGACAAATTGGAACACAAGTTGCTAAAATTCTTCATTATGGATTTGGTTCTAAAATTATATATAGTGATATTAGTCAATCGGTTGAATTAGATAATATTGATGGAACAATTAGAAAAACGACTGAAGAAATTTTGAAAGAAGCTGATATTGTCTCTCTTCATGTACCGCTTTTGCCAACGACTCATCATCTAATAAATAAAGAATCGCTCTCCACTATGAAAAAATCAGCTTTCTTAATTAATACTTCAAGAGGAGCGGTTGTAGATGAGAAGGCATTGGTCTGTGCCCTAAAAGACAACACAATAAAAGGAGCAGCATTGGATGTATTTGAATTTGAACCAAAATTAACAAAAGGGCTTATCAAATTACCAGATGTAATCATTACTCCGCACATTGCTTCTGCTCGTCATTCAGCCCGTAATATGATGGCAGAAATTGCTGCAATTAATATTATTTCAACTTTTGAATCTGGAAAAGCCCCCAATAATATAATAATAAATTAAATATTTAAAATTACCCATTAAAAATAAGTTTTAATGGGTAATTTTAAATTTGCATTAATAAAATTAAAATATTACAATTAAATTATGAGAAAAGAAATAAAATATAGTGTGTCATCGTTTATCATAATATTATCATTAATGTTTGGTTTTGTAGTTTATGCTGAAGATGAAATTGAAACAGAAGATTCAACTTCACAAATAGAAGAAGAAAACGAATTAGAAACAAAAGAAATAAATTCTCGTGACCAATTTAAAAAAGAATTTAAAGGAGAAAAAGATAAATTAAAAGAGGAGAAAAAGCTAAGAGAAGAGAAAAGAGAAGAGTTTAAAAATGAAATCGAAGACGCTAAAGACGAATTTGAAGTAAAAAGAGAAGAGCGTCGAAATGAAGTCGAATCAATAATTAAAGCTGTGAAAGAAAAACGTGAAGAGTTTAGAATAGAATTGGAAAGTAAAAAAGAAGAAATTAAATTAAAAACAGAAACAATTAAAACAAACTTTAAAGAGGATTTAAAGAAAGTTAAGGATGAAAATAAAAAAATTGCTACTGAAAAAATAATGAAGGGTATCCAACTTTTAAACATAAAACTAACTGCTAATTTCTCAGAAAAAATAGAAAAGATAGAAAATGTATTAGTAGGAATAGAATCTCGTATTACAAAAGCAGAAAATAGAGGATTAGACGTTTCATCTATTAAAATAATGGTAGAAAAAGCAAAAGAATCTATTTCAGTTGCTCGAGATGCTATATCTAGTCAATCAGCTAAGGTTTATGAAGTAAATATAACCGGAGAAGAAACTCTTAAGGCTGAAATGAAAGGCTTAAAAGAAGAATTTAAAAAAGATATAGGCGCTGTTAAAGAAAAAGTTAAATTGGCATTTACTGCAGTTAAAGATACCGCAGAAGCATTAGCTAAAATTCCTAAAATAGATGACGAGGAAGATTCAAATGAGGTCGAAGATAATAATACTTTAGAAAATCAATAACATATATGGATAAAAAAAATATAATTACTTTTTTGGTAATCATTATTGTTATCGTTCTTGCTTTTATGGTTTTTATGAAAGTTAAAGATCAAAAAGAAAATGAAAAACAAGTACCATTAACTCCCTCTGAAATGGAAATTAATAAAGCAGTAACAACAGATACCACTCAAGACATCAATGCGAATATAAATAGTATTAATGTAGATGATATCGGCTTAGAAGAAGATTTAAATAGCATTGATACAGAATTAGAAAAACTTTAATCTCTCTTTTAGTAAAAACCCCTCCATTTTCATGGAGGGGTTTTACTTTGAGATTTGGGTTAGATAAAGCTATACTATACAAATGGAACCATTGGCATCAAAAATTAGACCCCAAAAATTGACTGAATTCATAGGCCAAGAGCATCTTGTTGGCCCAAACAAACCTATTTCAGTAGCTATTAAAAATAAACATATATTTTCTTTTATTCTTTGGGGGCCTCCTGGAGTTGGCAAAACAACACTCGCTCGTATTTATGCCAAATCATTAAATGCGGAATATCACGAGCTCTCAGCGGTTTCTGCGGGTAAAGATGATATCAGACAAATTGTTGATATGGGAATTAAAGGAACAGGAGAACTTTTTGGCCCTAAAATTCTTTTTCTTGATGAAATACATCGTTTCAATAAAGCTCAACAAGATTTTTTATTACCATATGTAGAAAGTGGTAGACTTATTCTTATTGGAGCAACAACAGAAAACCCGAGTTTTGAAGTTATACCTGCATTACTTTCTCGCTTGCGTGTTTTTGTTCTAAAAGAATTTTCCAATGATGATATGAAAAAAATTATTAAAAGGACAGGTTGTAAAATGAAAAAAGATGCAACTGATTGGTTGATTGGAATGTCAGGTGGTGATGCCAGACAAGCAATTGCAATGATTGAAAATACTATGTCACTTTATAAAGAAATAAATATTGAAAATTTTAAAAATACATTACAATCAAAATTTCTTCGTTATGATAAAAAAGGGGATGAACATTACAATACAATAAGTGCATTTATAAAAAGTATGAGAGCTAGTCAGCCAGACGCCGCACTTTATTATCTTGCTCGAATGCTCGACGCCGGAGAAGATCCTAAGTTTATTGCCCGAAGAATGGTTATATTTGCTTCAGAAGATATAGGATTAGCCCTACCAACAGCTTTAGTTGTGGCTAATGATGTCTTTAGAGCTGTCGAGACTATAGGTATACCAGAATGTGGAATAAACCTTGCACACGGAGTCGTTTATCTTTCCCAAGCTCCAAAGGATCGAAGTTCTTATGATGCGTATTTAAAGGCAGTAGAAGATGTCAAAATGCACGGCAATTTACCAATACCACTTGATATTCGTAATGGAACGACTAAACTCAATAAAAGTCTTGGTTATGGTAAAAATTACGAAAAATATACAAATAAAGATTTGAGACCAGAAAAATTACAAAATAAAAAATATTTAGAAAAAAAATAACTATTAATAATTAGCAACAAAAACTCCACAAATTATATTCTAAAAAAAGTCCTCGGACGAGGAGGACGGGAACCGGTGCCAGACATTTTTTTATAAAATAATTTGTTATGTTTTAAATAAAATGATTTTAATTGATGTAAGAACAAAGAGAGAGTTTGAGAATGATCATATCAAGGGAGCTATTCATCATGACATAATGGATATTATGAGTGGTATTTATCCACCTATTGACAAAGACGAAGAAGTGTCGTTATATTGTGAATCTGGTAATAGATCTATGATGGCTAAAAATATGATGGAAAATGCCGGGTTTAAAAAAGTTACAGACTTAGGTAGTATTGATAATTTAAAGTAAGAGAGGGGTTACAATTTTTCCGTGAGAAAACATGGAAGAAAAATTGGATCAGTTAAACAAATAACTAAATTAAGAAATAATACTGATCATAAAGCTATATATAAATAAAGGCTTATTTTTTACACATCTTAGTGTCGCAAAAGATATATTGTGCGACACTATACTATATTTTATATATAAGCTTTAAAGGGTCCAAAACCTCTCTCTCCTATTACTAATAAGAGCTTATTTATTTTCTGAAATACAAAGATTAAAAATGCGAACTTGATCATTATATTTATCAATTTTTTGTTTAGTAATTTTTATTAAATTATTGTAACTATTAATTAAATTATTATATTGATCAATCTGTTCAAAATAACTTATCCCCTCGTATATAACTCCTTTATCAATTATCTCTAAGCGCTTAGATAAATCTTCTTCAATTTCTTTTATTTTATTTTGATTGATATCTATTGTTCCTGCTAAAACTTCATCTACAATAGGACAAATACTTCGCGGAGTTCCAAAATGCTGTACAGCAATCCATACATTTTTACCTTCAAATTGACCTTCGCCAACAGCTACTCCTATCTCAGTGTAGTGTGTATTTAATATATTGGCTTTATGACCAGGACTATTCATCCATGCTTCAACAAGATCTTCATCGTCTTTAAAGTTCCCAAGGGCTAGATTTTCTCCTATTAAAATATAATCATACCCATTTTGTTCACCAAGTTCTCCTACTCCAACTCCTTTTGGAGAAATATGTTCAAAATATTGATTAGTAAACATATCTTGTAGTTTTTTTTCTGCAGATAAATTTAAAGTTAAATTTTCTTTCAAAGGAAATAATTCTCCATTTTCTTTTCGAGCTTGATTTGTTATTTGTATAACATGTTCTTTTAAAAGATCTTTATTATTAATATTTAATAAATCATCTACAACTCTCAAGGCTCCTGGAGTATCTATTTTTTTATTAGATAAATTTATTTCTTCTTTATCTGATATTTTTTGAATTTGATTTTTTATATTTTTATTTAAAAATGAAGAAACATCTCCTAATACAGAATTAATATCATCTCTCAATATAAAGATTGATAATATAATAAAAACAACAACAAAAATTTTATAAAATATTTTCATAATTATTATTTACAAGTAGAAGATAACTCATAACCTGATTTTTCAGCATCTTCTTTTGAGATAAACCAGACTTCATTTTCTTTTTTAATACGTTTTGCCCCACTACAACCTATACTATAATACATCTTACCATTTTTTGAAGCGACATACTTTTTGATTGAAACATTTTCATTGTTATTACTCTCCTCTATCTCCTTATTTTCTATATTATTATTTTCTTCAATAACAATACTTTTCTTATTGTCAAAGTTATTATTTGAATCTACGGAAAGTCGTCCTAAACCAAAGGAACTAAATGCTACCCCAATTATTATAATTGGATACAAAATAGCTATTTTGTCAATAGATGTTTTGCCCTTGATTTTATCAATTAAATTAGGTATACTCATACAAGTTTAATTATAAATCATTTGCAGGTAGTTTGCCTATACCTTTCATAAGAAACTACAGCTAAAATAAAAATATGGCACATAGAAAAGCCGGTGGATCGGCGAAAAACTTAACAGATTCAAATCCAAAGTATTTAGGTACAAAACTTTACGCTGGGGAAAAAGCAAAAGCTGGATCAATCATAATCCGTCAACGTGGTACAAAAATCCTACCAGGAACAAATGTAGGACTTGGTAAAGATCATACCCTCTTTGCTTTAAAAGAAGGAACCGTAAAATTTGGCACTAAAAGAAAAATAAATTTTAATAGAACATCTTCTGTTAAAAAGATCGTCCACGTAATTTAATAACTATAAAATAAAAACGACTAGGCAAAGACCTAGTCGTTTTTATTTCCTCCTAGATAGGCCCTTAAGGCCTATCTAGGATTTAACAGACTTCATCTTGATAACATTTCTCGCAATAAACTTTATATGGTTCATCCGGAGAATAAGTAGTATCAAACTCATTCTTACAACCTTCTTTCATGCAACTACGACGCCAAAGCTTTATATGATTACGATAAGTAAGTCTCTTGTAGTGTCTACAGTTTGGGCAATATCTAGGCAAAGGTAAATTCTTTTGACGGCAAAAGTTTAATTCAGCTTGAGTTAAACGATAAGCAGTTGTACACTGAAAATCTTGATTGCCGTTATTAGGGCAAGCAATTATTTCATTCAATACAGAGTCATCACAATCTTTTATAGAATCTGGTAATGAAAAAGATTTAATACTTATATTATAATTTTTTTCTTCTCTTTCCATCCAAGGATATCCTTTTTCTATAGCAAACTCCTTTTTAATAGGTAAATTATCATGAGCATTAGTTTCGTTGTAACCGAATGGCGACATATCAAATGGAAACAATTCACCATATTTATATATTCTTCCTTTATCGTCAATATATGGCATTTCATCCATATGTTTTTTAATTTTATCTACCAGTATAAAATATTCATCTTTCTTATATTGTTTATTAAAAATACAATACTGGTTATTTTTGAGTCCAAAACAACCAAAACAATGTGAACAACTTTTACACATAAAAGAATATTCACATTCTTTAGAGCCTACACAAATATAAGTAAAAGAATCTTTATAAGAACCAAAACTAGTCGCAATAGACTCGTAAATTAATTCCCCTACAGCTATCCCTTGATTATCATAACAATCCTTACTATTGGCTATAGCTCTTACTGTATAATAGATATTCTCTGAATTTTGAACATCAAAAGAATTATATATATTTTTAGAATTACCGATATAATCCCCTTTCGCGTTTTGTGAATTATATATTTGTGCAAATCTATGAATAGATTTATTTGTAAAAATATTATCAAATTCTTTTTGTGTATTTTCTATGCCAGTATAAGTATTCAATTTAAGATTTTCTATCTCTTTCTCATATTCTTCTTTCGATAATTTCTTATTTTTAAATACATACTTTTGATTTCGTAAGTTAGAAGATAGACAACAATTTTGGCAATTTACACAATCATAAATAAAATAAGAATCTATACAATTGCGCGACTTAACTGCGTGATGAGTATTATAATTTGCTTCACAATCAATATTATAAGAACAGCCATCAACTTTTTGGACAGCGTAACAATCTTGTGTATTTTTACAATTATCTACAACCTCAGAATATAATACATTTTCACAATTTATAACAGAGTATGACAGATAACAATCTTTATTATCTAAACTATAATTAGTAAATTCTGACCTTATTAAAGTCCCGGTATGGTGAGCAAAAAGAACTGGTGACTTTTCTCTTAACTTTTTTAATTGTATAAAAAAATTATTTGAGAAATCATAATCAAAACCATCATTAAAAGGATTCCTTTCATCACTATTCCAACAATCTGTACAATATACAATCCCCGTTCGAAGTGGAGAATACATTGAAATAACAGATTTGTTACAATTACCACATTCTCTTTTAAAAAGAGAACGGCAATTTCTCCATATCATCCTCCTTATCATTCGACACTCTGGGCAAAATGTTGGTGGAGGGACTTTAATTTTTTCATAAAAGGAAAAATCATCAATTTCAATAATAAAATCTTTTTTGCAATTCTGACAGTTTCTGTTTTCTGATTGATATTCCATATATTTTTTCCCATATAGGCCCTTAAGGCCTATATGGGGATTTTTAATTCTTAATTACAACTATCTCACACTTCCCTTTCTTATTTCCTTTTTTTATTTCTATAACATGATTCCCTAATTCTTTTATGTGCTCCATGATTATAGAACCTTCATCGATCTCCACGCCTGTTATATCCTTTATTGCGGTTGCTACATCTGACGCATTGACTGATTTAAATAAATGACCCTTCTCGTTTGCTTTTGCTTTTATCTCGATTTTTTTATTATCCACGGTTGCAATAATTGAATCAAAAAGTTTTATTTCTTCTTCTTTTTTCTTTTCTATCCCAGCCTTTTTATTATTGAGATCTGCAATCGCTTTAGGGGTTGCAAGGAGTGCTAACCCTTTTGTGATAAGAACATTGGCATATCCATCTTTAAATTCTTTTAAATCATATTTATTCCCTACTTTTGGAACATCAGTTGTTAAAATAATTTTCATAAAATTTATTCTATTATTTAGCTTTTAATATTTCGACAGCTTTTTCCATTTGAGGATCTTTTTTATTTTCATAATCTTTCAGTGTAATTGGTACTTTTATATCTGGGTCAAGACCGTTTAATGATATTGAGACTCCATTAGGAGTAAGCCAATTTGCAACAGTTACTTTCAATGATGTTTCGTCTGTGATTTTAACAAGTTCTTGAACTGAACCTTTTCCAAAAGTTTTCTCTCCTACTAGTGTTGCAATACCATACTCCTTTAATGCTCCAGCTAATATTTCAGAAGCAGAAGCTGAACCTCCATCAACAAGAACCACAAAAGAAAGATTTTCATTAAATACTCTTGGTCCATGACTTCGATAAATTAATGGTTTTCGACTGTCTCCAAAATCTTCGCTAAGGATTACTTTACCTTCATCTATAAACCATGATCCAATATTAACAGCCGATGATAAATACCCACCTGGATTACCTCTTAAATCTAAAATTAATTTATTTGATTTAGAATCTATAAATTTTAAAATTGCTTCTTTAAATAGACGATCAGAATTTTCAGAAAAACTATATAGAGTGATAACAAAAATTCCATCTTCACGTAAACTTGCATTGATAGTAGGAATATCAATTTTGTCTCTTGTGATTATAAATTCACGAGTTTCTTTTTCTCCTAAACGAAGAATCGTCAGAGTGACGGTTGTACCTTTGGGCCCATGAATCAAATCAATTGCTTGATCTACTGTCATGCCATTTGTACTTATATTATTTATTCTTATTATTTTATCTCCTGATTTAATCCCTGATTTCCATGCTGGAGTATCTTTTAAAGGAGCAATTATTGTTAGAACTCCATCTTTAACCCCTATTTCAGCCCCTATCCCATCAAAAGAACCTACTATTTCCTCATTAAAGGACTTATTCTCTTTAGGTGGAAAAAATACTGTATATGGGTCTCCTAATGATGAAGCAAGGCCTTGAATTGATCCCCATACTCTTTCTTGATCATTTATTTTATCAAAATAAATTGATTTATCGTTTAAAGTATTCCAAACTTTCCAAAAAGAACTAAAGTCAGCGTTTGTTTCTGTTTGGGGAGTTTTATTTATAATAGAAGAAATTTTATCTATTTCAGGACGATGAGAATAACCAATATAAATACCTAAACCCAAAACCCCACTAATAAAAATAAGTGAGATAATAACATAACCTAATGTTTTTAAAATTTTATTCTTTTCCATCTCTTATTTTAAATTTATTTATTAATTATTTGCTTCAATTTTTAAAGCAGAAGGCGTATATTTATTACTTGGATCCCAAAGCATCCATGAAGTTAAATCATTATCATAAGTTGCTTTCATCTGAGCTTTGACTAATTCTTTTGTATAAGTAGCTCCCATATCAAAATCTTGCAACCATGGACGTATTTTTAATATATCTTGATTTATTGCTTTTGTTCTTGTGACTGCACTTATTAAAGCTCTATTTATAACCTCATAAGGATATAGGCTTGGATTTTTATATCCAGCATGACCAGATGGATAATGAGACGGATAAACCATTGGACAAACAAAATCAAAATACGGTACTGCTTTCTCCCAAACCTGACCTATACCCATATCATCTTTTGCTTCTGTTGTTAAACCAAATAAATCCCCAGATATTGGAATATTTTCATCTTTTTTAATTTCTGTTGATAAATATTTAAAAAATGATTCCATATTATCTGCTCTCGTTTTACCAGGAGCCAAATTATAATTTATATCTTTCATATTTCCATCTGATGTATATCTTATATAATCAAAATTAATTTCATCAAACCCTTCTTTGTATGAATTTTTTGCTATAGCTAAAATATATTCATGAACATTTTTATTGGTAGGATCTAAAAAAGATAAACCTTTTCTATCTTTCCATACTCCACCATCACTACTCTTTTTAACAGCCCACTCAGGTTTTATTTTGGTTAAATATGGGTCTTGAAAAACAGAGACTCTTCCAATGATGTAAATATTCTTAGAATGCAATAAAGAAGTCAAAGCTCTTATATCTTTAATTCTATTTTCAGAACTTCCTATTTCTTTTATTAGAGGATCATCCGTCGAAAAACTTACTCTTCCGGTCGAATCTTTTATGTCTATTACTACCGCATTTAACTCTGTCTCATCAATAATTTTTACAAGTGAATCACGAAAATCTTTCGAACCAGCAACCCATCCTGACATATATAAAGCTTTAACACTTTCTGGGGTTTTTATGTGAGTAACAGGAATTAATTCATTTATCTTTTTTTCTTCTACAGAAACCTTTTCTCCCTCTGATTTAACTAAATTAGCAGTTTTATCTTTTTCTTCTTCTTTGGTGATATTATATTCTACACCGTTATCATAAAATAAAGGAACCACATAATAAACAACTACCCCGCATATTATAAATGCGAGGCAAACATATATAAAGATCTTAATGTTTTTATTAAATATCATATTATTCTCCACTTCCGATATTATCTACAAAAGTTTTACTGTGACTACTATCTTTGGATAAACGATTCTTTACTTCTAAATAAAATAGATAAGCTAAATAAACAATAGCTAACCCCGTAATAAAAAATAATACTTTTCTCCAATTATTTGTAAAACCCAAAAATGGCAAGACTATACCCCATAATCCAATAATAAATAGTGCTTTTTCTTTTCTCATACAATATATTATATATTATTTATAAAGGAGAAACAATTACTACAAACTCCCCTTTTTGTTTATCTTTATTGTTATTAAAATATTCCAATAAAAAAGATGACGTTCCCTTCACAAATTCCTCAAATTTTTTTGTAATCTCACGAGCTATTAAAACTTCACGATCCCCAATATGAGAATCAAGAGACGAAAGAGTTTTTAAAATTCGATGAGTTGATTCATAAAAAATGATTGTCTTATTCGATTCTTTAATTTCTTTAAATATTTTTTCTCTTCCTTTTTTATGTGGTAAAAATCCTAAAAATATAAATTCAGCAGAAGATATTCCACTGGCAGAAATAGCTGAGATTAGAGCACTAGGGCCTGGAATTGGAGAAACTTTAGCTTCATTCCCAAACTCTTTTCTAAGGTTAGAAACAAGAAGAACTCCTGGGTCTGAAATACAAGGAGTCCCTGCGTCAGAAACAAGAGCGAGATTTTTACCACCTCTGATTAAATTTATTATTGATGATTCTTTCCCTTCTGAACTATGAGCATGGTAGCTCATCGTCTTAGTTTTAATTTCATATTTATTAAGTAAGTTTTGAGTAGTCCTTGTATCTTCACACAAAATATAATCAACCTCTTTAAGGATACGCAAAGCTCGAAGAGTAATATCTTCTAAATTCCCTATTGGAGTGGCTACTATATATAAAGTTCCAATTTCATTCATAAAAAGATTATAACATACTTGTAAAAAGTATAATATTCTGTTATTTTAAAGGGGTGCTTTTATTTTATGTATTTTGTTTTAAATTTCTAATTCTTAATTTTTAATTATTAATTAGTAATTATCCTCGGCCCTATCGTTCCCGCCTGCTCCCTGCCAGCTCTCGAAGGGCAGGCTGGCCGAGTACGCGAGGGCGGGCAGGTAACGGTTATATTATTTAATTTTTAATCATATGTACTTTGTATATGTTTTAAAGAGTAAAATAGATAATAAATATTATTATGGATTTACAGATAATCTAATGAGGCGATTAAGTAATCATAATAACAAAGAAGTAAAATCAACTAAATCACGTGCCCCTTTTGAGTTAGTATATTTTGAAAAAGTTGATAATATAATTGATGCAAGAAAAAAGGAAAAGTATTTTAAAAGTGGATTTGGGAGAAAGTATATAAAAAATAAAATATTGGCCCTATCGTCTAACGGTTAGGACATCGCCTTCTCAAGGCGGTAATCAGAGTTCGATTCTCTGTAGGGTCACAAATCTTAAAAAATCCTTATTTTATAAGGCTTTTTTAAGATTTGTGGCCCCAAGCAAGCAAACTACTTTGCTTGCGTTAGAGAATCGAAAAGCTTTTGTGTCTTTTTTAAAATTCTATTTTCAAAAAGTACAAAAGGTGTACTGAACCTGTAAGGTTCGATAAGCGTACTCGCGGTCTCTGTAGGGTCACAAAAGCGCGAATTTAAAAAGACTGGACTGCTCCAGTCTTTTTCGCTTTTGTGAAGACGGAAGCATATTTTTTCACCAGAAAAAATAGCTGAGTCCGGGGCTGGAAAATTTGCTTTTGACGAAAAGCAAATTATTGTGGCTCACATTGATTAGAATGCAAAGCATCCCACTTACCTATTTATTAAGATATTTTTTTATACCCCATAGATAGTTCAGAACTTTTATATCTTTCTGGTATAATAGTTATATGGAAAAACTTCCAATCAATACTACAAATAAGGTTGAGTTACCGAAAGTTGGACAATCAATTGAGCAATTTTCGTCTACCGAACAAGAAAAAAATAGATGGGGAGTTTTTATAATTAATCCTAAAGTAGCTAATGCTGTATATGAAACTTTGGGATTTAAAAATGAACAATCTTTAGAAGTAAAGAATAAAAAGATATATGAACCAAGGCGAGGATTCTATTATAGAGGCATAGGAGAAGATGGATTAAAAGATGCAATAGAATCTGGTTTTTTTAGGTCTCCTACAATGAGAGAGATATATAAAGGAATATATAAAACTTCTGAAATATATTTGGCTGATGCAGATAACTTTGAAGTAGCTAAAAGAGCTAGTAATAGAACAAATGGTAGTGTAATGGAAGGTAAAAGTGTTATTGTTGAATATCCTTCTGTTTCTGAAATCATTCCTAAAGATAGAGGTGATGAGAATAGAAAAATTTTAGATAATTATGCTTCTCAGGCAAGTCTCCCACTTGATAATGCTCGTATTTTAATTGGTGATAGAGAAACTGGGATATATGACTACGTAGATTTTAATCAAATAACCCTACAACAAATACAACAAGCAAAAGAAATTTATGGGGCTAGCTAGAATAGTTCTTGCTAGTTTTTGATAAGCATAAAAACAGTCTCTGTTGGTTCACCCCACTTTTAGCCTTATTTATTAAGGTACTTTTTTATACCCTTTTGAAAGTTCAGAACTTTTAGATAAAAAACTATAAAATGGAACTAGAGATAAAACCTTCTTCGTCTTTATCTAAGTTAGAAAAATCTCCAATAGAAATTTCATTTATTTCTCTTATTTCTCTATTTGCATTACTCTTTTCAGTGTCTGTTAAATTATCAGGTATTGAAATATTTTCAATAAGTTTTTTTATATTCTCTCTTGCGTCTTCAAATTTCGTATTAAATTTTCTCTCTACCCAACCCATATGACGAAGAAACCATTTAATATTGTGTAATAAAGAAACTTTTCCACTATTTATATACAAATCTGTATCAGTTAAATAAATTCTAGGTTCTTTGTCTCCATTCTTTTTTCCATACATATACTGTGAGGCATTGTTAATATCGGCTAAATGATTTTCTTCTTTCTGAGATTTATCTAAATAGTATATTGATATAGAATTATATAATTTTATAATCTCTTCAGTAGCTTCTTTTGTTGGTTCAACTTTCTCTAAATTAACACCATCAATTCTATCAACTTGAGCATAAACAACATCATCTCCTTTTTCATTTTTATCAATAAAAAATTCAACAGGTACTGAAATAGCATATTTATTTTCAAGCTCAGTAAAAAGCTTCTTACCTACTTCAACTAAATTGGAAGCATCTATTTGATTAAAGTATCTTTGCTCTAAATTTTCAAAACTTTCCAGTCTTACTATTTTATTTGGATTGCCTTTAATCTCATAGAATTTATCATTACCTGTAAAATCCCCAGCTATATTACTCTTGATGAGTTTATTATGAAAATTCTCGTTCTCAGATTTTATAAAGTTTTTTCCTTCCATTAGTTTATTATATCAAAAATGACTTAACCTGTCTTTTGTGAGTACATTATGAATTTCGTGAACCTTATCCAAATATTAGACTCAATTCTTTAATCCCTAATTCAATCCATCCTCATCCCTACTAAGTTCTGAAAGCACGCAGTGGATTCACATAATATAATTTGATAAAAAAATCCGGATGATAATGTATCATCCGGATTCTATAATAAATATTTGAATTGTTTTTTACTTCTTACTCATTTGATCTAAAAGTTTTCGTTTTTCTTCCGAGGAGAGACCATTAATTTTTTGGTCAACAACCTCATTTGATTTTTGCTGAATTACTTTTATCCGCAAGGTGTCGAGCTTTTGTTCATTCGAGATCTGAATCGAATCTTTTTGAATCGACAACACAAGGTTATCAAAATTCAAAATTGAAACATTCCCGTTGGAATTTGGCTTTACATAACGAATTTTTACCATGTCACCATCCCTGGTTAGAGCAAGCTCTTCAGAAATGGTAGCACCGGCAGTAAAAAGAATTTTTGGATATTTTTCAAGTATTAACTTATAAAAAGTATTACCTTTCATTATATCTTTATCAATTCTAAAAATTTTAGATGAAATAGAAATCAATTGCATGTCACTGGTAGAAAGTGAGACAGTGTTACCACGATTAGTCATTTGACTGCGATAATCCTGAATTGCTTCTTGCCGGCTTTCCCCAATACCAACAATAGTATGGTCATGAACATTTACCAAAGACACAAGTTTCATTAGACCCCCCTTGTCTTTCAAAAGAAATTCGTAAGTTGGATAACCATCGATATTGTAAGTAATACCATCAGAACCAACATATTCTTTTTCTTGAACTTTTCCTTCGGCAGATTCACAAGCAGCGTGTTCAGTTGCCCCGGCTTGTTTAAACCAGTGAGCTTTCTTTGTTCTGGTATCAACCATTACAAACCCAACCGTTGAATTATCGTTACCATCGGAAGTAAGACCATAATAATAGTATGAGCGTCCATCACTTCCAAGAACTAATGAACTTTCTCCTGCTACTCTTATCTTATTATTCCCCGACAAGTTCCAATAACCATCAATATAATTTCCCCAATCATCAACTTGTGACGTAATATTATCAACAGGTTGAATTCGGTCAATCCATTTTGGAGCATCTTCCGTTTTGTACTCAGTCATTTTACCTGTTTCAGAATCAACGACTAAAACTCCAACAGCATCGTATCCACCAAAACCAATCTTACTGTCATTGATAGTGATTGTCCAATACGGATTCCAGTCATCATCCACCTCAAAGGTGTAGTCGCTATACAAAGCGGAACGATATCCATTTATATATACATGCCGTTCCAAATCTTGAGAAAAGTAGGCA
Organism: uncultured bacterium; assembly: GCA_903834665.1. Lineage (GTDB taxonomy): Bacteria > Patescibacteriota > Minisyncoccia > Phycocordibacterales > UBA9973 > UBA8515. The sequence continues at coordinate 2,575 of CAILJY010000047.1, read as the reverse complement.
TGCTCTTGATAGACAATATGCAAATCTTTTCCATTTACATTTGTAACCAATGCATAATCTTCCTGGTTTGTTGCAGATACTTTCACATACCCAGGTGTACCAACATCACCAAACCTTTTCCATTTAAAATAACCACTATGGACAATTGGCGCAATCCAATACAGCTGATGATTCACAGCCTGAAGAGTAAACTTTCCCAATTTGGAGCGACTTCCAAGCCCAGGGTCTGAACCCAAAACTTTTTCACCAACTCTTTGTGCAATTTCATCATCAACAATAAGCATTTGATTAACTGCTATTGGTTGTACATTAGCGGTAAATTCTGTCTGTTTAATTTCCCCGATTAATCCTCTGTATTGAGTGGTATTTACCCATCCAGAAGAGGAGATAAATCCACCTACAATAATTACTCCGACAAAAATACCAGATGCAATAATAGTAAATATTACTGAGACAATACCAATTCCTTCTCCATATTCGTAATCAGCCCATATAAAGGCCATTATACCAAAATAGATAGCAAGGTTGAAATAAATACCAACCGAAGCATCTGTTGCTAAAGCGGGCATAAATAAGTAGGCCCAAAGAAACATCCAAATGGCGGTGAAGAGCACTGACAATACAATTTTTCTCATCTTTTTAATTTTTAAATTGTTTATGAACTAGAAAATTTTGAATGTATTTTAACATATTATGAAATAAAAGTCAATATTACTTGGTAATGTGTACACACATTTGGCACTTTTTACTAAAATCAATAAAATTCAAATATTTTATTACAATCTGATATAATACACGGATGGCACAAATTATAAAAATGAAATTCTGGAGTAATATCTTTCTTATAATCCCCTTTTATATTTCAATAAATTATAATTTATATTGGTATTCAGTAATTATTGTAATTGTTTTTATTACATCTTTAATCTTTCATTTTTACGATGAACATAAAATAATTTTTTACTTCGACGTTGTCTTTTCTAGTATAGTAATGCTTTCTAATTTTATTCTACTTTTTTTGGGTCATTGGATTTTACCTTATAGTATCTTTGCTATTATTTGCGCTCTAATTGCATTGATATTTTATTTTAAACAAAATTCAAAATCTTATAATATAGATCATAGTATGTGGCATATTTTTTCTGCTTTAGTTTGTATATTTTGTTTATTAACTTTTATAAACTAAAACACCTAAATTACATTAAATTTTTTAAAAATACATTTTATTATATTTTTAATAATGTGGTGACGTAATCAATATCTTTATCCCCACGGCCAGAAAGATTTACAATTATGATTTTATCTTTTTCTAAAGTTGGAGCTATCTTCATTGCATATGCTATTGCATGAGAACTCTCAAGTGCAGGAATAATACCTTCAACTTTAGATAATTCCAAAAATGCTTTTATAGTTTCATTATCAGATACAGAGGTATATTCAACTCTTCCAATATCTTTTAAATATGCATGAATAGGTCCAACGCCAGGATAATCTAATCCTGATGCAATAGAATGAACACTATTTGGTTCTCCTTTTTCATTTTGTAATACAATCGTCTTCATTCCATGTATTACACCTTCTGTTCCATAAGTAATAGTAGCGGCATGTTCACCAATACCCGAACCACGACCCGCTGGTTCTACTCCAATAAGTTTGACGTCATCATCAAGAAATTCATGAAATAACCCAATGGCATTAGATCCTCCACCAATACAACCAATTATATAATCTGGTAATTTTTTCTCTTGTTCCAGTATTTGTTCTTTAGCTTCCTTCCCTACAATTGATTGAAGATCTCTTACTATCATCGGATATGGATGAGGTCCTACCACAGAACCAATCGCAAAAAATGTAGTCTTGTAATCTTTTATAAATACTCCAAAAGCACTGTCAACTGCATCCTTAAGACATCTACCCCCTGTATTAACCTCTACAACTTTTGCTCCAAGTAATTTCATACGAATCACATTTGGATGCTCTTTTTTTATATCAATAGCACCCATATGAATTTCACATTCAAGACCCAAAAGAGCTGCGGAGGTAGCCAACGCAACTCCATGTTGCCCTGCTCCGGTCTCAGCTATAACTTTTTTCTTACCCATTCTTTTTGCAAGCAAAACTTCTCCTATGCAGTGGTTTATCTTGTGAGCACCAGTATGATTTAGATCTTCACGTTTAAGATAAATCTTTGCACCCCCCAGCTTTTCTGTTAAATTTTTTGCAAAATAAAGTGGTGATGGACGACCAACATAATTCTTTAATAAATCAGCATATTCTTTTTGAAATACTGGATCGTTTTTAGCCCTTAAGTATTCTTTTTCTATTTCTTTTAATGGTTCTACTAATTGGGGAGGAATAAAAATTCCTCCAAATTTTCCGTAATATCCATTTTCATCTGGTAAATTTTTTAATGATTTTATTTTTGTTTTCATATAATTTATATTTTTATTTTTTAAAATTGTAATGTAAAAAACCTAGCATTTTTTAATTACGCCAGAATTCAGTACAATGTTGTTTAAAAATAAATTTGTTCATATGATTTTAATTGAAAAATAAAAAAGCCCACAGTTATGTG
>CAILJY010000046.1 GCA_903834665.1 uncultured bacterium | reverse complement strand
AGGAGATGATATAAAGTATTTACAAACTTATTTAAACTCTAAAGGATATGATTGTGGTATTCCAGATGGAGTATTTGGTACTAAATCTAAACAAGCAGTAATGTTATTTCAACAAGCTAATGGGTTAAATCCTGATGGATCAGTAGGATCAATAACCAGAGGAATGATTAAATAAAGTTTTTTTTATTTATCTTTATATGATATTGTTTTAATATTATGAATTTTTACATAATTACATTATTTCCAGAGATGTTTGACTCTTATTTGAATGAGTCTATTTTAGGTAGGGCTATAAAAGAAAAAAAAATAAAAGTTAATTTTATTAATCCTCGTAAATTTGTTACTGGGAAATATAAAAAAGTTTGGCCAGATGGTAATATATCAGCTCAAGTAGATGATAGACCATATGCAGGAGGACCTGGGATGGTGATGAGAGCCGAACCAATTCTTAAGGCAGTAGAAAATGTAAAAGCTTCAATTATGAGACGATTTTTGAAGTCAAAAATCTTAACAGTTAATTTTATTCCAAGTGCAGAAAAATTTAATACAGAAATTGCAAAAAATATATCTAAAAAATACACAGATATAATTATGATTTGTGGAAGATATGAGGGGATAGATGCACGTGTAGATAAAATTCTAAAAACTAAAAAAATTTCAATAGGAGATTATGTTCTAACTGGAGGAGAAATCCCAGCGATGATATTGGTTGATTCTATTTCTCGTCAAATAGAGGGGGTCCTTGGTAATTTTGATTCTCGAGAAGAGGAAAGAGTATCCTCGAGTGAAGTTTATACGCGTCCAGAAGTGTTGCTATATAAGGACAAAAAATATAAAGTTCCTAAGGTTCTATTATCTGGGGATCATAAGAAAATAGAAGAATATAAAAATTTGACAAAAAGCAAGAAATAGTATAGGATACTACCCAGATTGAAAAGATTGAGTAATGGCAAATCAATCACTAGTTTCCTACCTTTTAGGTAGACAAGTTATAAGTTTTTAACTTTATTTGTGTTAAAAAACAATATTGCCAGCAATAATAAATAGAAAATAATACCGAGGTTTGGTCACCTTAGTTTTTTCTCGTTTTTATATATTATGAAAAAGACAGCCATACGTCCTAAGAAGTATTTTGCGCGCTATAAAAAGCCATTGGTTCCGTTCCCAAATTTAATAGAAAATCAATTAGTTTCTTTTAATTGGTTAGTTGAAAGTGGACTTAAAGAAGTTTTTAAGGAATTCTCTCCTATTAATGATTATTCTGAAAAGAAATTTCAGTTAGATTTTACTTCTTTTTCACTTGGTGAACCAAAGTTTGATGAAGAGTATACAAAAATAAACAAGTTAACTTATGAAGGAGGACTTAAAGCTCGCGTCAAACTTTTAAATAAAAGTATTGGTACTTCCAAAGAGCAAGAAATTTTTATGGCAGATATTCCTTTGATGACCAAACATGGAACATTTATTATAAATGGAGTTGAGCGTGTAATTGTTCCTCAGCTTACAAGAAGTTTTGGAGTTTTCTTCACTGAACAAGAATTAAAGGGTAAAAGATTTTTTGGTGCTAAAATTATTCCAGCCCGTGGAGTTTGGATAGAAATTGAATCAGATACAGATGGGGTTGTTTATGTTCGAATAGATAAAAAACGTAAATTCTCCGTTGTTTCTTTATTGAGGGTATTAGGGCTTGAAAAAGATGAAGCAATACTGAAAGCATTTAAAGATGATGAAGATGTATTAAAGGTTGTTAAGATCTCAATTGAAAAAGACCCAGCTAAAACAGCCTCAGATTCATTTATTGAAATATATAAACGTCTTCGTGATGGAGATTTAGCTACTTCTGAAAATGCTCGTGAGTTTATAAAAGCCCTTGTTTCTTCAGAAAGATATGATCTTTCACCTGTAGGAAGATTCCGTTTTAATAAAAGATTTGAAAAGAACATGGATGATAAAGAAATGGAACGCCGTACCATTTCTGCAGATGATATTGTTACCATTGTTGAAAATATTGTTTTATTAAATAATAATCCTCATGCCAAAGCCGATGATATTGACCATTTGGGTCAACGTCGAGTTCGTTATGTAGGAGAAATGATTCAACAAAAGTTTCGTATGGGGATGTCTCAAATCAAAAGAAATATTCAAGACAGAATGTCTACTATTGATGTAGGAACAACTCTTCCAATTCAAATAATAAATCAAAGACCTCTTCAAGCAAGAATTAAAGAATTCTTCACAGCTAATCAACTTTCACAATTCATGAACCAAGAAAATGTTATGGCTGAAGTTGAGCATTTACGAACACTTTCCGCACTTGGTCCAGGAGGTTTAACTCGTGAACGTGCAGGACTTGAAGTTCGTGACGTTCATACTTCTCACTATGGAAGAGTTTGTCCAATCCATACTCCTGAAGGTCCTAACATTGGATTGATTCTCCATCTTTCTACTTATGCCAAAATAAATGAATTTGGAATAATAGAGACTCCTTATGTAAAAGTAAAAAACGGCAAAATAACTTCAGAAGTAGTTTATTTAAATGCTCTTGAAGAAGAGAAATATAACATTGCTCATTCAGGTGTTGACTATGATGAAAAGGGGAATATTACAGACGACAAAGTTGAAGCTCGTCTTAAAACAAAACCAGGATTAATTTCAAAAAATGAAATTGATTTTATTGACGTAGCCACCAACCAAGCTTTCTCGATTGCAACGTCTATGATTCCTTTCTTAGAACACGATGATGCGCATAGAACACTCATGGGAAGTAACATGCAAAAACAAGCTCTTCCTTGTATTGTTCCAGAAGCTCCACTTGTAGCCACAGGAATTGAAGAACTTTCAAGTCGTGACTCAGGACGTCTTATAGTTTCAGAAGTAAATGGAGTTATTTCATATGTTGATGCTAAAAAAATAACAGTTAAAGATGAAAAAGGCAAAGATCATACTTATCCTCTTATAAACTTTTCTAGAACAAACAACTTTTCAGTATTTCATCAACGCCCAAGTGTTTCTCTTGGAGATAAAATTAAAAAAGGAGATATTTTAGCTGATACTTCTACTACTGATAATGGACAAATTGCTCTAGGGCAAAATGTTCTTGTTGGTTTTATGTCTTGGGGTGGAGCAAACTACGAAGATGCGATAATTTTATCTGAAAAATTGGTTAAACAAAGTAAATTTACAAGTATTTATGTCACAGAGTTTATCTGTAATGTCCGCGATACAAAACTTGGACCTGAAATAACTACTCGTGATATCCCAAATGTTGGGGAAAATAAATTAAAAGATTTAGATGAAGATGGAATAATTGTTGTTGGAGCAGAAGTGAATGAAAATGATATTTTGGTTGGTAAAATTACACCAAAAGGTGAGACTGAACTTACTCCAGAGGAAAGATTACTTCGTTCAATCTTTACCGAGAAAGCTCGTGATGTTAAAGACTCGTCATTACGTTTAGAGCATGGTAAAAAAGGAAGAATTATTGGTGTAAAAATATTCTCACGAGATCAAGGTCATAATCTTGAATCCGGTATTATAAAAAGAATTGTTGTTGAAATTGCTCAAATCAGAAATATTTCTGTGGGAGATAAATTGGCAGGACGTCACGGTAACAAAGGTGTTATCTCAGTTATTTTACCAGAAGAAGAAATGCCATTTATGGCAGATGGGACACCTATTGATATCATTCTTACTCCTCTCGGAGTTCCTTCTCGTATGAACTTGGGTCAGATACTTGAAATGCATTTGGGTTATGCTGCTCATACACTTGGGTATCAAGCCATTGTTCCTCCATTTTCCTCAGCTACAGTTCCTGAAATTAAAGCTGAACTTGTAAAATCAGGATTACCAGAGAGTGGAAAAGTAACATTATATGATGGGCGTACAGGGGAGGCTTTTGATCAAGATATTGCTATTGGATATATGTATATGCTTAAACTTCACCACATGGTTGAAGACAAATTACATATGCGTTCTATTGGTCCTTACTCTCTAATCACTCAACAACCTCTCGGTGGTAAAGCACAAGGTGGGGGTCAACGTTTTGGGGAAATGGAAGTCTGGGCTCTTGAAGGACATGGTGCAGCTTATACTCTTCGCGAAATGTTAACTATTAAGTCTGATGATATTATCGGTCGTTCACAGACATTTGATGCCATTATTAAGGGACACCCAATCGGTGAACCAAATGTTCCTGCTTCATTTAACGTACTTCTAAATTATCTCCGAGGTCTAGCGTTGGATGTTGATCTTAAAAAGTTAGGGGACAATAATTAATTAATAACTTTACACATCAAAATCATATGAAAACAATCGATACAACAAATTTTGACTCAATAGTTCTGAAACTTGCATCTCCTGAGGCAATCCGTGAATGGTCTTATGGAGAAGTTACAAAACCAGAAACTATCAATTATCGAACAGGACGTTCTGAAAGAAGTGGCTTGTTTGATGAAAGAATTTTTGGCCCAGAAAAAGATTATGAATGTTACTGTGGTAAATATAGAAGAATAAGATATAAAGATATTATTTGTGAAAAGTGTGGAGTTGAAGTTACTCGCTCTATTGTTCGACGCGAAAGAATGGGCCACATAGAACTATCAAGTCCTGTTGCACATATTTGGTTTTTACGTGGAGTTCCTTCACGTATGTCAGTTCTTCTAAATATTCCTGTTAGTGATTTAGAAAAAGTAATTTATTTTGCTGGTTATATAATTACTAATGTTTATGCAGAAGAGAAAGAAGGAATTATTAAGAATTTAGAAAGTGAATTTAAATCAAAATTAAAGAGTACAAATGACGAAGAATCAAAAGAAAAGTTAAAAGAACTTTTAACTAATACTAAAAAAGAAATTAATGAAATTTTTCCAGGTAAGGTTTTGAATGAAATAGCTTATCACCATTTTGGTCTTAAGTATGGAAGTTGTTTTGAAGCAAGTATTGGAGCAGAAGCTATTTACACTCTTTTCAAAAATATGAATTTAGAAAAGATAAAGACAGAAACAGAGAATATGCTTCCCAAGGCTTCAAGTATAGATAAAGAAAAACTTGAAAAGAGATTATCATTACTAAGATCAATGATTCATTCAGGTATTCGCCCAGAATGGATGTTCTTGACAGTGATTCCAATCATTCCACCAGCTCTTCGTCCAATGGTAGCACTTGATGGAGGACGTCATGCAACTTCAGACTTAAATGATCTATATCGTAGAGTAATAAATCGTAATAATCGTTTAAAGAAATTAAAAGAAATTGGGGCACCAGATGTTATTCTTCGTAATGAAAAACGTATTTTACAAGAAGCAGTAGATGCTCTTATCGACAATTCAATTGCCAAACAAAATGATTCACAAGCAGTTTCTTCTTCTCAAAAGAGGGCTTTGAAATCTTTGTCTGATAATCTAAAATCCAAACAAGGTTTGTTCCGTCAAAACTTACTTGGTAAACGAGTAGACTATTCAGGACGTTCTGTTATCGTGGTTGGTCCAGGATTGAAATTAAATCAATGTGGTCTTCCTAAACATATGGCTCTTGAATTATTTAGACCTTTTGTTATTTCAAAAATATTAGAGACAGAACTTGCCTTCAATATTCGTGGAGCTAATCGTCTTATTGAAGAAGGGGTTCCTGAGGTATGGGCAATTCTTGAAGAAGTTATTAAAGGTAAATATGTTTTACTAAACAGAGCTCCTACCCTTCATAGATTGGGGATACAAGCTTTCAATCCTATTTTGATAGAAGACAATGCTATTCAGGTTCATCCACTTGTCTGTGCAGGATTTAACGCTGACTTTGATGGAGACCAAATGGCAGTTTATGTTCCATTGTCTGAGATGGCTCAAGATGAAGCACGTCTTTATATCGCTTCAAATAAAAATCTATTAAAACCACAAGACGGATCACCAATAGTTATGCCGAAAATGGATATTATCCTTGGTTGTTATTGGATGACAAAATCAGTTGAAGGAGAAAAAGGAGAAGGGATGGCCTTTTCTAGCCCCAATCAAGCTATAACTGCTTTCGATCTAGGAGTTATAACATTTAGAGCTAAAATTAAAGTTCTTGGAAGTGAAAAATCAAGATACAGTGAATTTAAAGGATTACCTTTTGAAACAACAGTTGGAAGATTATTCTTCAATAGTATTTTCCCAGATGATTTTCCTTACATGAACGAAGAAATAAATATTAAAAGAATGTCTTTGCTTGTAGACGAACTTATTGTTCACTATGGAATAGATGAGACTCCTCAAGTTCTTGATAAAATTAAAGATTTTGGTTATCAATACGCAACTTATTCAGGTGTAACTTGGGGTATTGATAATGTTAGTGTGCCTGTTGGTAAAACTGATATTGTTGCAAAATTCCGTAAAGAAGAAGAATTAGTTAGAGAACAATTTGATGAGGGTCTTTTATCTGAAGAAGAAAAATATCAAAAAGTTATTGAAATATGGGAACATGCTAAAAAAGAAATTGAGAAAATAATTCCAAGCACTCTTGATCCACGAAGTTCTACTTATGATTTGATTACATCAGGAGCTCGAGGAAATATGGGAAGTTTGGTTCAGATGTGTGGAATGAAAGGTTTAATTGTAAACACTTCCGGAGAAACATTAGATTTCCCAATTATTCCATCATATATTGAAGGATTATCTCCACTTGAATACTTTATTACAACTCACGGATCACGTAAGGGTGCTGCCGATACAGCTTTAAATACTGCGAAGGCTGGGTATTTGACTCGTCGTTTAGTTGATGTCGCGCAAGATGTTGTCGTAACAGAAGAAGATTGTGGAACAAAAAATGGAAAGAAAATTGTTGCAGTTGATGGTGTTTTTGCTAAGTATATTAATGGAAGAGTTTTACTTTCTGACATAAAAGATAATGAAGGTAAGGTCCTTTTCAAAAAAGGAGCTTTAATAACAAAAGAAGATTCTAGATTATTGGAAAAGAGCGGAATTAAAGAAGCCTTTGTCCGTACTCCACTTTCTTGTGAGACTGTTCATGGTATTTGTAAAAATTGTTATGGTCTTGATTTAGGGCGTAACTGTATGATTGAAGTTGGGCAAGCGGTAGGAATAATTGCGGCTCAAGCTATTGGAGAACCAGGGACACAGCTTACACTTCGTACTTTCCATGCGGGAGGAGTTGCTACTGTTGATATTACGACAGGTCTTCCTCGTGTTGAAGAAATCTTTGAAAGACGTATTCCTAAAAATCCAGCTGTTATTTCAGTAAGTGATGGTGAAGTTGTAGATATTACTGACAATGGTAAAGAAAAGATTATTAAAGTCCTTTCTGATTTGAAAGCTGATAATAAAATATCTGCAAGTGGTAAAAATGGAAATGAAGTTGAATATACAGTAATGGCTCGTCGACAAGTTTTAGTTAAAATTGGTTCACAAGTTAAAAAAGGAGATCTTCTAACAGATGGATCTGCTGATATTAATGAAATTGTTAAATATGGAGGAAAAGAAGTTGCAGAAGAATATATCGTAAATGAAATTAATAAAGTTTATGATTTACAGAGTGCTTCTATTTCTCGAAAACATATTGAAATAATAATTAGACAAATGTTTTCACGTAAAAGAATTAAAGAACCAGGTGATACTACTTTTTCACCAGGAGAAATAGTTGAAAATATAGAATTAATAGAAGAAAATAATCGTGTTGAACAAGAGGGTAATGGTAAAAAAGCCGAAGCCTCAACTATCGTTTTGGGAATAACAGAAGTTTCTCTTACAACAAAGAGTTGGCTATCTGCCGCTTCTTTCCAGAACACAAATAGAGTCTTAATCAACAATGCTATTCGTGGTGGAATTGATAATCTCCGAGGTTTGAAAGAGAATGTTATTATTGGTAATCTTATACCAGCTGGTACTGGTTTTGGAGTAAAACGTCAAAGTGAAATTGTAGAAGAAGAAGATGATTTGGCCGATAAATAATAAATAAGTTTAAAAAAGAATAACATGAACTCACCAGTTCTAAAAATTAAAGAGAGACTTTCGATTGTCGATGTTATTTCTTCATACCTTAAAGTTGAGAATGCTGGTAAAAATTATAAAGCAAAATGCCCATTTCATAATGAGAAAACTCCGTCGTTTTTTATTTCACCTGATCGAGGAACTTATTATTGTTTTGGGTGTGGAGCTAAAGGGGATATCTTTTCTTTTGTTGAACATTTCGAGGGGACAGATTTCTTGGGATCATTAAAAATTTTAGCAGAAAGAGCAGGAATAGAACTTTCAAATTTTCAAAATAAAAATAAAGATAAAACAGATATTTATTATGAAATAATGGAGGAAGCAACAATTTTTTATGAAAAAATGTTTGTCAAAAACAAAGAAGCTCGAAGCTATCTTTTAAATAGAGGCGTTACAGATATATCTATTTCATCTTTTAGAATTGGATATGCAGAAGAATCTTGGAATGGGGTATTGGATCATTTAATTAATAAAGGATTTAAAAAGGAGGACATAGAAACTGTTGGATTGATTAAAAGAAAAGATAATAGATTTTATGATCGTTTTAGAGGGCGAATAATGTTCCCGATTAATGATTCAAGTGGAAGAGTGATTGCTTTTTCAGGAAGAATATTTAAAAAACAAGATTCTAGCTCCTCTGTGGAAGAAGCCAAATATCTTAATAGTCCAGATACTCCATTGTTTAATAAATCAAATGTATTATTTGGTTTAGATAAAGCAAAAAGCTCTATAAGGAGTCGTGATTATAGTATTGTAGTAGAAGGACAAATGGATTTAATCTTATCTCACCAAGCCGGTTTTACAAATACAGTTGCTGTATCAGGCACTGCTTTCACTGATACTACTATTGACCACGAAGCCAAAATAAATAATCTTGGTCTGGTAAGAAGATTGTCTTCAAATATTATATTTGCTTATGATGGCGATGAGGCTGGGATTAGAGCGGTTAGCCGTTCATCAACGATTGCTCTTTCTCTTGATATGCAAGTTAAAATTGCAGTTTTGCCTATTGGTAAGGACCCGGCAGATATTATTTTGAGCGATCATAATAATTGGAAAGAGATAATTAAAAATTCGATTAATATAATAAGTTTTCATTTAGATCGAATATGTAAAAGTACAAATGATATAAGAATTAGAGGTAAAAAAATAAGGGAGATCATTTTTCCATTCTTAGTAATGATAAATAGTTCAATTGAAAAGTCCGGATATATAAATGAAATTCATTTTAAAACAGGGATTAGAGAAGAAGCAATAATTGAAGATTATAAAAACTATGAGAAAATTACTCCCTCAATAATTAATCAAGATAATCTAGAAAAAGAAAAGATGGACATTAATTCTCGGAGAGTAGATTTAGAAAAAAGATTGTTTAGTATAATATTATGGCAGGGAGAAAATGAAGAGCAAAAAAAGTTTATTAATGAAATAGTAGAGTTATTTAAAAAAGATATAGGGTTACCAACTTATCAAAATATCCTTGATTTATATGAACCATTTTCTGATAAACTAGTTTTTGAAGCAGAAAAATGGTATAGTGGCAAAATTGATGTTCTAACTAAAGATATGAAAGAAATTATTTTAAATTTAGAAGAGGAAATTTTAAATGAAGAAGCTCAAAGTTTAATGTTTAGTATTAAAGAAAAAGAACAAAATAATAAAAAAGATGATCTTCAAATAGATATGATTGCTTATAAAAAAATAGTCGAAAAAATAGAAGAGATTAAAAATCGCAGAGTACAATAAATTTATGGTCAAAAAAATAAAACAAAAATCTAAAAAAGTGATAAAGAAAGTTGTTAAAATAAAACCTAAAAAACAACAAAAAGCAAAAATGCCGAAGAAATCTTCTGTTATTTCGAAATCAAAAAGTAATAAAAAGAACATAAAATCTTCTAAAAAAGTTTTAAATAAAAAGTCTGTAGTTGCCCCAAAAAAGAAAATAGTAAAAAAATCTTTAATTAACAAAAAAAATCCTTCCCAAAAAAGTAAAGTAGTTAATTCGACTTCAAAACAATCAAATACTGAAAAGAAAATACTTGAGCTTGAAGAAAAATCAGATAGTATTGTCGAAAAAGGAAAGAAAAGAGGGTTTATAACTTATGATGAGATTATTAAAATTTTTCCAGATATTGAAAATAATATATTATTCTTAGATGAATTATATGAAAAATTATCTGTTGCAGGAGTTGATGTTTTAGAAGGCGGTAATCTACTTGATATAGAAGGAGATACCGATAAATTGGCTCTTAAATACAGTAAAGACGCTCAAAATTATGATTCCATTCAAATGTATTTAAAAGAAATTGGACAATACCCACTTATTCCAGCAAGTGAAGAAAAAAATCTTGCTTATAGAATTGAGAAAGGGGATATGGAAGCAAAAAATTTACTTGCTCGTGCGAACTTACGTTTGGTTGTGTCTATAGCTAAAAAATATGTTGGAAGAAGTTCAGATTTGACGCTTCTTGATTTGATTCAAGAAGGTAACTTGGGTTTGTTTAAAGCTGTAGAAAAATTTGATTGGACTAAAGGTTATAAATTTTCGACTTATGCTACTTGGTGGATTCGTCAATCAATAACTCGAGCTCTTGCTGATCAATCTCGTACAATCCGAATACCGGTTCATATGGTTGAAACTATTTCAAAATATAAACAAGTAGTTAGAAGATTATCACAAGATCTTGGACGTGAACCTTTGATAGAAGAAATTGCGATGGAGATGAATCTCGAAGTTGATAAAATACATATTATAGAACAGATAAATCAAGATACTGTTTCTTTGGAGCAACCAATAGGTGATGATGATGAAAAATCCACTCGAGGTGAATTTATTGCAGATGATAAAATTCTCCGCCCAGATCAAGATGCTTCAAGAAGAATTTTATCAGATCAAATTAAAGAAGTACTGGACACCTTAAATCCAAAAGAAAGAAAGATCCTTGAATTACGCTATGGCCTTATGGATGGTATCCAACATACCCTAGAAGAGGTTGGACAAGAATTTGGAGTCACCCGGGAGCGTATACGTCAGATTGAAGCGAAAGTGCATGAGAAGCTTCGTAATAACGAAAAAATCGCTCGTTTAAGAAATTACTTCGATTAACTTAAATCCTCAGATAGCGCCCGAAGCGCTATCTGGGTATTTAGTTCGTATGATATAATTATATTTATGAGTTCGGAGACTAGAAATTGTCAAAACTGTAAAAATAACTTCGTAATAGAACCGGAGGATTTTTTATTTTATGAAAAAATGAAAGTTCCACCACCGACATTTTGCCCACACTGTAGGTTTGTTCGTCGTATGATATGGAGAAATGAAAGATCTCTGTATAAAAGAAATTGTAGTATGTGCAAAAAGAGTATTATCTCAATGTATGATGATGAAGTTTCTTTCCCCGTCTATTGCCCAGATTGTTACAAAAGTGATAACTGGGGGGCTGAAATATACGCACAAAATTATGATTTTAAAAAACCATTTTTTAAACAGTGGAAAGAATTATTTTATAGTTTTCCAAAGCCATCATTATGGCAAGAAAATTGTCTAGATTCTTATTATGCAAATTATATTTTAGATTCAAAAAATATTTACTTAGGCTTTTCTGTTATAAAAAATTGTGAAGACGTTTATTATTCTAGTAATATTAATAATTCTAAACAAATGATTGACTCCTATAATGTAAATGATAGTGAGTTGGTATATGAAGGTATTGGTTTTGTTAAAAATTATAATTGCCAATATTTTTATTGGTCGTCAAATTGTATAGATTGTAATTTCATTTTAAACTGCAATAACTGCCAAGATTGTTTTGGTTGTGTAAATTTAAATAATAAAAGATTTTATATTTTAAACGAACAGTATACAAAAGAACAATATGAAGAAAAGATAAAAGAGTTAGATATGGGGAGTTATTCTTTTATTGATGATTTTAAAAAAAATTTTTGGAAATTTACACTTAAATTTCCAAGAAAATATGGAAATATAATAAATTGTGTAGATTCTACTGGAGATGAACTAAGAAATAGTAATAATACTAAAAAGTCTTTTAATTGTTTTAATAATGAGAATATAAAATATGGATATAGAAGTCCACATGCAAAAGATTCTATGGATATAGGACATTGTTACGCAGAATTAGCCTATGAACATGTTCATACTGGTTCGGAAAATAGTCAGAATATAAAATTTATTATTAGTGGGGCAATTTCTACTAATAATATTGAATATACAGATTATTGTAAAAATTCCTCTTATCTTTTTGCTTGTATCAGTTTAAAGAACAAACAATACTGTATTTTAAATAAACAATATGAGAAAGATGAATATTTTGATATGGTGGAAAAAATAAAAAAACATATGGATGAGATGCCTTATATAGATAGTAAAGGGAGAGTATATAAATATGGAGAATTTTTTCCATATGAACTATGCCCATTTGGATATAATGAAGCGGTTATAAATGATCACTTTCCATTAACCAAAGAAGAGATAATAGAAAGAGGATATCCATATAAAGAAAAGGTAGATAATGTATATAACATTACTCTAAAAGCTAAAGATATACCAGATAACATAAAAGATGTGGACGATAGTATTTTAAATGAGGTTATAGAATGTGATAAATCAGGCCGTGCTTTTAAGATAACTTCATTTGAATTACAGTTTTATAAAAGAATGAATATTCCTATTCCACATCTTCATCCAGATGAAAGATATAAAGAAAGACTAGCGCTTAGAAATCCTATGACCTTATATCATCGTTCTTGTATGAAAGAGGGATGTCATAATGAATTTGAGACGACTTATGCTAATAATAGACCAGAAATCGTATATTGTGAGAAATGCTATCAGCAAGAAATATATTAAAAATTCCCCCAGATAGCGCCCGAAGCGCTATCTGGGGGATTATGAAACTTTGGGGATAAAAAGAATAAATTTATTTTTATCATTAGTTCTAAATATTAAAAAAACTAAGCCATGAGCTTAGTTTTTTAATATTTAGAACTTATTATAATTGATCAATTGTGGAGTCGTCGCTGGTTTTTAATAGACCAAACAAAAGTTCAGAATATTTCCAGAAAGCATCATTGCCTTTTATTTTAGCAACACACTCAGCAGCAGCTAGTTTCTCGAATGAGTTTTGGTGTATTGGCCAGTGGCGATAAACCCAAGAAACATTACCATTTGATTCGGTTACGATTTTATTTAAAGTTGCTTGAAACTTTTTACAGTATGGACATTCAAAATCAGAATATTCAATTAAAACTACTTGAGCGTTTGGATTCCCCAATATGTGATCATCTGCATTTACTGCAGAAACTTCACCTTCATATTTTTGAGTTACAGTTCCTGATATGACTTCATCTATAACTTTTTTAACACTATCATAATCTAGGGATCCACGAATTTCTGATTTTACTCCATTACTACCAATAACAATAGTATAAGGGGTCCCTCTTTGATCGTCGGGAACTCCTTTCATCGCATTTTCAACATCTGTTGATATTTTTTTAGTTAAAGCTTCTGCATCTATTTCATCTAAACATTGAGATAATTTATCTTTTGATACCCCAACTTGTTCTGATAAAGTTTTTTCTTTTACAACTCTTTCTCCTAGCCCGTTTGTTAATAAAATTCCTACCATTACAAGAAACCCGGCAATAATTATTGCGACAGGAGTTGTAATTTTAAATTGTTTTGTTTCTTCCATTTGAATATTATAGCATGATTTTAATTTTAAAAGTAAATAATTTTATGTTGAAAAATATAGATAATATGGTATACTAGACTTTATATGGAGTCTGTTTATACGTATATATTTTACGTTTTTTCTTTTATTTCTGTTTACGTGCAGATATTTTTTTTAATGACTTTTCTTGAAAAAAGGAAGCACATTGTTCATAATCCAGAATATTTGGATTTAGCCTTTTATCCTACAGTAACTATTGCGGTGCCTTGTTATAACGAAGAGGGAACGATAGAAAAAACGGTTAAATCATTAATGGCTCTTGATTATCCGAAAGACAAGATTAAATTATTTTTGATAGATGATGGAAGTCGTGATAATACCTGGGATATTATAAAAGAATTTGATGATGGTTCTAATATTTTTGCATTTAAGAAAGAGAATGGAGGTAAACACACAGCTTTGAATTTTGCTCTTGATAGATCTACTTCAGAATTTTTTGGTTGTTTAGATTCTGACTCCTTGGTTCACCCGCAAGCTCTTAAAAGAATTTTAAAATATTTTGAAATAGACCCAAGAACTATGGCAGTAGCTCCATCTATAATTGTTTATAACCCTAAAAATATTCTTCAATATGCTCAAAATATAGAATATGATATGTCTATTTATACCAAAAAAATGCTTGGTTTTATGGGCGGTATTCATGTAACTCCTGGCCCATTTTCTATTTTTAGAAAAAAAGTTTTTGATGATTTGGGGCAATATCATAAAGCTCATAATACAGAGGATCAAGAGATTGCTCTTCGAATGCAAGAACATGGGTATAAGATTGATCATTGTCCAGATGCTTATGTGTATACAAATACTCCTGAATCAGTCCCCAAACTTTATCGTCAACGTTTACGATGGATCTATGGTTTTATAAAAAATTTAATTGATTATAGGCGTCTATTATTTAGAAAAGAATATGGAACTGTCGCATTGTTTACTTTGCCATCTGGGCTTGTGTCTATCGTTGGAGTTATATTTCTTTTTGTAAATATTACTGGAAATATTATTAAATTTATTTATAATAAAACTATAGAGATACAAACTATTGGTTTTAGTAATATATTAAAATTTAATTATAAGTTTGATTGGTTTTTTCTTAACACAAAAGCAGTGTTGTTCTTATCTATTATTTTGTATATACTAGTTATTGTATCAGTAATGATTGGGAGAAAGATGGCAGAAGGGAAGTCTCGACTTTCTTTCTCGGTTTTTTATTTTATTATAATTTATAGTGTAATAGCGCCATTTTGGATGTTAAGAGCAATATATAATGCAATTATATCCAAAGAGTCTAGTTGGACCTTTGAGCGTCGTGTTACCAAATAATTTAAATTTTTATGCATCAACATGAACCAAATGATTGGAAAAAATATATTATTGTTTTATTTATAACTGCGACGATTTTTATCTCGGGCTTATGGGTTTCAAGTTATTTAAGTAATAAAAAAATTGATCAATTAAAAAATATTGAGAGTAAAATATCACTCGATTTGATGTCTTCAGAAACTCAATTTTCTTTACTTCAAGAACAATCATGCCGTGATGTTTCAAATACAATCTTGTCCTCAGAATTAAATTCTCTTGCTGATAAAATTTCTTATAGTGAAAGCAATATTGGGGCTGATGATACAGATGTAGTTAGTCTCAAAAAATATTATTCATTACTTGAGATCAAAGATTATCTTTTAATGAAAAAGATAAGTGAACGTTGTGGAGAAAAATCGATATTTATTCTTTATTTCTATAAGAATGATAATTGTAGTGATTGTACTAAGCAAGGGTATGTTCTAACCTCTCTTCGTGAAAAATATCCAGATCTCCGGGTTTATTCTTTTGACTATAATTTAGATTTGTCTGCGATAAAGACAATGACGTCTATATATAAGGTTTCAGATAATCTTCCCGCAATAGTTATAAACGGTAAGGTTTATAGTGGTTTTAAAAGCTTAGAAGATATAGAGAAAACATTTCCTGAGTTGGAGAGTATAAAGATAAAAGATGAAAAATCTTCAAATTCTAAGACAAATGTTACTAGTAATACAAAAAATCCCCAATAGGGGATTTTTTCCTTTAACCAACACGAGGAATCGTCACGGATAATTTTCTACTGAAAATTTCCGCGATAAAAACACGAGGAATCGTCACAAGTTTTCGCCTGCTGGCGAAACTCGCGACCCCGCCTCAGCCACCTACGTGGCTTCCGGCTTTCGAATCCTCGTGCCGAGAAAAAACACCCGTTTAGGGTGTTTTTTCTCAAGGAGCCGGCACGAGGATTCGAACCCCGGACATCCACTTTACAAAAGTGGCGCTCTACCAACTGAGCTATGCCGGCAGGCATATATTTTTTATAAAATTTTTATGCGTGATCTCTTTTTACTTTCTCTTTAATTCTTTTTATCTTTATCTTCGATTCAAGAATAGCTTTGCTTAGGAAAGTATTTCTTTGCTGAATAATCTCTTTATTTTTTGCCTTAAATAATTTATATATTTTAGGTAATTTTTTTAGAGACCATTTTCTTGTTTTTGCCAATATTATAAACCAATATTTTACAGCGGTTATTACTATCCACTGTAGAATATGTTTTGTTAAATATAGCATAATCTTTTCAATTTGTCTAAAATAAATTTCAGGAAGTATTTTTCGAAGAGTTGAGGATTGTTCAATTTTCGAATTTCTAATTTCCCAAGCCTTAAAATAGATCATGGCAAAAGCCAAGAAAGTGGTTATAAAAAATAGAATAATAATCAAAGTCATAATTAATTAATTGATTCTCGAACGTATGAAATTAATTTGGCATTATTATTTTTAAGTAATTTTTCTATTGTAAATTCAGGATTTTTTATAAAGAATTGATCCATAAGTGTTTGTTCTTTAAAATATGTAGATATTTTTCCTTCTAGCATTTTCTTTTTAATATCTTCTCCTTTATCTGATTCAGACACTTCTTTTTCAAAAACTTCAATAACCTTTTTCTTGTCTTCTTCTGTAATATCAAGAGAAGAAACGAAAGCTGGTTTCATCGCTGCTATATGCATTGCAATATCACGAGCTAATTCTTTTGTCCCAGATGAGAGAGATACAATTACAGCACTTTTATTGTTATGTATATAACTACCAATAATAGAACCTTTTATTTCTTCAACTTTACCAAGTTCTATTTTTTCTCCAACTTTTTGAACTATTTCATCAATGATTTCTTTGGATTGAGATTTCATATTTTCTATACCTTCTTTTATCGCTAAATCAGCAAGTTTATTTGCTAAATTTATGAAATCCACATTTTTTGCAACGAAATCTGTTTCTGTATTTAAAACTAATAATAAAGTTTTACCATCTTCTTCTTTTACCACAATCATTCCTTCTGAAGCATTACGGCCAGCTTTTTTCATGGCAATACTACTTGATTTTTTCTTTAAAATAATGAGAGCTTTTTCCATGTCACCCGAAGCTTCTTCGAGGGCATTTTTACATTGCATGACAGAAACTCCTGTTGAATCTCTTAATTCTTTAACTAATGAAGCTGTTATTTGTATAGACATATTTTAATTGTGCCCGAAGGCGTTAAATTATTTTGTAAGACCATTTGAACCTCTTGTATAAGCTTCTTTAACTTTTGAAAGGAAAAAAGTAATACTTGAAACTGAGGCGTCATTGGCAATAATAGGGTATTCAACTTGCTTTAAATTACAATCAGTATTTAATAAAGCCACAACGGGGAGATTCATTTTTTGAGCTTCAGTAACAGCAATATGCTCTTTCTTTGGATCAATAACAAAAATAGCATCAGGAATACGAGTTATACCTGTTAACCCTTGAAAGTTTTTTGTCATATCTTCCATTTCCTTATCAATAAGGAGTCTTTCTTTTTTTGTATACTTTTCTAATTCTCCTTTTTCTTTTTTATCTCTCAAATCAAGTAATTTTATGATTCTCTTTTTTATTTCAGGGAAATTAGTTAAAGATCCTCCAACCCAACGTTCTCCTACGTAAGGCATATTTAGTGCAAGAGCTGTCTCTATTATTTGTTGACGAGCTTCTGGCTTTGTCCCAATAAATAGGATTGTTTTACCACTAGCTGCAAATTTTGAAACAGCTTCAATTGCTTTTTCAAAAAGTTCATTAGTTTTTTCTATATTTATAATATCTACTCCATTTTTTGTAGTAAAAATAAAAGGAGATACTGATGGGTGCCTACGACTTTTGGAATATCCATAATGGACTCCGGCTTTAAACATTTCTTCTAACAAATTTTGTGTACTCATATATCTATGATTAATTTGGCCCTAAGGGCAATTATATTTATAAAATTCCGTTTTTAAGCATTCCAGCCTATTTACAAGGGTATTTTAAATAAAAAATCCCTCACGGAACGTTTAAATATAATACCAGAAAAACCATCATTTTGCAAATACGTTTTTTTGACCTGAGGCCCTTTTTAGGGTAGGATGAGGATATGAGACAATCACATTTGTTTACTAAAACTAAAAAAGAATCGCCTTCTGATGAGGTTTCCTTAAATGCTGAACTTTTAATAAAAGCAGGGTTTATAAATAAAGAAATGGCTGGAGTGTATTCTTATTTACCACTTGGATTAAGAGTGATAAAAAAGATAGAAAACATAATAAGAGAAGAAATGAATGCTATTGGTGGACAAGAAATGAAAACAAGTATTTTCCAAAATAAAGAAACTTGGGAAAAATCAGGAAGATGGAGTGATGATGTTGTTGATAATTGGTTTAAAACAAAATTAAAAAATGGAGGAGAAGTTGGACTTTCTTTTACAAACGAAGAAGCTCATGCCAATATTTTAAAACAGTATATAAATTCATATAAAGATTTACCAGTTTATCCATATGACTTTAAAGATATTTTTCGAAATGAGACAAGAAGTAAATCTGGTATTTTAAGAGGCAGAGAGTTTTATTGGAAAGCTCTTTATTCTTTCTCTAAAGATGAAGAAGAACATAATGTTTTTTACGAGAAAGCAAAACTTGCTTATAAGAATATTTTTCAAAGGGCTGGTATTGGTCATTTAACTTATTTAACTTTTGCTTCAGGGGGGACATTCTCAAAATTTTCACATGAATTTCAGACTTTAACCGGGGCAGGAGAAGATACAATTTATATTGATGAAAATAAGGGTATTGCTATAAATCAAGAGGTTTACAATGATGAAGTTATGGAAAGTTTAGAATTAAAAAAAGAAGAATTAGTGGAAAAAAGAGGAATTGAAGTAGGAAATATTTTTTCTCTTGGGACCAAATTTTCTGAGCCTTTTGATTTAAAATATAAAAATCAAAATGGAGAAGAAAAATTAGTAATCATGGGTAGTTATGGTATTGGTCTTGGGCGTCTTATGGGGACAATTGTAGAAGTCCTTTCCGATGATAAGGGTATTATCTGGCCGGAAACAGTATCACCATTTAAAGTTCATTTGCTTGTACTTGGAAATGATGAAAAGATTTTAGAAGAAGCAAATAATCTTTATGAAAATTTACTTTTGAAAGATGTAGAGGTTTTATTTGATGATCGTGTGGACGTAAGTGCAGGAGAAAAATTTGCAGATTCTGATTTGATTGGTATTCCATATCGTATTGTTATTTCTAAGCGTAGCTTAGCAGATGGAGGATATGAAATAAAAAAAAGAATAGAAGATAAGGGGGTAATAGTAAAAGGAGAGGATCTTCTTGATATTATTGTCTCTTGGGGGATAAAAATATAAGAGTGATTTAATATGTTAAAAAAATTTTACAAAATGTTTTCTAATGATATCGGGATTGACCTAGGGACTGCTAACACCCTAGTTTATTTGAAGGGTCACGGTATCGTTATCAATGAGCCATCTGTTGTTGTTGTAAATCAAAAAACTGGTCAAATCGTAGCGGTAGGAGCAGAAGCAAAACAAATGCTTGGTAGAACACCGGGGCATATTAAAGCAGTTCGACCAATCGTTGATGGAGTTATTTCTGATTTTGAAGTTACTGAAGAAATGTTGTCTTATCTAATTAATAAGACAGAAAAAATATCTAAAAAATTTATTCGTCCAAGAGTTATTTTAGGTGTTCCTACTGGGATTACAAATGTTGAGATTAGAGCAGTAGAAGATGCTGCTCGTTCTGCTGGAGCTCGCGAAGTTTACATTGTGGAAGAACCAATGTCAGCTGCTATTGGGATACGCTTACCAGTCATGGACGCGCTTGGTTCTATTATTGTTGATATTGGTGGAGGAACAACTGATGTTGCGGTTATATCTCTTTCTGGAGTAGTTCGTTCTAAAAATTTAAAAATTGCAGGTGATTTACTAAATACAAATATAGTAAATTATATGAAAGATGAATTCAAACTTTTAATAGGAGAAAGAACTGCTGAGAATATAAAAATTGCAATTGGTAGTGTATTAGAGGGTTCTCCTATGGAGGCAGAAGTTAGAGGACGAGATCTAGTCACTGGTCTTCCTCGTCAAGTCATTGTGACGGATTCCGATATTAGAGAAGCTATAATGCCTTCTGTTTATAGTTTAGTGGATGGGATTAAAGAAGTACTTGAAACTACTCCACCAGAGCTTCTTTCTGATATTATTCACAGAGGGTTAGTTTTGTCTGGAGGTGGTGCGCTTCTTAGGGGATTAGATGTTATGCTACAGGATGTTCTTAAGATCCCAATATACGTAGCTGAGGATCCTTTAACTGCTGTCGCTCGGGGAACTGGAGTAATTCTTGATGAATTTGATTATTTTAGAGAGGTTTTATTAAATACAGATGATACATCAGTTCCGAGATAAAAAACAAATAGAAAATAGAAAAAAGATTATTCGAAATGTAATTGGTTTTGGAGTTTTTTTTCTATTATCAATCACAGGGGTAATGATTTGGTCTGGAAATATTTTTAGTAATATAGGAAATCCTATTTGGAAAACAGAAAAATTTATTGGCAAGAGTATAAATAATTTTAGTTATGTATTTCAAACTAAGAAGTCTCTTTTAAATGATAATAATGATAAAACAAAAGAAAATTTAGATTTGAAATTATCTATGATAGATTATCAAATATTAAAAAAAGAGAATCAAGATTTAAAAGAAATTCTTGATAGAATTTCTCCGGTTGAGGATTTTATTTTGGGGAATATTTTAACAAAACCAAACCATTCTCCTTATGATACTATCGTTATAGATTTGGGTGGTGATAAAATAAAAGAAGGTGATTTGGTTTATGCAAATGGCAATATTCCTATTGGACTCATTGATAAGGTTTACGATAAAAATTCTTTAGTAACCTTATATACAAATCCTAGTCAAAAAACAGAAGGTTTTGTAGATGGATCAAATGCTAGTGTTGAATTAGTTGGTCGTGGGGGTGGAAATTTTGAGATGATTGTTCCGATGGATTTAATTATAGAAAAAGGATCAATTATATTTTTACCTGGAGGAGAGTCAAAAATTTTGGCTATAGTTGATGAAACAATATCCAAATCGACAGATCCTTTTAGAAAAATTATACTGAGTTCTCCTGTAAATATTCAAAATTTAAAATGGGTTCAAGTAAAAAGAGATTAATGAAAGCTATAAATTTTAAAATAAAAAAGAAAATTCCTAATTTTTTAGGGAGAGCTGGAGTTTTAACTACTCCACACGGAGAAATTTTGACCCCGTCTTTTGTTATTGTTGGAACTAAGGCGACTATTAAAAGTGTTGCGCCAGAGCAATTAATAAATGATAATGTTCAAGTTGTCTTAGCTAATACTTATCATTTATATTTACAACCAGGAGATGAACTCATAAAAGAGGCTGGCGGTATTCATAAATTTATGAATTGGGAGGGTCCAATAATGACTGATTCAGGTGGATTCCAAGTCTTTTCTTTGGGGGTTGCTTATGGAAAAGAAATTTCAAAGGTTGTTTCTATCACTGATCCAAGTTTGCTAATTACAGAACGTTCTAGTCTTGATGATGGTTTGCCAAGACTTGCAACAATAGGTAATGATGGAGTATCTTTTCGTTCTCATATTGATGGTTCACTTCATTATATTACCCCAGAAAAATCAATTGAAATTCAACATAATTTAGGAGCTGATATTATTTTTGCTTTTGATGAATGTACTTCACCAACAGAGAATGATAGATATCAAGAAGAAGCATTGTCTCGAACACATGCTTGGGCAAAGAGGAGTTTAGAAGAACATAAAAAGAGAGAGCAAGCGAAGCAAGAATATTCAAATTCTTCACGCTTTACCCTAAAGGGCTCCGACGCGACTCAGAATTTGAATATTATTGCTTCGCGTCCTCAAGCACTTTTTGGTATTGTTCAAGGAGGGCGCTCAGAAGTTCTTCGCAAAAAATCGGCTGAAGTTATTGGCTCTATGGATTTTGATGGTTTTGGAATTGGAGGATCTTTTGCCAAAGAAGATATGTCGACTGCCGTAAAATGGGTAAATGAAATTCTTCCGGAAGAAAAACCTCGTCATCTACTTGGGATTGGAGAGCCGGAAGATTTATTTATGGGGGTAGAAAATGGAGTCGATCTTTTTGATTGTGTTGGTCCAACTAGAATTGCTCGTAATGGTACTTTGTTTACAGATGAAGGTAAGATAAATATTTTAAATGCTAAATTTGTAAAAGATTTTGAGAAAATAAATAAAGATTGTGAATGTTATACTTGTAAAAATTACACGAAAGCATATATTTCTCATTTATTTAGAGCCAAAGAAATGTTTGGAGCAACACTTGCCTCTATCCATAATATATATTTTATTAATAAATTAGTTTCTGATATGAGACAGGCTATTTTAGATGATAAATTTTTTGAATT
>CAILJY010000045.1 GCA_903834665.1 uncultured bacterium | reverse complement strand
ATTAAAAAAAAATTAAAAAATAAAAAAGTAGTAATGATTAGTGGAGGTTTTGATCCTATTCATATTGGGCATGTTAGATACATGCAAGAAGCTAAAAAACTTGGGGATTATTTGGTTGTTGTAGTTAATAATGATAATTGGTTTGAAGTTAAAGGTAAGCCTGTTTTTATGCACGACAAAGAGCGCAAAGAAATTATTGAAGCTCTTGGTTGTGTTGATAAAGTAATAATTTCTTATCATAAAAAAGGAACAAAAGATATTAGTGTTTATAATGAAATAAAAAAAATTAAACCGAATATTTTTGCAAACGGAGGAGATAGAAGTCCTAATAAGACTGATCTTCCGAGTTTGGAGTATCAAATTTGCAAAGAACTAAACATTAAAATGGTTTTTAACGTTGGTAGAGGTGGAAAAATTAGAAGTTCTTCAGAATTATTAAAAGCATATTCTAAAAATGTTAAATAATAAAATATTCATTCCTAAATCAATAACATTGCTGATAATTTTAGCAGTCATTTTAAATGTTTTAAGAGTTATATTGTTTGATAAATATTCTTTTATTTATATATTGTGGAATATATTATTAGCCCTCATTCCTTTTTTAATAAGTTCTATCCTTTTATTTTATTCAGATAAAAAGAAATTAAATAAATCTTTCTTTGTAATAGGAGGATTTTTTTGGCTTATTTTTTTACCCAATGCACCTTATGTCGTCACTGATCTGATTCATATTGGGGTAGTTCGAGCTGTTCCTGTTCTTTATGATTCAATTTTGCTTTTTACTTCTGCTTGGGCTAGCCTTTTATTAGGGATGTATTCTATCTATCAAATGGAAAAGATTATTTTATCCAGATATAATAAAAAGATAACAGATATTTCTATTTTTATAATTTTGTTATTAACAAGCTTTGGCATATATCTTGGACGATTTTTAAGGTTTAATAGTTGGGAAATTTTTACGAGCCCAGTTTCTTTATTTCAAAAGATGTTAAAAATATTTTCTTATTCTACTTACCACATAGAAGCACTTATTTACATCCCTTTATTCTTTGTTTTTCTTTATATTGCTTATATTTCTTGGAAAAATCAGAGTGTTAAATAAATATAAAAGTGGAGAGTACAATTTATTGTGGTATAATATTTAATATGATTAAAGAGAAAGTTTTTCAAATAGAAAGACCTTGGGGTAATTTTAGACAATTTACTAAAAATGATTCTTCCACTATAAAAATAATTACAGTTAAACCCAATGAAATTCTCAGTTTACAAAATCACAAACATAGATCTGAATTTTGGCATATAATATCTGGAAGTGGGTGGGTTGAAATAGGAGGAACAAAAAAGGATACTATATCTGGAGATGAACATGAAATAAAGATTGGAGAGAAACATCGTCTTTCTGCAGGATCTGATGGTATCAAAGTATTGGAAATTGCAGTCGGTGATTTTGACGAGGAGGATATTGTCCACTTCGAAGATAAGTATGGGAGGGTTTAATTTTTATGGTTGTAATTAAAAAAACTAAAAAAATAATAAAGAAGAAGATAGAACCTAAAAAAATTAAGTCTAAGCCTGTTGGAGCTGTCAAAAAAGTTATAAAGAAAGATTCTCTTAAAAAATCTATAAAAAAAACAGCAAAGAAAGTTGTAAAGAAAAGTTTATCAAAAAAAATTTTAAATAAAAAAAAGATTCCTAAAAAGAAGGAATTGGAAGTAAAACTTGTAAGGTCTATCAAAAATCCAATTTTAAAACCAAGAATATATTCTTGGGAGTCACAAGCAGTTTTTAATCCAGCAGCAATTTATTCTGGGGGCAGAATTCATTTATTTTATAGAGCCCTTGGTGGCGATGGGATTTCTCGTTTTGGCTATGCTTCAAGTAAAGATGGGATTAATTTTGACGAACGACTTTATTACCCAGTCTTTTCTTATAAAGAAGCTGAGGAAATGAAAAATCATTGGCCTTATACTTCTCCAGTAGGACCAGCATATAATACAAATCTTTATGGTTCGGGTGGGGGTTGGGGTGGATGTGAAGATCCTAGAGCAGTGTTTATAGATGGGGATATTTATTTAACTTTTAATATTTTTGATATGGCGAATGGATGGAGATGGGATTCTATGAGAGTTGCTGTCGTTTCGATTAATGAAAAAGATTTATTAAATAAAAAGTGGCGTTGGAAAAATTTTTCCTATCTTTCACATAAAGGGGATAGACAAAAGAATTGGGTTTTATTCCCAGAAAAGTTTAACGGTAAGTTTGCGATTTTTAATAATTTAGATAAAGGTGATCCGGATAGGGTTTTTGTTTCTTATGTAAATAATTTAGACACGACTGAAACTCCTACTATAAAAGATGCCCCCGACCCACAAGTTTTACCTGATCATATTGTCGCTTGGCATAAACGTACCCGTAGTGCCGCCTCACCACCAATTAAAACAAAAGATGGTTGGTTGCTTTTATATCATGCTATGGATAAGAGTGATGGAGATAGATATAAACTTGGAGCGATGCTACTTGATTTAAAAGATCCAAGTAAGGTTATATATAGAGCTCAAAACCCAATACTTGAGCCCGATGAATGGTATGAAAATGATTGGAAGCCAGGTATTATTTATGCCAATGGTTCAGTTGTAAAAAATGGAAGACTTTTTGTTTATTATGGCGGTGGAGATAAATATGTAGGGGTTGCTTCTATCGTCCTTTCGGATTTAATAAAAAATATAAAAGAAAATAAAGAAGTAAAATTAGAAAAGAATAAAAAAATAAATATTAAATAAAATTGTATGTACGTAATAAAAAGATCAGAAGATAATCCCATCTTAGTTCCCAATAGAGATCATTATTGGGAGGAGTTTGCGACCTTTAATATGAGTCTAGCAAAGAAGGGTAAAACTTTTTATGGATTTTATAGAGCTATTTCTGCCGTAGATAAAATAATAGAACAACATCAAATTTCTGTAATTGGTATGGGTAAGAGTAAAGACGGGATTCATTTTGAAGATAGAATTCCTTTCATAACCCCACAAGAAGATTGGGATATTCATGGATGTGAAGATCCTCGAGTCACTTTTTTTGAAGGCAAATATTACATATTTTATACAGCTTTATCAGGATTTCCTTTTGGGCCAGATAATATTAAAGTTGGAGTTGCTATTTCAAACGACCTAAAGAGAGTTAATATGCGTCATCTTGTTACTCCTTTTAATGCGAAAGCAATGACTCTTTTCCCCGAGCGTATCAATGGTAAGATCGTTGTCATTTTTTCTGTTCATACTGATATACCACCAGCAAAAATGGCAATTGCAAAGATGGATAAAATAGAACAATTGTGGGATCCTTCTTTTTGGAAAGAGTGGATGAAAAATATAGATTCACATACTGTTGATTTCCGTCGTAACCAATATGACCACTTAGAAATTGGAGCGTCTCCCGTTAAAACAAAATATGGGTGGTTGTTGATTTATTCTCACATCCAAAATTATTTTCAATCTCCAGAGAAATTAGATTGTATTTTTGGGATTGAAGGATTACTTTTGGATAAAAAAGATCCAACTAAAATTTTAGGAAGAACCAAGGGCCCAATATTATCTCCAGAGGAATCTTATGAATTGTCAGGGTATATTCCAAACGTTATTTTCCCAACAGGGGCATTAGTTGAGAAAGATAGATTAAGTATTTATTATGGGGCAGCCGATACCACTACATGTTTAGCCTATATTAATTTGAATGATTTAATTTCAAGTATTTATACAAAGACTAGTGAAAAATGGGTATTTAAACGTGGGCCAAAAAACCCAATAATAGTTCCTAATCAAAATAATAAATGGGAAGCCAAAGCGACATTTAATCCTGCTGCTATATATTTAAATAATAAAATTCATATCTTATATCGTACTCTTTCAGAGGATGACACTTCTTTCATTGGTTATGCGATGAGTAAAGATGGTTTTAATATTGTAGAGAGATTATCAGATCCTATTTACTCTCCGAGAGAAGATTTTGAAAATAAAAAAATTTCTGGTAACTCTGGTTGTGAAGACCCACGAATTGTAAAAATTGGTAAGAATATTTATATTTGTTATACCGCTTATGATGGGATTGGTCCACCAAGAGTTGCAGTTTCATCTATTTCAACGAAAGATTTTTTGGCTCATAAATGGAATTGGTCAAAACCTCTGCTTATCACTCCTCCTGGTTTTGATGATAAAGATACTTGTATTTTCCCAGAAAAGTTGAAAGAAGGATATTTTGTAATCCACAGAGTAGGGAATGAAATATGTGGAGATTATTTAAAGACACTTAACTTTGGTAATGATGTTGTCAAAAAATGTATTCGAGTTATCGGACCACGGATGAATTCTTGGGATAGTTCAAAAGTTGGGATAGCTGCTCCTCCAATAAAAACAAAATATGGTTGGCTTCTTCTTTATCATGGAGTATCTAAGAGTCACAATACCTATAGAGTTGGAGTTGTTCTTCTTGACCTTAAAGACCCAGCGATAGTACTTGCTCGTTCATCTGATGCAATATTTGAGCCAAAAGAAGATTATGAAAAAAATGGAATCGTAAATAATGTTGTTTTTCCTTGCGGAATGATTTTAAAAGGGGATTTACTTTATATCTATTATGGCGGAGCAGATAAAGTCACTGGAGTTGCAACAATTAAACTCTCAACGATATTAGGAGCTTTGGTTCATGGAGCAAAATTCAAATAATATTTGAAAATTATAAAAAATATGGTATAATAGTAACGTAGAGGGATTCAAATCCCTTTATTTTACATTTTATGGATCCCGTTAGAGATGTTACAGTATATAACTAATAGGTATGCATAAAAAAATAATAAGGTTAATATTATTAATTATAATTTTAAGATATACGTCCCATCTAACGAGGGACTATCTCTAACGGGATGGAGAAAGATTATTCAAATTTACATAGAAGTCTTGTACTTAAATATTATTGGAAAGTTGCGAGGAATTTTAAAACCTCATTTTTCATTGTAGTATTTTGTGTCATAGCTTCAGCTATCCTTGATATTTATATCCCATTTCAATTTCTTAAACTCTGGAATGTTTTAAATGTTAATGATTTCTCTTTGGTTGATAAAGCTAGAAATATCATATTATTTATTTTATTATTGAAAATAATTAATTGGGGATTAAGAAGAGCTAATGAATTTTCTGTTTTTTCTTTTGTTTCTAATGTAATGGCGGGATTAAGGAAACAAGCTTTTTCTTACATGATGGGTCATTCAAAGTCATTTTTTGCTAATAATTTTAGTGGCTCACTTACTCAGAAAATAAATAAATATGTTAGGGCTTTTGAAAAATTAAATGAGAAATTTATTCGAGACGGTATCTCACTAATAGTTAGATCAATAGGAACTGTTATTGCAATTTATATTCTTATTCCTAAATATGCGCCCATCCTATTTATTTTTTGTGTTATATTTTTAGCAACAGCTTTTATTTATACAAGAATTAAACTCAAATATGATATTATTGCAGCTTTATCTGATACTAAGACTCATGGATCTATTGCTGATGCTATTAGTAATCATCCATCGGTTCAGATTTTTGCTGGTCATGAATATGAAGATGATAAAGTTGGAGAAGTCATTAACGCTCAAAAAAGAGCCACTCTTTTTAATTGGAATTTATGGGGAGGATTAGGTGCGATCCAAGGGTTTTATATGTTAACTATAGAATTTATTATTTTTTGGATTGCAATTGGAGATTGGAAACTTGGTTTAATTGGTTTACCCGTAATTGTTCTTATTCAAAGTTATTTACTCAGATTAACTGAAAGTCTTTGGGATTTTGCAAGTATTACTAAAGCCTATTATGAAGCATTTTCTGATGCACAAGAAATGGCTATTATATTAAATACTCCTTATGGGGTGGAAGATAAAGTTACAAAATCTTTAGATAAAATTAAAGGCGAGGTCATTTTTGAAAATGTTACTTATATTTATGATCAAAATAATACGAAAGTATTTGATAATTTTTCTTTAACTATCCCTGCTGGACAAAAAATCTCAATAGTGGGAACTTCTGGAGCAGGGAAGTCAACGTTTGTAAATTTATTAATGCGTTTATTTAATTTAACAACTGGTAAGATTTTAATTGATAATATTGATATTAGTACTATTTCTCAGAAAAATTTAAGAGAACAGATTGCTTTTGTTCCACAAGACCCAGCCTTATTTCACCGAACCCTTATGGAAAATATCCGCTATGGCAAAAGAGATGCGACAGATGAAGAAGTAAGAGAAGCAAGTCATCTAGCTAATTGTGATAAATTCATTGATAAATTACCACTTGGTTACAATACTTATGTTGGAGAAAGAGGAATAAAGCTTTCAGGAGGTGAGCGTCAGCGAGTAGCGATAGCTCGAGCAATTCTCAAAGATGCTCCAATCTTGATTTTAGACGAAGCCACTTCGGCTCTTGATTCAGAATCAGAGTTGCTTATTCAAGATGCTCTTCATAATTTAATTAAAAACAAAACAACAATTGTTATTGCTCATCGTCTCTCTACTATCCGAGCAATGGATAGAATAATTGTTATTGAAAATGGTAAAATTATTGAAGATGATAATCACAACCAATTGGTTGGTAAAGAGGGTGGAATATATAAAAAGCTTTGGGATATACAGTCTGGTGGTTTTGATGCAATATTGTAATATCTAGTGTTAATATTAAACACACATTTTATATGTGTAATATCTTTAAATAATGTTCAAAAATAAAACAATTATAACTATCTTTTTTACTATTTTTATTGACTTGCTTGGAGTTGGTATTTTAATACCAGTAATACCACTTCTTTTTGCAAGTCCATTGTCTGATTTTTATATTCTTCCTGTTGGAATTAGTATTGAAAATGGATATCTTCTTCTCGGTCTTCTTACCGCGGTTTATCCTATCGGTCAATTCATTGCGACTCCTATATTGGGTCAACTTTCTGATCGGTATGGAAGAAAAAAAATATTAGCTATTTCCATTCTAGGGACATCAATATCATATATACTTTTCGCGGTAGGTATTATTACTCGCAATATTCCACTTCTTTTTATTTCTAGATTTTTTGACGGTCTAACTGGAGGAAATATTTCTGTTGCTCAAGCTATGATATCTGATATAAGTACAAAAGAAAATAGAGCTCGTAATTTTGGAATGATTGGTGCGGCTTTTGGTCTCGGTTTTATTTTTGGTCCATTTATAGGAGGGAAGCTTTCTGATCCGCATACTCTTTCATGGTTTTCTGCAACAACTCCATTTTACTTTGCAGCCATTCTTGCTTTTATTAATATGTTTTTGATTTTATTTTTATTAAAAGAAACAAATTTAAATTTGCACAAAGAAAATATAAAGTGGAATAAATCACTTAATAATATTTTAGAAGTTTTTAAGATGAAAGATTTAAAAATAATATTTTTTACAAATTTTTTATATAATAGTGGTTTTACTTTCTTTACTACTTTCTTTTCAGTTTATTTAATAAACAAGTTTAGTTTTGATCAAGGGAATATAGGCAATTTCTTTGCTTTTATTGGTTTATGGTCAGTAATAACACAGGCTGTTTTTACAAGATTTATTGCCAAGCGTTTCTCTGAAGAAAAAATATTGAAATTAACATTATTAGGATCAGGTATTATAGTTCTTACTTATTTTTTACCACAACATGCTTGGCAGATATATTTAATTCCTCCATTTTTTGGTTTATGTACAGGGCTTACAATGGCCAATCTTTCTAGTTTGCTTTCTAAAAGAGCCCCACAAGAGATTCAGGGTAAAATTTTTGGAATTAATGCTTCTGTTTCTGCTCTCGCACAAGCAATACCTGCAATTTTATCTGGTTTTATAGCGGCAATATTGGCTCCAGAGTCTCCGATCGTTATAGCTTCTGTCTTTATATTATTTAGTGCTTTTATTTTTATAAAATTATATAAGCATTCTTGATTTTTTAGTTAAAAGTCACCAAAAATTATGATTTTTGGTGACTTTTAAAATTTTGAAATGTCATTAATTTATAAACCATAAATACCCTATAAATAATAGCGTTTTATTCATATTTTTTTAATAAAAATTTATCAAAAGTTGACGTGTTCCTGATATTTTTACATAGTGTTTATTTTCTCCGATTTCACTTGGATTTCAACTTGCCATAGAGGTATAATGTAAACCCGCAAACATCTCGGGGCATTATTAACTAAATTTTTATAAATATGGCTTCAAAAAAGAAAGTGCTAAAAGCAAAAAAAGAAAATATAAAAGTCGCAGAAAAAAAACAAGAAGTTGTTGTAGAAAAAAAGATTAGCAAGAATATTTTTATTAAAAGCGTTCTCAAAAGAGATGGAGTTATTGTGCCTTTTGATATTGATAAGATCATGAGTGCTATTAATAAAGCTATGCTTGCAAGTGGGGAAGGTTCAACTAAAGAAGCCGAGATGGTTGCCAATAGAGTTCTTATGGAAGTTGTCAAAATAGCCAAGAAATATAAGAATTTTATTCCAACAGTTGAAGGAATTCAAGACACAGTAGAGCAAGAGTTGATGTTATCTGACTTTGTCAAAACATCTAAAAATTATATTTTGTATCGTGAAGAAAGAGCCAGATTGAGATCTCATAGTGTGACTGTTCCTGATCGTGTAAAAAAACTTGCAGAAGAAAGTAAGAAATATTTTAGAAATCCACTTTCAGAATTTGTCTATTACCGTTCTTATGCAAAATGGATCGAAGAAGAAGGAAGAAGAGAAACATGGATTGAGACTATTGATAGATATATTAGTTTCATGAAAGATCATTTGGGTAATAAATTAAAAGAAAGTGAATACAAAGAGGTTCGTGAAGCGATTCTTCGTCAAGAAGCGATGCCTTCAATGAGACTTTTGCAATTTGCTGGACCTGCCGCAGAAAAAACAAATGTTTGCGCATACAACTGTTCTTTTGTAGCACCTTCCTCATTTCAAGATTTTGGAGAAATTATTTATATTTCAATGTGTGGTACAGGAGTTGGTTTTTCTGTTGAAAGTAAAAACATTCAATCGCTTCCACAAATTAAAAAACAAAATGGTAAAAAATTACCAACTTTTGTTGTTCCTGATACTAAAGAAGGATGGGCAGATGCTTTTGTTCTTGGAATGACAACTTGGTTTAATGGGGATGATATAGATTTTGATTTTTCTCAACTTCGTCCTGCTGGAGCGAGACTTAAAATAATGGGAGGTAAAAGTTCTGGACCAAAACCATTGATAGATTTGCTTGGTTTTACGAGAGAACGTATTTTACACAGACAAGGCCGGCACTTAAGGAACATAGATGCTCACGATATTATATGTAAAATAGGTGAATGTGTTGTTTCTGGAGGTGTTCGTCGTAGTGCCCTTATTTCACTTTCAGATTTAGATGATCAAGATATGAGAGATGCAAAAAATGGTCAATTTTGGCTTAATGAAGGGCAAAGAATGCTTGCCAATAATTCTGCTGTCTACAATTCTAAACCAACTGAAACAGAATTTTTGAAAGAGTGGATTGCTCTTATGGAATCAGGAAGTGGTGAGAGAGGAATATTTAATCGAGAATCTCTTTATAAAACTTTACCTAAAAGAAGATTAGAAAAATCAAAAGATTATATTGGAGAAATGGGAACAAATCCTTGTGGAGAAATTATTTTAAGATCAAAACAATTTTGTAATTTATCAGAAGTTGTTGCACGAGCTGAAGATACAGAAGAAACTCTTTTAAGAAAGGTTAGAGTTGCAACTATTCTAGGTACTTATCAATCAACACTTACAAAATTTGGTTACTTGTCGAAAGAGTGGAGTAACAATTGTGAAGAAGAAAGACTCCTTGGTGTTTCAGTTACAGGCCAATGGGATTCTAAACTTTCACGTGACCCTAAAATGTTGACCAAGCTTCGTCTTGAAGCCATCCGTATTAATAAAATCTATGCTAAAAGATTTGGAATAAGTGAATCAACCTGTATAACAGCAGTTAAACCATCTGGAACTGTTTCTCAGACTGTTGATTGTGCATCAGGAATGCACCCTCGTCATGCCCCATATTATATTCGTCGTATTCGTATTTCAGCAACTGACTCTCTTTTTAAGATGATGAAAGATCAAGGAGTTCCTTATCATCCTGAGGTTGGTCAAAAATTGGATGAAGCAAATACTTTTGTTCTTGAATTTCCAATGAAAGCACCAGCAGATGCAATTTGTAAAGATGATATTTCGGCAATAGAACAACTTGAACATTGGAAGATTGTAAAAATAAATTATACAGAACACAATCCTTCTGTCACTATTTCAGTAGGAGAAAATGAATGGATACAAGTTGCACATTGGTTATATCAGAACTGGGATATAGTTGGGGGATTATCATTCCTTCCACGAAGTAACCACGTTTATCAGCTTGCACCATATGAAGCAATTGACGAGAAAACATATAAAGAGCTTATAAGTAAAATGCCAGATTTTGATTTTTCAAAGATAGTTACTTATGAATTGAGAGATGAAACTGAAGTTAAAAGGGAACTTGCTTGTGTTTCAGGAGTTTGTGATATAGTCTAGAAAAGTAGTAAGTACTAAATTAAAATGAACGATAAAAAAAATTGGATAAAATCAATAGTTATATTTATATCTATCTTTGCAATAAGATTACTTCCATTTAGGGCTCCTAATGTTGAGCCGTTGATGGCGGCAATTATGCCATTTAGTAAAACTAGTAGTAAAATTATTACTTTTTCTTTTGGTTTTTTAAGTATTGTTATTTTTGATTTTTTTACTTCAGGTTTTGGCGTTTGGACATTAATCACCGCAGTTTCTTATGGATTTTTAGGATTAGGAGCTCAAATGTATTTTAAAAATCATTCAGGGTGGAAAAATTATGCATTGTATGCTTTATGGGGAACAATCTTGTATGATATAGTTACCGGGCTTACTATTGGACCACTATTCTTTAATCAATCATTTATGGTATCTTTAGTTGGGCAAATTCCTTTTACGATTCTTCATTTGCTAGGGAATGTATCTTTTGCTATAGTTCTATCACCAGTAATTGAAAGATGGTTAGTTAAGAAAGAAGAGAAAGTATTTGCCAAGAGACCCGTATTAGCTTTGTAGTTGTATTTTTAAAATTTAAACCAATGTATTTGGAAGTGAGGTGTGATTCCTCCACTGTGCCGCAACGGTAATACTCGAAAAGAGATAAGTCCGGTCTTAATACAATGGTGAATGCCCGAGCAGGATAATATATTATATATAATAAAAAACTTCTGCTTTGTCAGAAGT
>CAILJY010000044.1 GCA_903834665.1 uncultured bacterium | reverse complement strand
TTTTCTTTTAGTTTTTCAATTAGAAGAAAATCTTTTTTTATATAATCATAAGTAAGTATGATTATTATTCTTATAAAAAAACTAATCAGAAACATCAATAAAATTCCCGTTTTAAATTCAAGAAATCCTCCGATAGCCATTTCTAGGAGTCTGATTGCGTAATTTAAAACAATAAAAGAAGCAATTCCAGTTCCATTTTTTATTTTCAAGTTTACCTCCTTTTAAGTATTTTCTTTGCATATTAGACCTTTTTAGAATTTTTACAAGTACTATAGTGTATTTAAAATAGAAACAATGGTACAATTTTATTGTGGATTTTGTCACACAAAATTTAATTCCATATATCTTACTTTATAAATATATAACACTTTTCGTTGTTGCTTTTTTGGCCGCCTTTATTGTCCCTATACCTTCTGGTAATTTATTGATGATTGCTTCTGGTTTTGCTAGTGTTGGTTACTTAAATATTTTTTGGATAATTATAATTTCTGTTATTGGAAATATTTTAGGAGATAATTTAAGCTATTTTATAGCTAGAAGATATGGAATAAAAGTATTAAATAAAATTGGTTTTAGAAGAATATTAAATTCTAAAACTTTTAAAAAACTAGAAGACAAATTTAATGAGCACCCGGGTTCTATCATCTTAGCCAGTCGTTTTGAAGTTCTTTCTACTTTGTCTATTAACCTTTTGTCTGGAATTAGTAAAACTAATTATAAAAAGTTTCTTATTCATGAAGTAGTAGGCAGTATTGCTCAAGTAACATTTTATTCAGTTATTGGCTATCTTTTTGTTACGAGTATTAATTCATTTGGGAGTAAATTAAGTGGAATTATTTTTGTAGTTTTTATTGTTATGATTTTGATCGTCTTTTTGGGCAAAAAATATATTAATCGTATTTTAAACTAAAACAATAAAATAATAGAATTTTATGATGAATTGTGTTATAATACTATATTATAAGTCTATTTATCTTTAATTATATAAAAGAATTTGTATGAAAATATATTACGGCAACGAAACTAAAAAAGCTTTAAAAAATTTCCCTTTTTCAACTCATCCTGTGAAAGAAGAATTTTTATTGTCTATTGTTAAAATAAAAAAAGCAGCAGCAATTTCAAATTTTCAAGTGGGTAATTTAAATTTAAAAGTTAAAGATGCAATTGTAAAATCTTGCGATGAAATATTAGACAGAAAACACAATGGACAATTTATCTTGTCTAGTTTTCAGGGTGGAGCTGGTACGGCTATCAATATGAATATTAATGAAGTTATTGCAAATAGAGCAAGTGAAATTTTGAAAAATAAGATAATAATTCATGCAAACGATGAAGTTAACTGTAGTCAGTCAACCAACGATGTAAATCCTTCTGCTTTAAAAATCTCGATATATAGTTTATTGAAAGATTTAAAATTAGTTTTGGTGTCAGTTGTTAAAACTTTAGAAAAAAAATCAGTTGAATTTAAAGATGTCAGGAAGCTTGGACGTACTCATATGCAAGATGCAATTCCAACAACATTAGGAGCTGAATTTAATTCTTATATAAGTAATCTTGAAAAACATATTAGGCAGTTAGATAGAATTTTAGAAATATCCTTAATTTTAAATTTAGGAGGAACTGCAATAGGGGATTCTATAAATGCTAATCCAAAATATATTAAGAATGTCTATGTCGAATTAAATAAAATAACAGGAGTTAATTTTAAAAAAGCTGAAAATTTGATGGCCAAAACAAGTAGTCATACTGATTTTTTGATGATATCTCAATATATTGTTAGTCTTTGTGTTGATCTTTCTAAAATAGCGAATGATTTTAGATTTATGTCTTCTGGCCCCAACGGAGCGATTGGAGAGATAATTTTACCGGAATTACAAAAAGGTTCATCTATCATGCCAGGGAAGATCAATCCTATTATTCCAGAGACGGTAAATCAATTGTATTATTTGGTCTCAGGTAACAATTTAATGATTGAGAAAGCCTCAGAAGCAGCTCAGATGGAATTAGGAGTGATGTTCCCAATTATTGCAGATAAACTACTTGAATCAATAAAACTCACAACAGAGATTATTTATCAATTTGATAAATTATGTATTTCTGGAATTAAAGCCAACACAGAAAAATGTTTACTACATTTGGAGAATTCAACAGCATATGCAACATTACTTGTTCCTCGTTTAGGGTATGATGTTGTTTCTAGTATTGTTGAAAAGTCTTTAAAAACAAAAAAGACCCTAAGAAATATTGTTGTGGATGATAATTATTTATCAGATAAAGA
>CAILJY010000043.1 GCA_903834665.1 uncultured bacterium | reverse complement strand
CCATTACCTTCATAAACTAAATGCCCTGTAAATGGAGTTCCATAATAGCGATCAAGATTTCTTAAAATTCTAATATAATCAAAATCTTCTTCTTTAGGATTATCCCAAGAAATAGTAATTCCCGATGGATCAGAAAAAGCTTTTACGTTTGTCGGATTGCCAGGTGGAGTTGTATCTGGAAGTGAGAGAGTTCTAAAAACTTGATTCTCAATTGAATTGGCAATACTAAAATAATTTTCTGCTTGGATATTAAAATAATAAAGTGTTCCATCTTTCAAATTATTAATTTCAACTTTATGACTCAATAAAAAATTAATATTATGAATTACACCATCTTTATAATCAGGACTAGTTCCCCATTTGAAATTAGAGATAGTAGGGACACTACTCTTCCATTTTATAATTGCACTATTATAACTAACCTCAACTGTTAAATTTTTAAAATAATTATTGATATCAATAGACCCACTACCTTCCGAGCTAGGAGCTGGAGTACAATCAGCCGGACAGCTAAACATGTCTTCTTCTCCTATTTCGCATATACCATTGTTATTACATCCACCAACGTCTAGATTCACATCTATTCCATCATTCATGGCCTTTGAAATAGAAAAACTACTCAAAAATATGGTTAAAAATAGTATTGTAATTAGCTTATATTTCTTCATAAAGTAGTTGCTGTCACGATTATGGTCACATTGTACTGACCAGAAGTTTGGATATGATTGGTTCCACTTTCAGCTCTGAAACGAGAGGTCACAGTGCTTCCACTCGGCATATTGGAGCTTGTACTGCCTGCCATTATCTTAGGAGTGGTAGAGAGCCCATCCCAGCATTTTGCGGTTGTTTCTAGCGATCCAGTGTTACAAACAGAGCCATTGTCTCTAAAACGAGCTATCGCTTCAGTTCCTTCTGGAGAAAAGCCAAAAGAAGAAGTATTGGATGGATTAGTAAAATTATAATCAGGGTTAGCCCCTGCTGGAGCATAGTCATCCAGAGAATCTATGGCAGACTTCAAAGCGGGGGTCGTCGAGGAAGCAATAGACATCGTGTACCCTGCGGTGTTATCCGTTGTCACAATCCAAGACATCACACCCTCACTAGAGCCCCCAGAAAGCCCTCCCATAGGAGCCATTACCAAATCAGAGGGATTAGATATTGCAATATAACTTTCTTGCATCTGCCAATAACCGGCATGCATATAATAATTAGAACTATTGGAATCACCCGTCCCTACTTCTCCTAAAGTGTCATTCACTTTATAATTTGTACTTGATGAATCGGCTCCTCCAAGATTTAAACTATCTGATTGAATACGATAAGTACCACTTTGCATAAAATCTGCAAAAATAACTCTCACGTCAAAAAGAGAAACTAGGACCACCAATAACAAAATGGTAATGATATTACTTTTTTTAAAAAAGTGAAAAAAATTCATATCAAATATTATTTTTTCTTAAGCTCAAATCGAGTGAGAATGTAATAAACCAAAGAGATTAGTATTACAAGTCCAACAAATGTAATTGCGAGTATCTTCCAAGGAATAATCCAAAATGCAATAGTGGCATCTTCATTGTCATTACCATAGCCTGGATATAAAGATAAATTGGCAGTATAACGTCCAAGACCAGTACCTTCTTGCCAAAGAACTTCACGATAACGAATAGAATCTGGAAGAGAGAAATAAGCATCAACAGGAATCATTCCAACTTCTTTGCCTAAAAGATTTTTAACTGTTATTTTTCCATGAGGAACAAGGTGAACATTACCAGTATTTTTGAATAATATTTCAAATCCACTTGGTCTTTTTTCATAAAATGGTTTCTTAGGCCCAATCAATTTAAATTCTTCTAATGACCCAGATTCCATTCCTTCTCCATTAATTCTCAATAAGAACAATGATCCAATTCGAGAAATCAAACGAGCTTTACCTTCGGTTTCTTTTGATTGTTCTCCTCCTAGGATTTCTGGTTCATTTGAAACGATAAGAGCCCCATAGTATCCACGAGGCTCAGCATCAAGAGGAATTGAAACTGTAACTGGAATAACTATTCTTTCTCCTAAATCAAGAGAGAATTCATTAATTTCTGGTTGTATAAAGTTCTTAAGAGAATACGGACCAGTCTCCCCTCCTAAAAGTTTGATCGGTGATTGAGGATCGTTAGTTCCCGTCATGTCTTCTGTCGTTAATTTAAATTTAATATTTTTGCCAATACGATTAGTCACTGTAATATTTTTGACTACAGTTTCTCCTGGGTTAACAAAAATTTCTGTTTTACCTGGTTCAACAACGAAATCATTTTGAGCAACCATTTCAATCTTTGATCTTTCAAAAGCAAGAGCAGAAACAGTCACAGAAAAAGCAACTAGGATTAAAATCCCTATTTTCATTATTCTTTTATTAAAATTCTTTTTCATATATTTTTAATATTACAATTCAGTTGCAGTAGCAGTAATACTAGCAGTATATGTTCCTGACGCTGCATAAATAGTATCTTGTTCGGCCGCAAAACAAATAGTCGTATCAATCCCCGCTGGAGTTGTAACGGTATTACGTGTTGCAATTGTTAAATCAGTTAATTCAAAACCAGCGTATTTCTGAGCAACAGCAGGAACTCCAGCAGCCCCACAAGAAACTGATGTCCCCCATGTAGCAGTAGGTGTATCAGTCCCAAAAGCTGAATAACCAAATTCTTTTGACCCAGATGGAACAGACCAAAGATCAGGTGTTCCATTTACAGCTTCTGTATAATCAGCAAAAGAATTAGCTCCACTAACAAGAGCAGGAGCAGTAGAAGCTTTTACCGCAAGCGAATAACCGGTTGCTCTGTTTGTTTTGACATTCCAGACAGCAGAACCAATGGAACCGTTGGTCGCAATACCAATATTGGGAGTCATTGTAACGTTGGTAGGAGCAGTGATCGTAATTCCAGAATCAACAGTTAAAGTGACTACAACACTATCCGTCACAGAAGCCGCAGTAACTGTAACTGGTTCAAAATAAACATAAATCATTTGTATAAAAAACAAAGAAATAAGTGAAACTATAAAACTTTTTTTGATATTACTTTTCATATAAAATTAGGAAGCTGTTGCTGTTGCGGTAATTGTTGCAGTGTATGAACCAGAAGCTGCATATACTGCATTTTGTTGAGCCGCGAAACAAATATTACTTGTAACTCCGGTTGTAGGAGTAACCCCTGCACGGCTTGCTATGGTTATATCTGCAGTTGTAAATCCACGATATTTACCAAGAACATTTGGAACTCCAGTTAAAGTATCACCACAAGTAGAAGCTGTCCCCCATGTTGCAGTAGGAACATCTGTTCCATAAGCTGAATAACCAAATTCTTTTGCTCCAGATGCTACCCCACCCCAGACATCTGGAGTTCCAGGAGTTGCTTCAGTATAATCAGCGAAATTATCCACGACTCCATTTTTGAGAGCAGGAGTTGTAGATGCTTTTACAGCGAGAGTGTATCCTGTTGCGCTATTTGTTGCGACACTCCAAGAAGAAGATCCAATAGCTCGGTCTGATGCAATACCAATATTTGGAGTCATAGTTGTATCTGCTCCAGTACTAATAGTCACGCCAGAAGTAACATTGAGAGTAACGACAATGGTATCTGTTACAGAAGCAGCAGAAGAAATTGTTGGTTCAACCGCAACTAAATAAAATGCCTGTACAAAAAATAATGATATGACTGATAATGCAACAATTTTTTTGATAGAAATATTTTTCATTTGATGTTTTTATTATCTCAAAGATAACAAACTAAAGCAATGATATTTTTTTATTATTAACAACAAAACACCAAAAAAATATTATGTCAAATATAAATTTGACCTTATTTTATAAGGATATTTTGTCTATGAATAAATAATTAAAAAAAAATAAAACTTTATCCACCTTTTTTAAAAAAATAAGAAATAATTAATTTAAATT
>CAILJY010000042.1 GCA_903834665.1 uncultured bacterium | reverse complement strand
TTTTTTCATATTAAATTTTTTTAGTTTTTAATCTTAAAGAATTTCCAACGACAGAAACACTAGAAAAAGCCATAGCAAGTCCAGCAAAAATTGGGTTCAGAACTATACCCCATATTGGGAAAAGTAAACCAGCGGCTATTGGTATCCCTATCATATTATAAATAAAAGCCCAAAAAAGATTCTGCTTAATAGTTCTCATTGTAGCTTTAGATAAATCAATAACTTGTGAAATTTTGTGTATATCTCCATGGAGAAGAGCAATGCCAGCAGATTCAATAGCAATATCAGAACCTGTCGCCATAGCAATCCCCACATTGGCTTGCACTAGAGCAGGAGCATCATTTATGCCATCCCCAGCCATTGCTACAACTCTACCTTCATTTTGAAGTAATTCAATTTTACCAGCTTTCTCATTGGGTAATACTTCCGAAATTACTTCATCAATATTTACTTGTTTAGC
The DNA here is from genome assembly GCA_903834665.1 of uncultured bacterium. Taxonomy (GTDB): domain Bacteria; phylum Patescibacteriota; class Minisyncoccia; order Phycocordibacterales; family UBA9973; genus UBA8515. Next base: position 8,321 of record CAILJY010000042.1, on the reverse strand, counting down.
TATATATAATGCAGCCAAGTGATTATCTCCAGTTAGCATTATAACTTTAATTCCTTTTTTATGAAGTTTAGCAATTGCTTCTTTTGCTTCATCTTTAATCGTATCACTTAAAGCAATTAATCCAACTTTTTTGTTATCTACTTCTACTACTACAACTGTTTTACCTTGCTCCTGTAAAATTTTTAAATCTATATCAGAATCATTTATTCCAGGCTTGTGAATATAAATATTTTTATCATTTATTATTCCTCTTACCCCTACTCCTTCAAGTGAAATAAATTCTGTAACTTTTTCAAGTATAATCTTTTTTAGAATTGCACTATCTACAATAGATAAAGCAAGAGGATGTTCAGATAATTTCTCCACACTTCCAGCTAATTTTAATATATCTGATTCAGAAAATACTTTATCAAGAATAACAACATCCGTAACCTCTGGTTTTCCTTTTGTGATAGTTCCTGTTTTGTCGAGAACGATAGTGTCTACTTTACTTAATAGTTCTAAGCTCTCTGCATTTTTTATTAAAATTCCATTTTTAGCTCCAATCCCTACTCCTACGATAATAGCAGTTGGTGTTGCAAGTCCTAATGCACAAGGACATGCAATAATAAGTACTCCCACAAAAGATAATAATCCATAAGAAATAGCTTCTGATTGTCCTAAAATTGGAATACCAACGAATATCCAAACCAAAAACGAAATGACTGCAATCAAAAGAACGCTTGGAACAAAAATACTCGAAACTTTATCTACTAATGCTTCAATAGGAGCCTTTGAACCTTGCGCTTCTTCCACCATTTTAATTATTTGAGAGAGCATTGTATCTTTCCCAACTTTTGTCGCAATAAAACGAAAACTACCTTGTTTGTTTATTGTTGCTCCAATAACTATATCACCAACATTTTTATCAACAGGAATTGATTCTCCTGTTATCATCCCTTCATCTATAGAAGTAAAACCTTCAGTTATTTTTCCATCTACAGGAATTTTCATTCCAGGTTTTACAATTATAATTTCACCTATAGCTACTTCACTTATTGGTATTTCTATTTCAATACCATCTCGTATTATAATTGCCGTTTTAGCTTGAAGCTCAATTAATTTTTCAATAGCTTCACCTGTTTTTTGTTTAGAACGTGCTTCTAAATATTTACCAAAAGTTACAAAACCAATAACAACTATTACAACATCAAAATATGTATATTCTGGTAATTTCATAACTATTTGAATCTGAGGGAAAAAAGTAATAATAGTACTATAAATATATGCAGATAGTGTCCCTATTCCAATTAAAGTATCCATATTGGCAACTCTATATTTTATAAATCTTACAATCCCAAAAATAAATGGCTTTCCTATCCAAAATAATATAATTGTCGAAATAATCATTAATATTTTATTAAAAATATCCATAGAAATTTGTAATTCCGGCAATATTTTAATACTTGATAAAATATCCCATACCATAATAATAAAAATTATTAATGCTACAGGTAAAACAAATTTAATTTTGATTTTTTCTTTATTAATTAAAAATATTTCATTAGAATTTTGATTTGTTTTTGCTATTTCATTAGAATTTTGATTTGTTTTTGCTATTTCTTTATCATTATTTATTTGAAAATTATCTTCAAAGCTATATCCCAATTTCTCAATTTCATTATTAATTTTTTTTATATCCACTTTATTATCATCAAAAATAATATTTGCTTTTTCAGTCGCAAAATTAACATTAATATCATTAATTCCGTCTAATTTTGAAAGTTTTTTGGTTATTGTTAGAGAGCAACTCGCACAATGCATCCCTTTTATATTGTATATTTTATCTATCATATTTTTATTTTTTTTAATTAAAATAGTCTTATCAAAGGGGCTTTTGAGCTCGACGGAGCGAAAACTGAGCAAATTTTTAGTAAAAAATTTGAGTACCCTTTGAGAAGAGCTATTTCTAATAAAAAAATATATTATTTTCTTTTCAAACCATAAACTTTCAATATTTCTTTTGTGGCTTTTTCTGTCTGGCCTTTTTGAATTTGATGAACGAGACAAGTACCCAAATGACTTTCCATGAGAGCATCCTCGACACCCGAAAGAGCCTGCTTCACAGCTGAAGTTTGAGTAATAATATCAATACAATATTTACCTTCTTCTATCATATTTTGTAGACCTCTAACTTGCCCTTCGATAATTTTTAAACGGCGTATTAATTTTTGATTATTATTATGCATACAAATATCATATACCCCCCAGGGGTATATGTCAACATCTATCTAACACATCTACGCTATAGCGTAGATGTGTATTCAATTAAAAAATAGTTATTTATCTAAATCAAGAGTTTCATCAATGCGAATTTGTTCGACAAATTCTGGGGTGTGAGAAACAAGGATCATGGCTCCCTGATATTCAGAAAGAGCTTTTGCGATGATTGGTAAATGGCGAAAATTTATATGATTAGTTGGTTCATCTAAAATAAGAAGTCCTGGGCGAGTAAGCACAAGTTTTGCAAAAGCGACTAATCCCTTCTGCCCTTCAGATAAACTACCAATTTTTGTATGCACCATATCTCCCGTGATTAAAAATCCAGCAACAGTCGCACGAATAGCCTCTTCGTTGACTTTACCAGAAACGATTCTGGTTGTGTCTGCTAAAGATTCAAAAACTGTATCATTAAAATCAAGCGTTGAAAAATCCTGACGATAATAACCAATCCTAACTTCAGAAGATATAGTTATGCCTTCAGCATCACGCTTAGCAATAAGCTCAAGTAAAGTACTCTTCCCTATTCCATTCGGACCAGAGAGAAGTAAATGTTTATTCTTGCGAAGTTTTACATTTGTTTTTATTTTTTTGATTTTTTGATTTTTAAAAATTGAAATTGATTCAAAACTAACAAGATCCCCAATAATATTTTCTTGAACTGGGATCGTAAATGATCTTATCGTTTTATCCTCTTTCCGAACATCTACTTTTTCTTCCTCTAAATCTTCTGCTAGGTCACGCATACGTTTAGCGACTGCACGCAAATTACCTCCTTTCATTGCAAAAGCATTGGCTTGTTCTTTCTTGGCTAAAATTTCTTTTGAAAGCAAAGCATTTTTACGATTTTCGCGTTCCATCCGAGCAATAATTTGATCTCTTACATCTGTGTAGTTTCCAACATATTGTTCTATTTTTTTAGTATAAACATCTAAATACAAAACTGCATCGGTAAATTTATTTAAAAATTCAGCATCATGAGAAATTACTATTACTGTTTTTTTATATTTAATAAGAAAATCTGTTAGATGTGAAATACCTGCTTTGTCTAAATTGTTTGTTGGTTCATCGAGAAGAAGAACATCTGGCTCTTGAATCAAAGCAGACGCGAGCAAAAGTCGTGCTTGTTGACCGCCAGAAAAAGATGAAATTATTCTCTCGTGAACTTTAACATGCCCTTTTAAATTTACTACTTCAAGGACATCATCTATTCGAGGATCTATGTCATAAACTTTATCCTTAAAACATTTCTCAAAAAATTCTCTCACTGTTAAATCAAGTTCATCGCGAGGTATAACCTGACGAGATAAAGCGATAGTTGTCCTCTGAGCTAAATTTATCTTTCCATCTTCTGGTACTCTATCTCCAGTAATTAAAGAAAATAAAGTACTTTTTCCTGCCCCATTTTGACCCATAATTGTAACCTTCATTCCACGACGAATAGAAAAATCAACCGAATCCAAAATCGATTTATTATGCCCATATTCAAAAGAAACTTTTTCAAAACGTATTACTACTTCTCCATGAGCCATATAGAGTACTACTTTACATCATTTTTGCTTAAATTGAAAGGGTAAAAATACTTAGATATTTTTTATTTATATAAAGACTATTATTACTCTCTTATCTTACGAGTGAGATCTGCGAGTTTATCTTCATCAGCACGACCGTAATCATGAGAAGAAATATAGCCCTCATAAACATCAAAATATTTATTCACGTTTGATTCTATTGGTTTCCATTTGGTCATATCTTTAGTCCCATGCATAGGGAAAAGCTTCGCATGAACATGATCAACTCCAAAACCTTCAAAAACTAAAGCAGTCCGTCCGACATCATCTAATTTTGAATCAAGAAGATTAGCAACTTTTTTTGCCGCTATAATTAAACCGGATAAAATTTCTTCGGGTAAATTAAAAGCATAACTTGAATAATGAGTCTTTGGGATAACAACCGTAACCCCCAAAGTATTAGGAAAAATAGACAGAAAAGCCAAATAATTATCATCTTCCCATATCTTATGACTAGGTGATTCATTCTTTACAATTTTACAAAATATACAATCATTCATAATACCCTTATTAGACCAAAAATTGTAATTTTTTACAAGTAAATATTTTATAATTAGTGAAAACCTTCAATATAAAAATTACAATCTTTTGGATTTAAAGAATTTATTTTATTAACTAAATCACTACAAGCTTTCTCTTGACCGCAAACATATACATCGGAATTATTAAAATCTAGATTATCTACATGGTCTTGGATATATCCTTTTGATATATTTGATCCTTCAAGGGGGCTTGAAACAATATATTTAACAACAACATTATCAAAATCTTGGGATAATTTATCAAAATATTCTTTATAAATTATTTCATCTTCTTGTCTACTTCCAGTATAAATGGTTAAACTTTTTACCTTCTTTATGTTTATAAAATAATCAGAAATAGATTTAACAACCCCAACTCCGATTCCAAAAGCAAATAAATATATTTTATCATGTTTCATTTTATCAACAGTATTTAATCCCAAAGGACCCATAAGATCAACTTCTTTACCAATTAAATTAGTACTCCATAAAAATTGAGTCATCACCCCAGTGAGACTTAAACGGACGGTTAAAGTTAAAGTATCACGGTTGGAAGAAGATGATGAGATAGAATATGCACGTCTCATAATCTCACCATTAACATCAATAAATAAATTGATAAAACTCCCGGGCAGAAAATCAATAGGTTCAGATAATTTTATTTCAATTTCCTTAGCTGTTTTTGATAAATCTATAACTTTTATTATTTCTCCTCTAATTTTTTTTATATTCATATACTATTTTGAATCAATTGGCTATTAGCTAATCTTTGTTTATTAATAATAAATGCTCCGATGGTTAAAACTGTAACTAATATTAAAGCTAAAAGTAAATTTATATCCCCATAAGAAAGATATACGTATAAAACACTCCCATAGAAATATACATAAGAAAGTTTTTGGATTATTCCCCACCAATCACCAAGAACTCTTCTAGAAAAACTATTAGAAGTAACAAGAAGAATTATAGCAGAAATATCTGCAAGATGAGCTAGTACTGCATAATCTACCATAGACCAATATTTTAATTCTCCAAAACCTTTAAAATAAAGACTCGGATCAATCATTAATTTAGCCAAAATAAACGAAACAATAATCGCAGCCGAAAAAACTCCCGTCCCTTTTCGAAGGATAACTAAAGGTCTAATCCATTTATTCCCAGAGAAAATATCGGCCAATGGCCTTATGGTCATTACAAAAAGAAGAAATAAATGAGAAATTGTATATAATTTTAAAACAACATCATTTGTCATAATATCAGTACGAAAAACAAGCATCAAAGGTAAATACAACATTCCCAAAACTGAAATTATAAGTAAAAACTCTTGAAAATATTTTATAAATTTGAAATATGCTTTCATATAATATTCTTTATTATCTCACCGTTATTTTTAATAATTAAAAATTTTAAATCATTATTATTTAATAATTTAAAAGCTTCAATAGGTTCCATCGACATGAAAACTTTCGTATAGGCTTCAGCCTCTCCCCCACTGTCACAGATAACACTAGAAGAAACTATCTCCATCTTTGGGTTTTTTTCACCAAAAATGTCTAAAATGTGATGAACTTTTTCCCCAAAATTAAACCATGATCTTTTATAAGTTCCACTCGTTGCTAATCCTTGATTATATAAAGTAACATTTATATCATTATTATTCAAAACAGGATTATAAATATTAAAAACAAACTTTTGCCCATTCTTATCTAGACCTTCTGTGTATATATCCCCTCCTAAGTTAATAATAATTCCTGAAACTTCTTCAAATTCTAATTTAATTTTTTTAACAAGAAATTCTGCTAAATACCCTTTCAAAAAACCCCCATAATCTAAATTCTGTCCTTCGTTTAAATATATAATAGATTTTTCTCTATCGATAATTACCGTAGAAAAATCAATATCATAAAAATCATCAACCCCAATCATATTATCGTTTTCTATTTTATTAAAATTTTTATCATATCCCAATCTTGAAATGGATACGAGTGGGTTAAAAATACCCTTAGTTTTAACAAACAATTGATACGCCCTTAAAGTTAATTCTAAAAAAACTGAAGAAACAACCATTTTTTTCTTTTTATTTAAAATAGATAATTCACTCGTAGTTAAAAATCGAGAAAATTTTTTTTCATAATCATCTATATTATTTTTTACTATTGTATTTATTTTATCAGCAATAATTTTAGAATTACAAACAATTGTTACAAAATATTCTGTACCCATTGCCTTGCCATTATATTCAAATTCTTCTATCATGTTTATAGTATATATCAATTAAATGAATAATAGATGAATATTCATTACACAAATATGAGAATATTAATAGTAGAAGATAATGAAAAATTAGCTAAATATACCAAGCAAATGCTCGAAGAAGAGGGTTACGCTGTTGATATTGCCTCTGACGGAGAACAAGGTGAACGTCTCGCTCTATCGGATAATCATGATTTAATAATATTAGATATAATGCTTCCTAAAAAAGATGGTGTCTCTGTTTGCAAAAGCTTAAGAGAAAAATCAATAAATATACCTATCATAATAATGACCGCAAGAGGAGAAATTGGTGATAAAATCCTAGGATTAGACAGTGGAGCAGATGATTATTTAGTAAAGCCATTCGACATGAAAGAATTACTAGCAAGAACACGAGCCTTACTTCGTCGTCCACAAGACAAGTTACTAACAAAACTAGAAGCCCAAGATATTATATTAGACAATAGTAAACATGTTGCAATACAAAAAGGTAAAGTTATATCTTTAACCCTAAAAGAATACATCATCTTAGAATACTTAATAATAAACATTGATAAAGTTGTAACCAGAGAACAGCTACTTGAACATTGTTGGGATTTTGCATATAGTGCATTTAGTAACATAACAGATGTTTATATAAAACAATTAAGAAAAAAATTAAAAGATTCAAATGAAAAATATATTCAAACAATTCGTGGGGTGGGCTACACCTTCAAATCAAAGTGAATTTAAAAAAGCCACTATCCTTCTAACTCTATACTACACAGCTGGAGTTTTTATAATTTTGGCAATTTTTAATGTTATGGTTTATGGTTTATTTACGAATAACATTAAAACACTTGAGCATGAAAATAAAGAACTCCTAAGGGAAAGTGAGCTCCAAGATGACTTTGAATTTGAAGAAAATAATATTTTGGAAATCCAAGATGATTTATTAAATATCCTTTTAATTTCAGATGCAATTATAATAATTTTTGCTTTAATGATCGCTTACACTTCTTCAAAAAAGACACTGGCTCCACTTGAAACTGCTTACAAAAAACAAACTAGGTTTGTGGCAGATGCCGCACATGAGCTTAGAACTCCCCTTGCAGTAATAAAAGCTGGATCAGAAGTAATACTAAGAAAGACTCGAACAGAAAATGAGTATATAAAATTTATAGAGGAATCGAAAGAGGAAATAAATCGCCTTACTAATCTTTCTAATGATTTATTATTTTTAGCTCAAAACAATAAGAAAAAAGAAGTTTTATTTTCTGAATTTTCTTTTTCTGAAATATGCAAAAAACAGATAAACATAATGCGTGTATATGCTGATTCTAAAAAGATAAAAATTAATAAATCAATAGATGATAACTTAATGATAAAAGGCAATAAAGATGATCTAATAAGACTAATTATAAACCTCACAAAAAATGCTATTGATTATAATAAAGAAAAAGGTGAAATTACAATCTCTCTTAAAAAAATAAATAATAAAATAATTTTATCTGTGATAGATACTGGTATTGGTATTAAAAAAGAAGATTTAACTTTAATTTTTAACAGATTCTATAAAGCTGATTACTCACGTACTCAAAATTCATCTGGTACTGGTCTAGGTCTTGCTATTATTAAGGAAATAATAGAAGAGCATGATGGGACAATTAAAGTAGACAGTATATACAATAAAGGAACTACCTTTACTGTCATTTTAAATAGTTAATCATTAAAAAAT
>CAILJY010000041.1 GCA_903834665.1 uncultured bacterium | reverse complement strand
TAGAGGATATTTTACAAAAAATAGATTTTATTAAAAATGTTGAGGTAGATTTAAAGAAAGAAATTTTAGAATTAGAAGTAAATACAAATCAAGATATAGAAGATATGATTTTGATTTTAAACAATAAAATAAAATCAAATGGTTATAGCCTTTCTCTCAAAAAAATAATTAAGAAAAAGGAAAATAATAATATTTTGTTGATTTCAATACCTATTGGTCTATTTTTTCTTTTTGCCTTTTTTGTTTTACAAAAGTCAGGCTTTTTAAATATAGGTATTGGAGGGGGGATAACTCCAGTCACGAGTTTTTTGGTTGGAATAGTTGCCTCATTTTCTAGTTGTTTAGCTATTGTGGGAGGGTTGGTTCTTTCTTTATCTGCTAAATTTACAAAAGATGGGGGCGGGTCAATTAAAAAATCTTTCCTTATTTTTCATATTGGAAGATTATTAAGTTTTGCTCTTTTAGGTGGATTACTTGGGTATATAGGAGAAATCGTTGGTATAAATTTTTTATTTTCTGCAATTTTAGGCTTGATGGCTTCTTTGGTTATGATAATCTTAGGTTTGAATTTAATTGGATTTATTAAAAAGAATAAAATAACTTTACCAAGTAATATTTTTAATTTTTTTAGAAAAACAGAAAATACAATGTGGGCTCCATTATTAATTGGTTTTGGAACGTTCTTTTTACCTTGTGGTTTCACTCAATCAATGCAAATATCTGCTTTATCTAGTGGCTCATTTGTTTCTGGATTTTTGATTATGCTCTCATTCTCACTTGGAACTTTGCCTATACTTGCGTTACTTTCTTTTGGTTCAATTTCATTTTCTAAATCTAAATATGCACCATTCTTTTTCAAGATTGTGGGTGTAATAGTTTTTGGACTTGGAGTTTTTGCTTTCCTTTCAGGCCTTGCCGGAATTGGTATTATTAATCCATTATTTAATTTATAATAAATATATGAATAAAAATGCATTACTGATTATTTTTTTAGGATTTATCATTGGGTTAGGAATTATTTTTATTGGGAATCTGAGATGGGGGAATGATGTAAATAATAAAAAAGAAGAGAATACAAATAATATAGAAATAAAAGATGGAGTTCAATACATAACAATTAATGTAAAAGGAGGGTATTTCCCCAAAATATCTAATGCTAAATCTGGTATTCCTACAAAATTAATCATGAAAACAAATGGTTATTACGATTGTTCATTATCGCTTGTGATTAAATCTATTGGTTATAGAAAAGTTTTACCAACAAAAGGAGAAGAAATAATTGATATTGGCACCCCTCTACCAGGGGCTCCATTTTTGGGTGTTTGTAGTATGGGAATGTATAGTTTTTCGGTTAATTTTAATTAAATCAAATTGTGAAGTTGTATTATATAAATAAAAAATTGGTTCACATTTTAAAATGGAACCAATTTTTAGAATATAAATCTTAAAAGATTTATTGTTGGGTATACTACAAGTATTGCTAATTCTAAAGTACAAACAGCAACACTTAATGTAAAAAAAGTAAAAATTTTTAAATTTTGGAAATTATTCCAAACGTTGTACC
>CAILJY010000040.1 GCA_903834665.1 uncultured bacterium | reverse complement strand
ATACAAAAAAAATTAGTTTGGCGTTTGTTATATTATTGGTTTTAATTATATCGTTTTTATTAATTACAAAAAATAAAAAAATAGAAATAAAAGACAACCCCCTTCAACAGGAAGAATCTATGACAATAAAAGAACCATTGCAAGGCTCTGAAGTTTATTCTTTTAATGTAGCTTCTAGTAAAATAAACTGGGAAGGTAAAAAAACTTTAATCAAAGAATGGGTTGATACAGGAAATATTTCTATACAATCTGGAAGTGTTACTCTAGTTGATGATAAAATTATAGAAGGCCGAATAATTATTGATATGAATTCAATTACCGCCCAAAAGACAGGCGCAGGTGAAGGAGAAACCAATTTATCTAAACATTTAAAATCAGCAGATTTCTTCAATGTAGAAATTTTTCCTACTTCTCAATTTATCCTCACTTCAATTATTCCAAGTGAAAAAGAAAATGAATATCTGGCAAAAGGAGATATAACAATAAAAAATATTACAAAAAATATTGAATTTCCTATGAATATATATATGACAAATGGATCAATATCAATGAATGCCAAAATCATCCTAGACCGTACTTTATTTGACGTTCGTTTTGGCTCAACTAATTTCTTTAAAGATATTGGTGACAAAGCAATAGATAATAACTTTACTTTAAAATTAGAATTGATTGCAAATAAATAATAAGTTTAAAAAATAAAATCCCCTATGAGGGGATTTTATTTTTTAAATTAAAATTTAAAATTTCTATTATCCTTCATAAATTGTTTTTGCCCAAAACCAGTTCCTCTGTTAAGCCAAAAATCATTTAATCCAATCATATCAATGATAAAACCTGAAATTATAATTGTAGCAATTAAACCTATAATAAAAATTTTAAAATTTATTTTATAAGAAAAATCATATTTACGGAGCAACCATATCCCAATTATCAAACCCAAAATAGCTAGTAATGGAATCCACCAAGAAAAAGTTGAAAGTAATTGATCTAAGCGATACTGCCCCATTCTCCCATGAGCTCTCAAAGCAAACCTTGTTAATCCTATAAAAAAGATTGAGGTAATAAAAGAAAAGACTAACCCTACTATTGTTAAAATATACCCTAGTATAAAATACAATCGTGAACGCATTTTAATTTGTCCACTGTGGATTTTATTCATTATTTCTTCTGTTGTTTTATTTAATTCTTTTGACATATATTTTTCATTAAAATTTTAGCTCGACTAATCCTTGTCGCTACCGTCCCCATTGGAATTCTTAAAATATCACTTATCTCTTCGTATGATTTATCTTCTATATAATACAACACTAGCGGCTCAGAATAAATTAAAGATATTTTACTTATACATTTTTCGACTTTTGAGGCTATTTCTTTCTTCTCAAAATTATCCATTATATTTTCATCACTCTTTATATCAAAATCTTCTTCAAAAGATACTTCTTGATGGTTTTTTTTAATTGCATTTATTGCTTCATTGTGAGCAATACGATATATCCAACTTGAAAACTTTTTTTTATTATCAAAACTTCGTAAATTAATAAAAGCTTTTATAAAAGTTTCTTGTAAGACATCCGTCGCTTTAGTTTCATTATGAAGAATAGAATTCACATAACGCGAGAGTCTTGCTTGATATCTCTCTACTATAACAAAATAAGCCTCCTGGTCTTTTGACTGGATATATAAAACTACTTCTTCGTCTGTTTTATTTTCATATATAAACATTTTATGTTATTTAACACCAAACCCCGACAAGCGGGGTTGGATTAAATTTTTATTTAACGATTATTCATTCTACCCATACCTTGGCCATTGCCTCGGCCTTGACCATTGTGTAAACCCAAACCCATTTCTGTTCTTAATTTTTGAGCCTCTACAGTCTTCCCTTCTTCTGTTAGTTTATGAATCTCCGCAAACTTTGCAAAATTATCTTTATTAATAACTTGGGTAACTCTACCCCTTCCTACCATAAGTTTTTGCCAAGCGGAAAAATCATTATTCTCAAAAGCTTTTTCCATCGCATCATGTCTTTCTATTGTATAATTTGGTCCCTTTACCGTCGCATCGCCACGATATGCTTGAGTTATTCCCGGAATCATAGCTACTGCTCCCAATGCCAATGTGGCTACTCCTACTAATCCTAATATTTTTTTATTCATTGTTTTAATTGTTTTATATTTAATAATACGACCTTTATATTATTAATACAATACAAAACAACTTTTTCTTTCATTAATCTAAAATGTATCACTTATTGAATTTATTATAGAAATATTATTTTCTTCTAACTTCCAACCAATCTGGAATAGGTATAAATTTAATTTCTTCCCAAGAATCAACGTCTTCTTCTGTAACATCAAATACATCTTGATATGCTGTTTCTACACTTCCATGTAAAGCCTTATTCCAATCAAAACCTAACAAATCTGAAACTTTATGTATCTCTTCTTCTGTTTCTGATTCTATTTCTACAAAAGTTGGTATCCATGGCCAAGTATCAATTGTTATTTCCGACTCTTTTATCATCCATTTTTCTCTTTTTGTTTCTTGGTATGATTTACTATCAAAACCACAAGCCAGAAGAAAGTCACACATAGTCTCAAAATTACTAATATCTAAAGTTATTTCTTTCGTTCCATGAAGAGTTCTATCTATTAGTTTTTTATAACTAAGGGTTATTAGCCCCTCTCCCTCATCTCTAACTCTTATCCATGCTCCCTCTTTTTTTAATCTTTCATCTGGATAATCAAAAACTTTTCTTTTCATTAAACGTTCTTCGTATTTTAAAACAGCACCAATTTCTTTTAATTTAGTTCCTAATTTTTCAACATCTACATTTAAAAACTTGGCTTCAATCTCGGTTTTCATTTTTTTATTATATCTTTTTTAATAAATTTCTTGTTGATAACACTTTTCACCCGCCTGCTCCCGACTACAGGAGGGTGGGCAGGCAATAAACTTAATATACTTCGTTTTGATAACAACGTTCGCAGTATACAATCTCTGGTCTCTCTGGAGCATATGGCGTTTCAAATTCGTTAGTACAACCCTCTTTCATACAAGAACGGTGATAAAGTCTCCATGGTGAGGTTCTTTTTAGTCTTATAAAGTAGCGACAATTAAGACAAATTCTTGGTATAGGTAAATTCATTCTTTTATAAAATTGTAATTCTTCTGGAATAATACGAAATGCATTCGTACACTGATGGGAACAAGAACTATTATGTTCACAATGTATTGTTTCATTTAAAATATCTTCTTTAACTTCTAAAATATTGTCTGAAATTTCAGAAGCCTCTATTGTTGATTTATAATTTCTTTCTAATTTAGAAAACCATCTATAATTTTTATTAATAACCTCTTCTTGAGACAAAGGGAATTGCTCATAAGCCATTGTCTCGTTATAAGCAAAAGGAGAAAGTTCTATTGGAAAAAATTCCCCAAACTTGTATTCACAATTATTTTTATCAATATAAGGCATATCACTCATTTGTTGAATAATTTTAGGGAGAATCTTTTCATATCCTTCTTTTATATATTGTTTATTAAAAATACAATACTCTTTCTTTCTTAATCCAATACAACCAAAACAATTTTTACAATCAATACATCCCTCACTATAATATGAATATGTTGTACCAAAAGTACGGGATGAGAATCCAATCTCATAATTACCTCGCCCACTGCAAATAGATTCATACATCCTTTCCCCTCTCCCAGAATCAAGCATATCATAAGAATCTTTTAGGGCATTAACAGAGTAAGTAACATAACGAAGATTTTCTGAGCCCCAAACATAAAAAGAGGAAAGGCAATTTTTGCAATTCTCTATAATATTTCCTGTACAACCTACACTATTTATCATTTTAGTGAAACGAACGACTGTATTTTCACTTAACTTTTCATATTCATCTGTTAATTTTTCCCATGTTTTATATGAATTTAAATTTTCTTTTATTAATGCCTTATTATATTCGTCTTTCGAAAGTTTTTTATTTCTAAAAATATAATTTTGATTCCTTTGATTTGAGGACATAAAACAGTTTTGACAATTTACACAATTAAAAAGAAATTTTGAGCTAATACACAAGTCTGATTTGGTTAAATAAGAACAATCATAGTTGTGATTCGAATCAACAACTTCGTAGCAAAGCTCATCTTCTCTAAAACTAAGTGAATCAAAACACATTTTGTTATCTCTATTTACAAACACGGAATAATAGATATTTTCTGATTTTGCTACATTATGAGAAAGATAAATGTTTTTACTTCCATATGTATAGTTAGCATATTCGCATCCACCACTATTATTTCCAGACTGCTCAAGACAAAGTAGTGGAATTATTCTTCTTAATTTTTCATATTGAGTAAAAAAATCTACAGAAAAATCATAATCTAAAACATAAGACTGTGCATCAAATTTATCAGAAAAATAACAATTGAAACACCAAACCTTGTAAAGAGAATTTGAATTAAAAATAGAAACCGTTTTTTCTCCACAATTATCGCATTTTCTGTTATATAAATTACGAATATTAAATGTAGCCATTCTTCTCACTAGTCGGCATTCAGGGCAAAAGGTAGGAGGAGGAACCTTAATTTTCTCATAAAAAAGAAAATCATCAGGCTCAATAATGAAATCTTTTTTACAATTCTGACAATTCTTCGTTTCTGAATTCATAAATAGATTATAACACTCAATTATTCGAATGAGAACAAAACATATTGGGTTCCTGTATTAACAGAGTTTCAACTATTATGTCTTAAAGAAATAGATTTCTCTACCACTTATAAGTATTTATTAATATTGGGAGGTATATGGGATTTGCACCCATGATAGCTCTTCCACAGAGAGCTGTGTTACTACTACACTAATACCTCCATAAATTTTTTCTCTACATCCTTATCATGATGAACAAGAAAATGACAATTATGACACAACCAAACTAAGTTTAAGATAGAATTATTTTTTCTATCATGATCCACATGGTGTACTGCTAACACTCTAACATCATTCGTTTTACAAACTTTACAAATTTTTGGAATTTTATTCCTACTCATTACACTTCTATAAGAATGCAATCCATTTTTGTAATTTGCATGATTAACTCCAATAAAAACGGAATTGCGCCATTTTGTTTGACAAGATTTATTACAAAAATAATTTTTACTTTTAGAAACCCTTAAAGCTTTTTTTGTTTTGTAAACTTCTTTACCGCAAGAATGACACTTGACCAATTCTCCTGTTCTACTTCCTATTCGCATACACTTTTCTGAACAATACTTAGCATGCCCATTTTTTAAAAAAAATGGTTTAGCATAAAATTCTTTAGAACAAATTTTACACAAAGCAATTGGCATACCTTTATTTTATCAAAAAAACATATCCATGTAAACAAAAAGCTTTCTGAATATAACCACAAACTCTAGTGCTAACCATTACACTATAAGCACCATGATTCACCCTATATAAATAAATAGAGTTATTACACCTTTATACCAGAAAAACGTATATAAATCTAGAGCTGTAAAAAATATATTAAAAAATTATTTTTATTTACAAACAACTCCTAAAGGAGAAGAGGCCACACTCATAATTGCCCCAGTGCTATCAATACAAAATAATGGTTTCTCTTCAGGGCTTGGAATAGAGGTAGGATCATAATTATCAATCATAGGAATTGTGAAAGACCATGCTTTTGGTGTTGAATAACAAAACCCATTATTATTTGTTTTTAACATAATCTTATTTAATAATTCTGAAATTGAACTAACCGCGGGAACTGAATTTTTTGAATGCCCAAGCGGTGAAAACAATGACCCAGAAGTTGGGTTCATACAGCTATCTTCTTTATTTGATTTTTTTCCATAAGAACCTTCATATTTAAATAAATCTAAAGCAAGTTCTTTAAAAGAAAGAACCTCATTTTTAGTTTTCATTTCATTAATATTTTTAATAAACTGTTCTATCTCTAAAGAATCCTTGGGCATCATAATCTCGCTTAAAATATTAAAATCATAATAAGTTGTTTTCCAATCAATCTTAATTTGATTATCTCCAATACTTTTATCTTCAAACCCTATAATTTTAGAAAGTGGAACAGCTAATACAACATTGTATTGATAAATATTATTATCCCCCTTCCCTACCCAAACATCAAAAGAATCAATTGTTGTGGCCCCTAAAATACTATCTAAATTATTTTTATCTTCATCTGATAGATTAAGAACAAAACCTTCAGCTATTTTATTTAATAATTTTTTTGATAACTGTCTATCTACTGTGATAAAATAATGATATGTATTTATACCTCTAATTACCTCTTCTCCTTTTTCAGAAATATCAGCATTATTTATAAATTCATCATAAATATTAAGGGTCTCATTGTTAATATATGATGACATCCCACTTGATAGAATATTATAAAAATTTATTTTCTGAAGTTGATTTCCAATTTTTTCTGAAAACAAAGAAGGAATCAACTCAAATTGTGCTTCATTTATTTTAATAACAGAAGATTTGGGGGCATTGTCTCCAAGGATTTGACTTAAATCAGGAACTGATACAAACAAATCAGAACCGTTATTTTTTATATCAGTCGTAATATAATCTGGTAAGATAGAACCTTTGACCGTCACAAAATTATCAGATAGTAAATCATTATTATTTTGATTTATAATTCCAAGAGTATTAATAGAAATATTATCTTTTTCACTAGAAGAAACTGCTTCTCCACTCATAAGACCAGCGCTTATATTAAAAAAGGAAGGGAAAATTATTTCAATATTAGTTTCTGTTTTATATGATTTTAAAGAAGAGAGGTTTTTAGAATTATCAAGCAATAAAAGCTTAGGATCTTCTTTTATAAAAGGTAAATTTATATTTTTAACATCTATATAACCACCAAGAAACAACCAAATAATTAAACCCACAACAAATAATACCAAAATAATAACAACCCATTTACTTTTCTTCCCCTTTTTTATATCAACTTCCTTTGTCTCCACACTACTAACAGACATCAAGTCTTTTTTATAAGATGAAAGCATCGCGATCTTTGGTAAATCACTAATTTGATAACTTTTGGGCTGTTCATCTGAAACACTACTTATAGTATCAATTTTAACTGGTATCTTTTTTTCTTCCAAAACAGGAACAGCGACAGTAATTGGAGAAACGACAGGAGTTATAACAACAGGATCAACAAATTCTTTTGGAATAAGATTTGGAATTAATTCTTCTTTATTTTTGTTTTCAACTATAGGGACGTTCATGGGTGTCCATATTTTTACACTTTCAATTTTTGGAATTTCTTTAATATCTTGTTCCGTTTGGACTTCAGTTTGAATAGAAGCATTTATCGTTTTTGACTTTGATTCAAAAATAGAAAAACCTTCATTAATATCTTCTATCCTCCACCCCGCCATAGTTAATTTAGATATTATTATATCTTTAGATATATTATTTTGTATTTGTTTTTCTATATAAGAGATAAGTTCCAGTGTTGTCATATTAATTATTATATCATTTGCATTTAAAATTGGTAAACATATAACTTGCGTCCAAGTTTATATTTACTTCTTTCAAGATCTATCTCTCTAATAGGGACTTTATTTGTAAATTTAAAAGAAAGTGAAACTAGCTCTGTCCCCGGTTTAAATTCTTTTTCAAATTTTGAAAGTAATTCATCCATTATGTTTGGATATAAATATGTAAAAATATGGGTCGCATCAGATAAATCTTTTTTAAAAAAATCAGATTGTAAAATTTCAACATTATTACCAGTCTTTTTTTTATTAAGAAAAGAACCTAATCGTGCCAAAATAAATGGAAATAAACTATGTTCAATCCCAATATATTTTGCTTTTGGGTAAAATGAGGATAAATAAAATAAAATTCTTCCATCCCCACAACCCAAATCATAAACAATGCTACTGTTAGTAAGAGAAAAAGCTTCTTTAATGTCTTTCAAAACACTGTTTGAAGCAGTCACAAATGGAACCCTACTTCTCATATTTCCAATTACCCATAAAAGTAATAATATTGAAGTCGAAAACAATATAATAATTATT
>CAILJY010000039.1 GCA_903834665.1 uncultured bacterium | reverse complement strand
CCAGTTAAGGCTGATTCTACAGCAGTTTTGGCGGTTTCACTATCACGGATTTCTCCAACCATTATTACATCTGGATCTTGACGAAGAGCGGAGCGTAAACCTTCTAGGAAGGTGTAACCCTTTTCACTATCTGTTTGAGTTTGAGAAATTCCTGGTAAATGATATTCAATAGGATCTTCGATTGTGATTATTTTAACTTCCTCTGAATATATTTTTTGAAGGAAAGAATAAAGAGTTGTTGTTTTACCGGAACCTGTTGGCCCTGTAAGCAAAATAAGTCCATTGGGTTTTTTAATTTCATCCATGAAGATTTGGTATAAATTTGGTTCTATTCCCATATCTTCTAATTTTACTCTAATTGATTTAGGATTAAGTATACGTAAAACAATAGATTCACCATAAGCTCCAGGCATTATAGAAACACGAAGATTGATTTCGTTTTCATCAAGAAAAATACTAAACCTTCCATCTTGGGCGATAGAGGAGTTTGTAATTTTTAAACCAGAAATAAGTTTGATTCTTGAATTTATAAATTTGTGGACAAAAGGAGGAAGCTCCATAACCTCGTGCAGAACTCCGTCTAAACGGAACCTTAGACGAATTGTATTTTCTTCTGGTTCAAAGTGTATGTCTGAAGCATCTATAGCAATAGCTCCTGCTAAAACCAATTCTAGTATATGAGAAGTTGTGTGTGTTTTATCTTTTTCTATTTCTGAAATTGCTTTTTTAATATCCTCAATATTATTTATACCCACCATTATTTTTTTGAGAGCATCTCCTGATATTGTGACGGTCCCCATTTTTGATTCTGAGGCATAAGAGATTTCTTTATATCTTTCCCAGGCTTTTTCTAAGCTCGCAAGTGATGCCATATAAAAATGCGGAGTGAATTCGTGGCTCGTAAAATAGGTTGTTAAACTTTCTAATTTTTCTGGTTGAGGAGAACGAACAGCAATATGAATATTTCTTCCAACAAGCTTAAAGGGGGCAATCTCAAGAGAGATAGCTTCTTTTTCTGATATAGAACGAAGAGCATTATTGTCGATCACCATGCTTTGTAAGTTTATTGGCTGTACACCATATCGTGCTTCTGCCAACATTTGAACTAAGTCTTCTTCCTCCTGTTTCCTTAAATCTTCTAGGTTTTTCTTCTGTTTTTCATCATCAAATTGAACGGTCATATTGCCTTATTATATATTATAAATAGTGTGGTTAATACTTGACACATCATACCTATTATGATACTATTCGATTAAATGTTAAACCTAGTTTTTCTATCCGAAATACGGAAAAGCTTTTTGCTTTTTTGGGGCGGAAAATAAAAACTATAAAAAAATAAAATAATAAAGTTATGAAAAAATCAGTAATGATTTTGGTATTAGCCACGATATGGCTGATATCAAACGGGCAGACTGGACCCGTATTCCAGTACACAAATCCTTCCAAAGAGGAACTTAAAAGTTTAGCCTTGGAAGAATCAGCGAGGGGCTATGCTTATCGTAGTTATCTTGCCGACGTTGTGGGTAAAGCACTATCAGATACATTGGATATTTCTAGTGAGAACATAGACTGGATTTTTAATCACCTCTTTCTAGAAGAAGTTTATTTCGAAGAAGAAGAATATAAAAATTCTGGATATGATCCAAAAACCCAAAAAATGGATCCGAGTAGAGGGCATGAGAAGACCATGTTCGTTTGGGTTTTAAGGGTTGGGAGTTATGCAATTCCCTTAATCAAAGGAGATTGTGGGAATATTCTTATTGCGAAAGTGATAAGGATAAAAAAACAATCTTCACCCCAAAGGAGAGATATTGATATTTCCTTGAGTCCTTCTAAACAAGATGATCTTTTCAAAGAAAAGGAGATACCTTTTTCTCCTCCAAAGGATCTAGGATCTGCTTCCAGAGAATTTAAATCTTCCGAACCGTCCAACTTAGTTGAGGTTCCGAGAAATAAAAAAGTTGTCAACTGGTTAAAAGTTGCAACATTTGGAGGAATCGGTGTTGGAGTGGTAGGAACTGCTGCATTGTTGTACGCTATTTTAAATAAAAATGGTGACAATAAAGTACCGAGTGTTCCATTTGTCCCTACGGATCCCACAGGTCCGTAAAAATTGTACCTTATAAAAGTAAAATTAAGTCAGGAACTATGTAGAAATATGTAGTTTCTGGACTTTTTTAAGCCCTTAACCCTTCTTCGAAAGAGTTGATGGTTTAAAATCGTAAAAATAATAATTACTATATTATTGTATATTTTACTTGACATTTTGTCTTTAATAT
>CAILJY010000038.1 GCA_903834665.1 uncultured bacterium | reverse complement strand
TGTATAATACTTATACTATCTTTTAAATTAATCAATCCAAATATTATGAAAATTGATAAAATAATAGAGATTACAAACATTGTGAAAACTATAAAAACAATAATCCCCGCTGATTTACCCTTATCTGGATTATTATAAACAACAACCGTCTTAGCTATCATATCGTGTAATGCTTGTTTATTTTTTGTAAAACCAGCGATGATATAACCTAAGCATAAAAATACTGTTGATAGGATCTTTCCGATTATTTCTCGGATAATTACTTGTAAAAAAGTTACCCTTCCCCCATTACTAGGGACAACCCTAATCCCAATTATTCTTTTCCCTAATGTATCTTGATATTTATAAGTCATAAAAACAAAATAAAAGATAAACAAAACAACTCCAAATATTATTGGGTAAATAAAATTTATTTCTTTAAAAATTTCTATTTTTAAAGAAATAATATTAAAAATAAATCCTACCAACAACCATGTAATCAATAGAATTATCATATCAACATAATTGGAGATGAATCTTATCCAAAATCCAGCATATTTTATATTTTCATCTTTTTTGATCTCTAGTTTTTTTTCTAAATAAGAAGGATAATGGACTTTCAAAAAGATAGCATCAAAAGCTTCATTTATTTCTTTCTCTGTCCAATTATTCACCAAAAGCTTATCAGTTATAATTTTTCTATTAAAACCTAATTCTAATTTTTTTTCAATAAAATCAACTATGTCCTGATTGATCATGTTATATATTATACCACAAATACATACAGGCTTGTCTAGTGTCTAACACTACAAATATCTTTAAATTTTAATCCATAAAGAATAAACTTGAGCGGACAATTATAAAAGCCTTAAATAAATTAAGGCTTTTATAATTGTCCGCTCGGTAGGAATCGAACCTACGACCATCTCCTTAAAAGGGAGCTGCTCTACCGACTGAGCTACGAGCGGATAAAAACAACACGATTTATCAAAAATACCACATTTGCGCTTTAAAATCAATATCCCGTTGTTAACATGTGCTTAGTTGTCCACAGCCAACTTGGTTAAATTTGTTTTTTAAGCTATAATAAACACAAGTTTCTTTGTAATAATCTTTTTTACGTTCACCCTACGAGAAGGGTTTTAAATAAAAAGATTTATATAAATATAATTAGCACATTGTACTCACATTATTATTAGTGAGATAGTTCTTTTGTTTCTAAAAGCTAAAAGGCCCAGGAGCCAACCCTCGATAAAACGAGTGCTGACTCCTAGGCCTTTTCTTTTTTTATTTTGAAAGTGAAGATAAAATAAATTGTTCAAGTCCGATAACAAAATCACTCTCCCCTCTATGGGAATCATGATAAATTGAAACAAGAATACTTGAATTTTTTGTAAGTTCGTCCTTGGTAAAAAGTTTAGTTCCAGAAAGTATCATTGTTTTTATTTTCCAAAAAATAATACCAGATATTTCTTCAGGAGAGACACCTCTTAATATTGCTTCTCTATATAAAACCCATGTTTTAATTTTGTCTTTGGCTGAATATGAATCAGCAATACTAAAAGCATTTATCTTCGGCGTTGACTTAACCTCTTTTAAAACAAAATCTTCAATTATTGCATTCTTCTTATATTTTTTAATATCAGGAGCAAGTATTTTGTCTTCAATTAAAATAAAAACTGTTTCTGAATCATTCAAAATAATAATTTCTTCCGTTGAAAAATTTATTTCTCCTTCTTTTATTAAATTATCAACTAAAACAATTGGTGT
>CAILJY010000037.1 GCA_903834665.1 uncultured bacterium | reverse complement strand
TGGAAATGATATACACAAAGTTCAATCACTAGAAGTTCCTACACCCTAAAGAAGGAAAGAAGAATAATCTTTCTCCCATAATAGTTCCAATAGGGAAGATGATATTTGAAATTGGTAAAAAGCTGAAGATAAAAATACTTAAAGAAAGAGATATTATAGGTTTCTTTTTTATATAAATAAATATAAACGAAATAGAAATAAAGAAGATAAAAATCCCCATAATAGTTCCAAAATCTAAATAATTATGGATGATCGGTATTTGATTGAAAGAATAATCAGAGCATAGGTTTATTGGCCAAAAAGTTTTTGAAACATACATCCATAATATTTTAAATGAGGTTAATATTCTTGGTATTGTATCTGTAAAAATTAATGGATTTTCAACCAAACTGGTTTTTACCCCCAAGATATTTAATGGTCCCAATGAAAAGAAGCGGAGGAAGAAATAAAATAAAACAGCAATAGTCACAGATGAAATACTTATAAAATATTTTTTGACCATTTCTAGATTTAATTTTTGTTCTTTTATATATAAAAGAACAAAAATTATTGGAATTATAGCTATTGCTATCTCTTTACTCCCAATAGCCAGTAACATCCAAAGACCGGCCCGCCAGAAATTAATTTTCTTATCTGTTGTGAATTCAAACAGTGTGAGTAAAGAAAAAAGTAATGCTAGTATTTCTCCTCTCCCTGAAATATTTGCTATTACTTCGGTGTGGATTGGTAAAATTAAGAATATTAAAGCAGTAAAAAAAGCAAGATGATCATTCTTCCAGAGTCTTTTAATTAATAAATATACAAGAGAACAAACGATAGAGTATAAGACTAGATTTATAAAATGAAAACCAGCTGGGCCATGACCAAAAAAGATAAAATTAAAAGTATAACTAAGTAGAGTAGTAGGTCGGTAGAGGCTAGCTTCCGTATTCCAAAATGGGTGTATTGCTACTTGCCCTATATTTTTTAAAGAGGAGAGAAGTGTTTCATTTTCTATAATATTTCTATCATCAAAAACAAAATCACCAGATAATGAATATCCATATATAATAAAAATTAATACAAAAAAAGAAATGATATAAATCCAATCTTTTTTAGTTAAATTACGGAGTGACATGCCTTTTATAATAACATTTTGTATGCCATTTTTACAATTAAATTAGCGGATGTTGTTTATTTAAATATATGTTAAAATATTCATTATGAATCTTAAAAATAAAGTAATTGTTATAACTGGAGGGTCAAAAGGATTTGGTAAAACATTAGCAAAACTTTTTATCGAAAATGGCTCAAATGTTGTTATAAATTCTAATAATGAGACAGAAATAAAAGAAGTAGCAAATGAGATAGGAGCTATGGGGATTTGTGCTGATGTCACTAAAGAAGAAGAATTAACTAATCTCTTAAATAATGTATTAGACAAATTTGGAGATATTGATATTTGGATAAATAATGCAGGTATTTGGTTACCGCATGATTTTGTTGAAAATTTTGATATGTCTAAAGTTAGAAAAATGTTTGAAGTGAATGTTATGGGAACAATCAATGGGGTTCGTGTTGCCTTACGAGAAATGAAGAAAAATAATACAGGGATTATAATTAATATTATTTCTGATAGTGCTTTAGCTGGGACACCTACTAGTTCTCTCTATAGTTCAAGTAAATGGGCAGTAAGAGGACTTACGGAGTCAATAAGAAAAGAAAATAAAGATATTACTATCTTGTCAGTATATCCAGGGGCGATGAAAACTGATATTTTTGGAGACAAAAAACCAGAGAAATATGAAAAATTTATGGAAACAGAATATGTTGCCAATTTAGTAATTGAAAATCTCAAATTAGAAAACCCAGAAGAAGAATTAATTATTAAAAATAGAGAGAATTAGATTAAAATGTCTCATCAAGGAAATACATGGGAAAAAGAATATAGGAACCCACTTTTTGTAACTAAAAATGATGGACCACAAGCAGATACCTTGAGATTTTTGAAATTTCTTAAAAAAGAACAAAAATACAAAATAGAAGATAAAAATATTTTAGATCTTGGTTGTGGAACAGGGAGAAATTCAAATTATCTAGCAGAAAGATCCAATAATGTTATTGGAATTGAAATTTCAAAAACAGCTATTGATTTGGCCAAAACTAGAGCAAAAAATTTAGGGGTTGTAGTTGATTATAAAATGGGGGATATTGGGAATAATTATGAAATAGAAAATAATTCTATTGATTTAGTTTTAGATGTGACAAGTTCTAATTCTCTTGATGAGGCAGGAAGAGATATTTATTTAAATGAAGTAAACAGAGTTCTAAAAAATGGTGGATATTTTTTTGTGAGAGCTTTAGCAAAAGATGGGAATAAAAATGTTAAAAATTTATTAAAAATTTCTCCCGGTAAAGAATATGATACTTATATAATAAAAGAGATTGGTTTAACAGAAAGAGTATTTTCTCGAGAAGATTTTATAAAAACATATAATAAGTATTTTAAAATTTTGAAATTAGAAAAGAAAACCAGCTATACAACTTTTAATAACCGTATATATAAGCGTGATTATTGGCTAGCTTATCTTCAAAAATAATTAATGTTATAATGGATATATGACAAAAATTGGAGTTTTTGATTCTGGTGTTGGAGGGTTATGGATATTAAAAAATTTACAAGATGAATTACCTGGATATGATTATATCTTTTTTGGTGATCAAGGGCATGTGCCTTATGGATCAAGATCAATAGAAGAAATCAGATCTTTTTCTGAGGCTATTACTAATTTTTTAATAAATAAAGGATGTAATATTATTGTGATCGCTTGCAATACTGCTTCTGCTGCATCTTTGAAATATCTTCGAGATAAATTTCCAAAGATACTTTTTGTTGGAATGGAGCCTGCTATCAAGCCTGCAGTTGAGATAACAAATACAAAAAAAGTTGGGGTTCTGGCTACACCAGCAACTTTTCAAGGAGAATTATATAATTCTGTTGTTGAAAGGTTCGCTCATGATGTTGAAATATTTAAAGATACATGTCCTGGATTAGTTAAAAAAATTGAAGATGGTGATTTGGATTCTTCTGAAACGCATTTAATTTTAGAAAAAGCTCTTTTGCCTATGATAGAAAAAGGTGTTGATACTATTGTTTTGGGATGCACTCATTATCCATTTGCTATATCCAAAATGAAAGAAATTTTGGGTGAAAAAATTAATGTTATTGATCCGACAGAAGCCGTGGTTCGACAAGTATCTCGAGTACTAGAAGAAAATAATTTAGCTAATGAAAAATTGTTAGATAATTCTGGCTGTGTAGATATTTATACATCTAGTGATCCAGCTAGAATGAATTATGTTTTATTAAAATTATTTAAAAGTTGTTTTGATATAAAAAGAGTTGAGTGGGGTGAAGATTTAAAATTAACCATATTGGATAATGAATAATATTTTATTTGAGAAAGCTTTAAATAGTTTAAATAAGGCTCAATTTGAGGCAATAGAGGCTTTAGATGGCCCTGTAATGGTGGTAGCAGGCCCTGGGACAGGTAAAACTCAAATACTTTCACTTCGTATCGGAAACATTCTTGAGAAGACTGATACTAGCCCAGATAGTATTTTGTGTTTAACTTTTACAAACTCTGGAGTCTCGGCAATGAGAGAAAGATTAGAAAAATATATTGGAGTAAGAGCTAAAGAAGTATCAATATCTACTTTTCATAGTTTTGCTTATAATCTCATTGAAAAGAATTATGAACTTCTCGATTTTCCTCAAATCCCTAAGCTTTTATCTGATGATGAAGCAATATTTATTATTGATGCGATATTTAATAATCATGATTGGAAATATATAAGCCCGAGAGGTAACCCATCGATGTATTTTAATGATTTAAAACAATTAATTTCAATATTAAAACGTGAAAGAATTTCATCCTCGAGTTTTTTATCTTTTATTGAAGAAGATATTAAAAATTTAAAAGAAGATCCTGATAGTTTATCTTCTAGGGGAGAAAGTAAGGGTCAATTAAAAAAAGAAATAGAAAAAAAGATTGATCAATTGAACCGCACTCGTGAAGTTGTAGAATTTTATCGTTTGTATGAGGAGAACAAAAAGAAGATGTTTTTAATTGATTATGATGATGTTTTAGAATATTGTCTCAAATTAGTAGAAGAATTTGATACAGTGAGAGATGATATTAGAGAGAATTATTTATATGTTTTAGTTGACGAGCATCAAGATTCGAGTGGCATACAAAATGATTTTTTGAAAGCTATTTGGTGTGGACTTGAAAAGCCAAATATTTTTGTGGTAGGGGATGATAGACAGCTTATTTATGCTTTTTCTGGGGCGTCATTATCTTATTTTGAGGAATTTTCTCATATTTTTGGGAAAGCTAAATTGATTATTTTGACAGAAAATTATCGTTCAACTAATCCAATATTATCTGTGGCGGATGATTTACTTAAAAGTTCTATTGCTTCGGATAAATTGAATAGTAATAGAGATGGTGATAATAAAATAATGCTTAATCAGTATTCTTATCCTCGAGATGAAATAATTGGAGCTGGGATCTATTTTAAACAAAAAATAAAAGAAGGAATGAATCCAAACGAATGCGCTCTTTTAGTCCCTAAAAACTACAACGTAAGACAGGCTATTCAGATTCTTTCTGATATGGATTTGCCTGTCGCTTCATTAGATAATGTTTCACTTTTTTCTGTTGTTGAAGGTGACTATTTACGCAGAGTATTGGGCTTGACGGTAAATCCATCTGATTCGATTTTACTTTCAAAAACTTTATTAGATAGTACTAGTGGAGTCCCATATTTGATGGCTCATAGTTTTTTAAGAAAAATTAAAGCTGAGAAATTAACTTTGGAAGAATTAATTTCTTATGGACAAGCTGATGATTTATTTAAACAAATTGAGCCCATATCAAAATGGGGGAATCTTTTGAAAGAATTTATTAATAATTTATCTGGAGAAAAACCTAGCCAAATTATAAATAAGATTGGATATGAATTATTAGTAAAAACAGCAAAAGATAATGATGATTTGTTAACTAGAGTTGAGGTTATTCGAAGTTTTATTCATATTGCTATGCTTTATGAAGAAAAAAATAAAAAAGCTAGTTTAGCCGATTTTCTTGAATATTTAAATAGACTAGAATCTTATGGAACTCATATTGAGCTGGCTAAATTGGGGAATAATAATGGTATTTCAGTGATGACTCTTCATAAATCAAAAGGTCTTGAATATGAATGTGTTTGGATCGCTCATATGAATGAAGAGACTTTAATGTCTGAGAAAAAAGGTGGCTTTACTTTACCTGAAAAGATAAAAGAACATATAAATAAGAGGAGCATAGAAGAAGCAAAAAGAGAACTTTATGTTGCAATAACTCGAGCAAAAGAATTTTGTATCTTGTCATATTCGAGAGAAAGTTATACTGGTAATTCGATGGAATTGGCTTCTATAATCAATGAGTTGGGTGATATTCATTTTATAAAAAAGAATGCAATCCAAACAGAAAAAGAAATAATAGATCAAGGAGTAGAAACTTATATTAG
Organism: uncultured bacterium; assembly: GCA_903834665.1. Lineage (GTDB taxonomy): Bacteria > Patescibacteriota > Minisyncoccia > Phycocordibacterales > UBA9973 > UBA8515. The sequence goes on along the minus strand of CAILJY010000037.1, from coordinate 3,343 downwards.
TTTTATGAAGAAAAAAGATAATGATATTATTTCTGATATAAAAAAGTTGGTTAATGATAATTATAAGGATACTAAAATATCTGTCTCAATGCTAAATAATTTTTTTGAATGTCCATGGAAATGGTATTTTAGAAATTTTTTGAGATTACCAGAGACAAAAGGGATTCATCTTGCTTTGGGGACAGTTGTTCATTCTTCTATTGAATTTATTTTAAAATCAAAAGAGATCAAAAGTGAAAGTGATTTAAGAGCAAAGATAGATCAAGATTTTCAAGAGCAAGGAATCATAAATGAAAATGATCTTAGGCGTCTTTGTAATGAGGCTTATGATATTATTAATAATTGGATTAAAAATTATTATTCTATTATGAGTTCCGAATTTAAATCAGAACGCTCTATTTCATTTGTTGATAAAAAGAATTTTCCTCATTTAGTTATGTATGGGAAAATAGATCTAACCGAATATGTTGTGGATTCTATTGGGGATAGAAAAGGTATTATAGTAACTGATTTTAAAACAGGTAGTTCTAAGACTAAAAATATGATTGAAAAAATTGACGAGGAGGGAAGAATGTCAGACTTAATGAGGCAACTCACAATGTATTCTTATCTTTTAGAAAGTAGTGATGATAATGTTCGAGTATTAAATTCACGATTACTATTTTTAGAAGAAAATAAAGATGATAAAAATTCTATATATCAGACGGAAATAACTAAAGAACAGATAGATCTATTAAAAAGAGACATAAAAAATTACGATGAATCTTTAGTTTCTGGATCTTGGGTTTTAAATAAATGCCATTTTAAATCATACGGAGGTAAGTCTCATGGATGTGAATATTGTAAAATATCTAAACGTTTGTTTAAACAATAACCACTTGGGAGCTCAGCTCCCAAGTTAATGAATAATTGAATTTTTATGAGAAATTTAAAATTTGTTAATAAAGAATATTATCATATCTATAACAGGGGAACTGACAAAAGAGATATTTTTTTAGATAAAGAAGATCTTTGGAGGTTTTTAAAATGTTTAGATGAATTTAATTCAGTTGATAATATTGGTAGTCTATATGAAAATTCTTTTAAAAAGAAAAATAAGATTAAACTTGGGAGCTCAGCTCCCAAGAAGTTGGTTAATATTGTAGCTTATTGTTTGAATCAGAATCATTTTCATTTCATTTTAGAACAAATTAGTGATGATGGTATAACTAAGTTTATGCATCGTCTTTCTACGGGGTATACTAACTATTTTAATGAAAAAAATAAAAGATCGGGATGTTTATTCCAGGGGAGATATAAAGCAAAATATATTTCATCCAATGAATATTTACTTCATTTGAGTGTATATGTAAATTTAAATGATAAAGTTCATAAGGGAATGAATCAATCATGGTTATTAGATTTACCGTTTTCAAGTTTTAAAGAATATTTGAGTAAAACAGGGAGAGTAATATGTAAAAAAGATATAATATTAGGTCAATTTAAAACATCAAAAGATTTTTCAAAATATTGTTTTGAGATTTTACCAATTATTCAAAAAAGAAAAGAAGAAATGAAAGATTTCAATAAAGTTTGTTTAGAATAACCACTTGGGAGCTCAGCTCCCAAGTATTGATTATTAATAAAAATATGTTGTTACTTTTTTAAGATCAATTTGTAAAAATCAACATATAAATTAGTGTCCTATTTACGTTTTGAAAAAGTGGATGAAAGTGTTATATTTTATAAATGCAGGAATATAAAAAAGGAAGTTTACATCCACTGACCCTTATTATGAATGAGGCAGTTTCTATATTTAAGGAATTAGGTTTTTCTGTTCAAATAGGACCAGAGTTTGAGGATGAATGGCATAATTTTGATGCACTCAATGTACCTAAAGATCATCCCGCTCGTGATATGCAAGATACTTTTTTTATTAAAGGACAAGAGGGGATGGTTCTCCGAACGCATACTTCTAATACACAGATAAGATTTATGGAAAATCTAATAAAAGAAGGTGGTAATCCACCATTTGCTATTGCTGTACCTGGTAAAGTTTTTCGCAATGAGTCAACAGATGCAACTCATGAAATGCAGTTTTACCAAATAGAAGGACTTGTTATAGGAGAAAATATTTCAGTTGCAAATATGAAGGGAGTACTTTTAGAATTTTTTAAAAGATTTTTTACAGGGGAAGAAGTAGATGTCCGTTTAAGACCGAGCTTCTTTCCATTTGTTGAACCTGGTTTTGAAATAGATTTGAAGAGGGGGGATAAATGGATAGAACTTCTTGGAGCTGGTATGGTTCATCCAAATGTTTTAAATAATTGCGGTATTGATGGGAATAAATATCAGGGTTTCGCTTTTGGTATGGGGCTCGACAGACTAATGATGATGAAACTTAGAATTCCAGATGTAAGGTTTTCTTACCAAGGTGATTTAAGAATTAATCAATTTTAATTTATGTTAATTTCTTATAAATGGTTAAAGTCATATATTCCTGAAATCCCAAGTGTTGGTAAGCTTACAGAGCTTATTACTTTTAATCTCTGCGAAATAGAAAATGTTGAGGAATTATCAAATGGCGATTTTATTTTTGATTTAAAAATTCTTCCAGATAGAGCTCACGATTTACTTTCTCATAGAGGAGTAGCTTATGAAATTGCAGGGTTACTTGGATTAAAAGTGGCAGAGAATGAATATAAAAAGATTGAAGGCAATAAAACTAATTTACGAATAGAAATACAAACACCTTCTTGTCATCGTTATTTAGGAAGAATTGTAAGAGGAATAAAAATTGCCCCATCACCAGATTGGGTAGTTAGGTATTTAGAAAGTCTTGGACAAAGAAGTATAAATAATATAGTTGATGCGACGAATATAGTTTTATTTGATATTGGTCAGCCAATTCATTCTTTTGATTTAAATAAATTAAAGTCTGAGAAAATAGTTGTTAAAATTGCCAAAGATGGAGATGAATTAGATTTAGTTGGTTCTGAAAAATTAAAAGCTAAATTGAAAGACAGAGATATAGTAATTACGGATGGGGTAAATAATCTTGCTATTGCTGGGGTAAAAGGTGGTTTAAATTCAGGGATTAATGATGAAACGACAGAAATTTTAATAGAAGTTGCTAGTTTTGATGCTGTTTCTATCCGTAAAACTGCTAGAAGACTAGGTATTCAAACAGATGCTTCAAAAAGGTATGAGAATGATCTTTCTCCGGTTATTTGTGATAAAGCCATGGATGAGATATCAGCTCTTATTTTAGAAATGTGCCCAGATGCTTATTTTGAAGAAGTTGTTGATATTTATAATAAAAAACCAGAACAGAGAAATGTTTCTTTTAATACAGAATATATTT
>CAILJY010000036.1 GCA_903834665.1 uncultured bacterium | reverse complement strand
CTTTCTTTTTAATTTTTTCTCAAGCAAATTTTATTTTTGCAGAGGATTTATTACCAGAAATTATTGTTCCAGAAGTACCAGTTATAAATCCTATAAATATTAATCTAAAGATTATTTCCGGATCAGAAGTATTATATGATAGTGATATATTAGTAAATCCTTGTGATAGTGAGGGTGATGGAGTTATAAAAATAACCCCATATTGTGCTTTAGCCCAATCTGGTATTTCAAGTGATTGGTCCGGATTATGGATCAATTCTATTGGTGATTTTTCAAATGATTTTACCACTAATTTATATTGGATGTGGTTATCAAATTTGAATATTGATAATACGAATCCAAATAGTTCTTATAATCTTTCTGCTAAACAATATGAAGTAAATGAGGGTGATGAAATTTTATTTTATTACAATACCAATCCATTGAGTCTTTCTGTTAATAATTTGAATCCAAATATTAATGAAGAAATAATTATTAGTTTGAAAGAATTAGGTTTAGATAATTCTTGGAATCCAGTTTGGAAACCCGCCCCATCTTCTAGTGTTTTTATTAATGACAATTCTTTTGATACTGATGAAAATGGGGAATATAAATTTGTAATTTTAAATACAGATCAACTTATTGTTAATGGAAAGAAAGCCAATTTTATTGATAGCCCTCTGGTAACAATAAATCCAGTAGATCGAAATCAAAATGAAGAAGAGGTTGAGTTAGAAAATAATGATGGAGGGGGAGGAGGAAGCTCCCACAATAATTCATCAGACCAGTTTTTAATTTCATCAGCAGTTTCATTTTTGTCTTTAAATCAAAAAGATGATGGATCTTTTGGAGATTCTCTTTATACTGATTGGGTTGCTATTGGGATATCAAAAGCGGGTATTGATGCCAAGGATTTAATTTCTGATCTTCGTGTTTTTTTAGAAAATGAAGATTTTAAGGCTTCAAGTATCACTGATTATGAGCGTCATGCGATGGCTTTGATGTCTTTAGGCATAAACCCATATTCTGGAACCGATACTGATTATATAAAAAATATTGTTGATTCTTTTGATGGAGAACAAATAGGGGAAAGTAATTTATTTAATGATGATATTTTTGGGATTATTGTTTTAGATAAGGTTGGATATGATGAAAATGATGAAATAATATTAAAGACGATCTCATATATAATATCTAAACAATCAACAGATGGGTCTTGGGGGAGTGTAGACATGACAGCCGCTTCTTTAATAGCATTAAAAAATTTTAATAGTGTTGAGGGGGTCTCGGACGCAATTTTTAAAGCAGAGGATTATTTAATAAATTTACAACAAAATGATGGTAGTTTTGAAAATCCTTTTTCTACTAGTTGGGCTATCCAAGCATTATTACAAAATAATTCTTATTTGAGTGAAGTTGAAAATTCTATAAAATATTTAGCTTCTAAACAACAAATTGATGGTGGTTTAGATGGAAATAGTATTGATAATCGTGTTTGGGCTACAGCTTATGCCGTTCCTGCAGCTCTTTTGTTATCATGGAATGATATATTAGAATCTTTTGAAAGAGAAGTTAAAATAATAGATATTGATAAAGTGGAAGATGAAGGGGATAAGGTAATAGAAGAAAAAATTATTAATGAAATTAAAGATGAGATTATAAAAGATGATCTGATTAAAATTGAAGATAAAAAAGAAGAAAAACTAATTGTTCTTGAGAAAAAAATTTATCAAAATAAAGAAATTGAAAAACAGGGCATTTTTGAAGAAACAGAGAAAAATCCATTAATAGCAAATGTTTTAATCGCTAGTGAAAAGATTGATGATGATTCTTTTGACAATATGATTTTTAAGATTATTTTTAATTTTAAAAGACCATTTGTTTGGCTTTGGAATCTCTTTAATTTTTGATACAATAAAATAATGCCAACACAAACAAAATTTATAATATTTATAGTATTAGTAGTCATAATCATTGGGGGAGCAGGAGCTTATTTTAGTTTTAAGCCAGAAGGACCTGGTAAATTAGATGATTTTGCTCAGTGTTTATCTTCTTCAGGAGCCAAATTTTATGGAGCATTTTGGTGTTCTCACTGCCAAGATCAGAAAAAAGATTTTGGTTCTTCAAAAAAATATCTTCCTTATGTAGAATGTTCAACCCCCGACGGACAAGATCAACTACCTGTATGTAAAGATGCAGGGGTTAAAGGTTTTCCTACTTGGATATTTGCTAATGGAGAAAAAATTTCTGGTAGATTATCTCTTGAAACTTTAGCAGAAAAAACAATGTGTGTTTTACCACAATAATATGATAGCCCATATAGAAATAATCAATAAGATATTATCTCTTGGAACAATTTTTCTCCAAGTTGTTATTGTTTTTATTTTGATGAATTTTATTTTTTATCGTAATCATGAGAACCAAGTACTTATTTTTTTTAAAAAATATACATTTTATTTAGGATTTTTAGTTGCGTTAGGAGCTGTTTTATTATCATTATTTTATTCTGATGTTGTTGGGTATCCTCCTTGTGAACTTTGTTGGATACAAAGAATTTTCTTATATCCTCAACTAATATTATTTGGAATGGAATTATATAAGAGAGAACGTTCAATTATGGATTTCAGTATAGCTTTTGCAGTTTTAGGATCTATAACCTCTATCTACCATATCTATGTAGAGGCCGGGGGAACAAAAGGCTTATCTTGTGCTGATCCTGCTTCTGGGGGGGTATCATGCGCAGTCCGATATATATATGAATTTGGTTATGTGACAATGCCTATAATGGCGCTTACTTTATCTTTATTTATAAT
>CAILJY010000035.1 GCA_903834665.1 uncultured bacterium | reverse complement strand
ATTGCAATGCGTGAATCCACAGGAGGAAAACAAGCATGTAAAAAGGTTCCTAATAGTGTTTTTGGATGGGGCTCATGTAAAATCAGTTTTGAATCAATAGATGCTTCTATTGAAACTGTTGCTCTTAGTCTTGGTGGTAATAATCCAAAGACTGCACGTCACTATGAAGATAAAACAACCTTGCAAATTTTAAGAAAATATAACTCTGTTATTCCTAACTACCCTAAAGAAGTAGCAAGAATCATGAAAATGATTCAGGATGACGGACAAGAAATAATTTAATAATAGTAAAGTGCCCCGGCCTTCGGCCGGGGCATTTTTGTTTGTATTATTTGGTATAATAAAAAAATGAAGAAAGAGCTTACTAATATAACTTTAATAGGTATAGATTGTATAAATTTAAAACGTTTACAACTTGCTGCTGATATCTCTATGTCAGAAATTTCTTTTGGTGCGGTTAAGTTATTAACTTCAATACAAAGTGATGACCCTCGTGTAATCAATATACCTAAAATAAATTCAACAAAACAATATTCGGAATTTATGATAAAAGAATTACATAAATACGTTGATACAGAATTTGCTCTAATTTTTCAATATGATGGGTTTGTTCTAAACTCAAGCGCCTGGACTGATCAATTTTTTAAATATGATTATATTGGTTCTCCTTGGTATCATTTAGGAAATCTCAGAGTTGGGAATGGTGGTTTTAGCTTAAGAAGTAAGAAGCTTCTTGATTGGCTGGGTAATAATTGGAAAACTATTAATGCTCGTATTCATCCTGAAGATGTTTATATATCAAGATTTGCTAGGTCATACTTAGAAAAGGAAGGAATGAAATTTGCACCAGAGGAAGTTGCATCAAAATTTGCTATGGAAGGGAATGAAAGATCTGTTGTATGGAAAGGAGAATTTGGTTTCCATGGAATTAAATATACAGATATTTCGGGTTGGTTAATTAAAAATCCTCAATATAAAGAGATATTTCTCAATAAACTCAGTAATTATTTCTTAATAATGAAGAAATATCCAGTTTATGATGGTACTGTTCATACTTTTCGTTTTAAAAAACAAAATTTGAAAGATTATATTCAGCATTCAAAAAATCAGAAAAATTATGAGGCAAGATTAATAAAGGATGAATATTTTGAATTTAAGGATATTAAGGTTGGTGATACTGTTATATTCAAAAAATCAGGAACGGGGATAAAAAACACAATACCAATTTTTGAAAAGACAATCGTCAGAATAGAAAAATTTAAATCCTTTAATGAATTAAGGTTATCTTATCCAGAGGTTCATATAACATATCCAATAAAAGATATTCCAAAATGGAAAAGACCATTTGTAAAAATAATGGGTGATTTTGCTTATCCTAAAAATAATTTATATAGTATTTTTTGGTTTGACTAAATTTTCTTTAAGCTCTCGATCATGACGCTTTTTTCGCCATTTCTTTCAGTGACTCGTCCAGAGAAAGCGATGACTGTATCAACGACAAGTATATCTTTAGTTGTTTCAAAAAGTTTTGTGAAGACTACGGCGTCTATTGATCCCGTAAAATCAGAAATTTTTATAAAAGCCATACGGGCATTATTTTTTGTTGTTACAACTCGGACATCATCGATAATCGCAGCTACAGTGACTGGAGTATTAACTTTCACTTCTTCTCGTATCTTTTTTATCAGAGTACCAAATTTTTCTATTTTTTCTTTATAAGCATTGAGAGGATGTCCAGAGATATAAAGTCCGAGTAAATCTTTTTCCCAAGTAAGTTTTTCTTTAATATTAGCTTCTTCTTGAGGGATAAGAGAAAGTTTTACTTCAACTCCACCAATAGCCCCAAAGAGTGAATCTTGACTTGAATTTCCTTTTATTTCTTTATTAAAAGAAAGTAATGTTTCTAAATTACCAATAATCATATTACGTTCAGCTAGATCATCCATAGCTCCAGATTTGGCTAATGCTTCCACTGATTTTTTATTTAAATTTTTATGATTAATACGTTCAAAAAAGTCAGTTAAAGATTTAAAATTACCTTTTTGTTTTCTTTCTTCGATGATTGAGTCCGCAATATCGGTTCCTAAATTTTTGATTGTGTATAGTCCAAAACGAATTGATCTATCTACATCATGATTACTTCCTTTAATGACAGTAAAACCACCAAAACTTTCATTTATATTAGGTGGTAAAACTTTTATATTCATTTTTTCACATTCATGAACTATTTCGGCAACTTTTTCAATATCACCTGATTCAGAAGTTAAAATAGCCGTCATATATTCAACTGGATGATTTGCTTTTAAATAAGCTGTTTGATAAGCAACAAGTCCATAACTTGCAGCATGAGCTTTGTTAAAACCATAAGCTGCGAAAGGTTCGATGAGTAGCCAAAAATCATTTGCTTTTTTAGGGTTCATTCCATTTTTGATAAATCCTTCTAAGAGTTTACTTTTCTCAGCTTCCATAACAGCAGGGATTTTCTTTCCCATAGCTTTACGAAGTTTATCCGCTTCAAGCCAAGAGTAACCCGCCAATTTGATCGCAGTCATCATCACATCATCTTGATATGTTATAACACCATATGATTGGTCAAGAATATCTTTAAGCCTTGGATCTAGGTATGTAATAAGATTTGGATTATGTTTACGTTTAATATATTCAGGAATAGATTCCATCGGCCCAGGACGGTATAGAGCTACCATCGCATTTATGTCATGGATAGTGGAAGGTTTTAATTCTTTTAAATAACGAGTCATTCCTGATCCATTGAGTTGGAATAATCCCATAGTTTCTCCACGAGCAAGCATTTCAAAAGTTTTTTTGTCTGCAAGGTTTATGCGATCTATATCTATGTCTATATTATGTATTTTTTTGACTAATTTTACCGCAAGAGCGAGTATTGCTAAGTTTTTAATTCCCAAAAAGTCGAATTTTGGAAGACCCGCATCTTCAATACTATACATATCATATTGAGTAATTATATTTCCTCCTTTAGGATCATATTGAATAGGGGTAAATTCATATAAAGGACGAGGAGCCATAACAACTCCCGCTGCATGGACAGAAATATGACGAACACAACCTTCCATTTTGCGAGCAAGATCAATTATTTTTTTAGTATCAGGTTCATTTTTATAAGCTTCTTTTAATTCAGGAACAAGTTTGATTGCGTGGTCTATCGTCATAGGCATTCCTTGCGAACCTAGAGGCACCATAGAAGATATTCGATCACCAATACTGTATGGATAACCAAGTGCTCGTGCAACATCACGTATGGAGCCTTTAGCCATCATCGTTCCAAATGTTCCAATCTGTGCAACTTTATCTTCACCATATTTCTTTTTTGCATATGCAATTATTTCATCACGACGGTTATCGGCGTAGTCCATATCAATATCGGGCAATGATGGACGTTCAGGATTAAGAAATCTTTCAAAAGGTAATTTATAAGCAATTGGATCAACTTTTGTAATACCAATTAGATAAGTAGTTAAAGACCCAGCGACAGATCCTCTGATATTTGTATATATTTCATTTTCGCGAGCATAACGGAGTAAATCAGAAACTACTAAGAAATATGCAGGATAACCTTTTTGTTTAATAATACCAAGTTCATATTCCAATCGGTCGATATAAACTTTTGTTTGTTCTAATTCTCTTTCTTCAAATCCTTTATATGCCAATTCACGAAGGACTTGATCGGCAGTTGTCCCTTCTGGAATAGGGAAATCAGGGAAATAAGCAGTACCTAATTCTAAATCATAATTTTCACATAAATCAGCAACCATTTTTGTATTTGTTACAGCTTCTGGAATATCTTTGAAATATTTTTTTGCCGTCTTTTCATCAATTAGAGAAAAATCATCTTCAGGGAATTCAAAATTTCCAGCATCTTTTACATCAGCTCCGGTATTTACGGCGAGAAGAGTATGGTGAGCATCATAATCATCAACGCATAAGTAGTGTGAATCTTGTCCTGCGACAACTGGGATATTAAATTTCTTACCGAGAGCAATAATTCCTTTTCGAAGTTTTTCATCATTTTCTACATGTGGATGAGAATGAACTTCAAGAAAATAATTTTCTTTACCAAATATATCTTGGTGTTCTTTTATAATTTCTTCAGCATTATCATCATTTCCCGCAAGTATCGCTTGGGATAATTGACTTCCCATACAACCAGACATACAAATAATGCCTTCATGAAATTCACGAAGTATTTCTTTGTCCATTCGTGGTTTATAATAATAACCCTCAAGGTTGGCGAGAGTTACTAAACGCATAAGATTTTTGTACCCTTGTTTATTACGAGCAAGCAAAGTCAAATGTCTTCTTTTATTATCTATCCCGGGCTCTTTATCTTTACGTCCACGAAAAGCGATATAAGCTTCTACTCCGATTATTGCTTTGATCCCAGCTTTTTGACATTCTTTATATAATTCAATAGCTCCATACATATTTCCATGATCAGTAATTGCAATAGCATCCATACCATTTTTTTTTGCCGTTTTAACCATATCAGGAATTTTGGATAGACCATCTAAAAGAGAATAATGAGAATGAGTGTGAAGATGTATGAAATTTGATTCTAATTTCTCCATATTTTATTAGTATAACAAATAAGGTATTATTACTCTATATGGACAAGACTGTTAAATATATCATAGGTATAGATGAAGTAGGACGGGGACCGATAGCTGGACCAGTGGCGGTGTGTGCATTTGTATGCGCAATTATGAATTATGAATTAATAATTAAGAATGCTAAAGAGGAATTAAAAATACCACTTCGTGATTCAAAAAAGCTTTCAAAAAAACAAAGAGAAATTTGGTTTGAATATTTGAAAGTCGCAAAAACCGAAGGTAAATGCTCTTATGAAGTCTCTTTTGTCTCATCAGATAATATAGATAAATTTGGAATTGCAAAATGTATCCAAAAAGCTTTAAATGAATGTTTGTATAAAATTATTTCGCAAGATTATTCAAATTCTTCACGCTTTACCCTAAAGGGCTCCGACGCGATTCAGAATTTGAACAATCTTGCTTCATATAAACTAAAAGGTTCCGACACGGATAAAAATTTAGAAGATTCTATTTCGCTTGCTTCGTTCCAAATTTTTCTTGATGGGGGATTACACGCACCAGCTGAATATATAAATCAAGAGACAATTATTCGTGGGGATGAGCTTCATCCAATAATCTCACTTGCTTCTATAATTGCAAAAGTTTCGCGAGATAGAGTAATGAATAATTATTCAAAAAAGTATCCAGAATATGGTTTTGATCATCATGCTGGCTACGGCACTAAAGCTCACTATGAAGCCATTAAAAAACATGGGCAAACACCCATTCACCGTAAAACTTTTATACATTAAATTTATTGACTTTGTTTATAGAGTATTGTAATATCCAAATAAATACTCACATTAAAACTTAAGATCATGAAAGCTTTAAAAGGTTATTTTCTATTTTTTAGCGAACATCCAATCGCTTACAATTTTATTGGAATTTTACTGAATTTGGTATATCTGGCAATAATATTTGCTATTTCCCCAGACCAAGAAGATTTTTCAGCACCTAAATTTTATCATTTGATAAATATTCTTTTTGTTCTGAACATCATTTTAATTTATTTTGTTTCCAGTAAATTTATTACCAGGAAACGAAATTATGAGGCTGATGAATTTGAAGAATATTCTTCTGAATGGTTTCGAATTATTATTCTTGAAAATGGAGAAAAAATTATTATTGATAAACCTTTTTGGGGTAAGGGAAAGGTTTATTTTGTTAAAACCCCCAATAGATCAATCAGAGAAATACTCGCTTATACTTATAGTATTAAAATAAAAGGTAAGTATAAAAATTCAAATATGTCTATTTCTGTTAGTATTGTGTTAGAAACAGATGACCAGTGTAATAGAATAGAAATTTTTGAGGCTCTTTATAATTTACATTTACTTGAAAAAGATGAAGGTAATTGTTTAGATTTATCAGATTATCTTGAATATACATTTAAAAAGTTTAATGATAAATTTCAACCAGATTTTGATGAATTGACCCGCAGGTATGCAATCATGGAGATTTCTGAGCCATACTTATTGAGTAACATAATTGATATGATTATATTCCCTGAAAGAATATTTTCAAATATCAAAAATGTGGAAATATGTCTTAGTAATCCGACCTTCTCTTCTTGTAAAGGTATGGTAGATTGTTAGTCTGAATAAACTTATTAATTTAAAAGGCATTCCCTGTGGATGCCTTTTAGTTTTTTATTCATTAGTAATTTTTTTCTAGCCAGTTTTTGATTATTTTTTTATCATCACGAATCCAAACAATGTTTGATTCTATTTTCTCATAGATTTGTTCTAATGCTCGTGTGGCTCCTGGGGCTGAGTTTTTGGTAAAGAATTTTTTTGCATCATTTAAATCTTTTATATTAATATGGTTTCCTAATGGGGTAAGAAGTCGAGACAAGAAATGTCCACCTTCACCATATTTTTTGAGAATAATATGCCAATTATTTTTAACAAAATTCCAAGTTAATTCACGTCCTTTTTTATTTTGCCAAACTGAGGCAAGCAAGTGTGGGGTATCTTGGTCTTTTACATCATTAGACATTATAAAATCTAAAGTTTTTTTAATTAAATTTTTATTATTAAATGATGTAAGCGCGTACCCAAATCGGTCTTTTTCTTCGTGCAATGTTTCTTCTTTATATAATTTTTCAAATAATTTCCAATTATTTTCAATGCCGTTTTGTGCCACTATTCTGTATATAGTTGTACGAATATTTGCATCAATAGGTATTTCTTTGTGATTTTTAAATAATTTTATAGCTTTATTAATTATATTTTTATCTCCATAGTATCCTGCTTGATAAATTGCCAAATTTCTTAAAAAAGTATTAGAATGTTTTTCATTTTTAATTTTTTCAAATCCTATTTCTTTTGCAAGAGGAGAGAATAATGAAAGAGCATAGGATTTATATTTATTTTCAAAATTTTCATTTGATATTAAATTATAAATTCTATTAATACCACTAGAAATTTCAGTCCACACAATATATTCCTTTTCATTTTTATAATTTAAAGAAAATTGTAAAGCGACATCTGTTCTAATATAACCACCTTCTGCAAGAGCAAATAAATCACGAATTATACCTAGTCTGTCTAAGACAGAGAGTTTATCTTCTCTTATTTCTTTCCCTAATTTATTTAGTGTTATTTCATCATATCTAACTCGGAGGAAACTCTCTTCTTCTTTATTTATTTTTCCAATTGAATTTCCGATTAGGATGTCAGATTTTTTTGTCATTAAAATATTTATAATATCATTACCACTTTCATATTTTAATGGTATTGGCCATATTTTTTTATTAGTATTATTTTTGTATTTTAGAACTTCTATTCTACTTGAGAAAAATCTTTCTTGATCAATTATCCAACCTTCTCTTGAGCCCAGTTTTTGGGAAAGAGTGACAAGAGGGTAACCAGTTTCTTTTGTCCAAGCTGACATCATTTTATTTATAGGTTTTTTACTTATTTTTTCAAATGAGTCCCATAAATCTTTTGTGTCTGTGTTTTTATAGCTATGTTTTTTGAGATAATGTCTCAACCCATCACGGAATTTTTCGTGACCCATATATTCTGCCAATTGTCTTATCATTGCTGAACCTTTAGCATAAGAGACCATATCAAAGATTTCACTTATTTCATCAGGGTGATTGACTTTTATCTCAATTGGGTGTGAATTTGATAAAGCATCGAGTCGAAGAGCAAGTGCATATCTATCACTTACGTATAGATTCCAAATGTGCCATTCGGGGAATATTTTATCTATACAAAAATTTTCCATATAAGAAGCAAAACCCTCATTAAGCCATAGATCGGTCCACCAACGCATTGTAACTAAATTTCCGAACCATTGATGAGCAAGTTCATGAGCAATAACAATTGCTACCCATTGTTTATTTGATAAAGAAGAATTTTCTTCATCTACCAAAATAGCAGTTTCTCGAAATGTTACAGCACCCCAATTTTCCATTGCTGCACTTTCAAAATCTGGTATTGCAATAAGATCAAGAGTTGGAAGTGGATAGGGAATATTAAAATATTCATTATAAAATTCAATAGATTTAATCGCGACATCAAGAGCAAATTTTGCTTGGTGTTTTTTGCCGGGAGTAGTAAAAACACGAACCCGAATTCTTTTATTAGTCACTTCGCCTGCAAAGGAATTTTTAGGTCCTCGGACGAGGGAGGACGAGGTGCCAGACCATAAAAATTCCTTTGCAGGCTTCGTTATTCCTTCCACGTATTCAAATTCTCCCACAATAAAAGCCAGTAAATATGTCGACATGCATGGCGATGGGGCAAATGAGACAATTTTATATCCCGCACTATGTTCCACGGTTGTTACGGGGAGGGTATTTGATATGGCAGTATGTTTGTCAGCTATAATAAGAGATACTTTAAATATTGCTTTATGCTCGGGTTCGTCGAAGCATGGAAAAGCGCGACGAGCATCAGTTGATTCAAATTGAGTTGTTGCAAGATATTTTTCTTCTCCATTTAATATATATTTACTTCGATAAAATCCTCTTAAATTTTCATTAATTATACCGAGGAAAGAAAGATGAAGATCAAAATCTCCTTTAATTTTGTTTTTGAAAATTATGGTCACAGTTTCACTTTCTGTGTCGTAGTTGATTTTTTGAGCAAATTGTTCTATTTTTTTCTTGCCACTTACTACTTTCTGCTTGCTACTTATATGTGCTGTTTTTATATCTATGTCTTTGCTATGCAATATAATTTTATTTGTTTCTTTTTTTATATTTATTTTTATAATTTCATTACCAGAAAAAGTAAAAGACTCTAAATCTGGATGTATGGTTAGATCATAAGAAATAGGGGATATATAGGTAGGAAGACGCGCTGATTTTTTAGTTTTATTTTTTT
>CAILJY010000034.1 GCA_903834665.1 uncultured bacterium | reverse complement strand
CATCCAGAAATAAATATATATAATAATAAAATAATGATTGCTTCTTGGCGAGAACAACTAGGAATTATTATTGAAAGTACTGAAATTGCCGATGCGATGAAAAAAATTTATGAGCTTTCATGGGCTGAAGCCAAAAGGTTAGATAAAGAAATATAACTTCCCCCAAACCCGGTTCAGGGGAAATCTGCGGAAGTCCGACTTCCAACATGTTTTTTAGTTTTAATTTTCACGAGGACGGTATTGGAGAGCCTCAAGAATATGTGATTGAGTAATATTTTCACTCCCCTCAAGATCGGCGATGGTACGAGCGAGTTTGATAGTGCGGTGGTAAGCACGGGCAGAGAGCTGAAGTCTCTCGGCGCTTTGATTTAAAAGTTTTTTGGTTGTTTCATCAAGTGGAGCATAAATATTGAGATCTTTAACATTCATTTCACTATTTGTACTTATTTTTCTTGAAGAATTTTTAAATCTTTTTATTTGGATATCACGAGCCTTCCCTACTCTTTCTTTTATTGTTATTGTTTTTTCTCCACTCTCTGTTTCATCTGAAAGTTTTTCATAGTCGACGTTACCAACAGTAACCCAAATATCAATACGATCCATTATTGGACCCGAGAGTTTTCTTTTATATCTATCTAAGTCCATTGGTTTACAAATACATTCTTTTTGTTTATTGCCTTTATTCCCACAAGGACACGGATTCATTGCTGCTATTAATATAAAATTTGAAGGGAAAATTGCTGAACCTCGGGCCCGTGAGATAGAAACAATGTTGTCTTCCAATGGTTGTCTTAATGACTCAAGAACCCTTTTTTCAAACTCAGGAAATTCGTCGAGGAATAAAACACCCTTGTGGGCGAGAGTTACTTCTCCTGGTTTGGGGTTTGCTCCACCTCCAATCATTGAAACATAACTAGCAGTATGATGAGGAGCACGAAATGGGGCTTCTGTAATTATTGTGTCTTCTAATAACCCAACAATAGAATGTATCCCTGTAATTTCTAAACAATCTTCTTTTTCTAAGTTTGGTAAGATGTGTGAAAAGACTCGAGCGAGCATTGTTTTCCCTGTTCCTGGAGGTCCGGACATTGCAAGGTTGTGACCACCTGCGGCGGCAATTTCAAGTCCACGTTTTGCGCCTTCTTGCCCTTTTATATCTCTGAAATCTATTCCATTTATTTTTTCTTTTATAATAATTTCTGTTTTTGGAAAAGGAGAAAGTTTTGGTTTTTCTTTTTCTAAAAGATTACCTTTTTTATCTTTCTTTGGAATACAAATGTGGTCTATTACTTCCTTTAAATTATTTACCCCGTATATTTTTATTCCTTCTACAAGAGCGGCTTCCTCAGCATTTTCTATTGGTAAAAATATTTCTTCATAACCAAATTTTTTAGCCGCTTCTGTCAGAGGGAGAGCTCCTTTTATTGGCCTTAACTCACCATTTAAAGATAATTCTCCTAAAAATATTTTTCCTTCTGGGTCAAAGTCTATTTCTTCAGCAGAAAGTAAATAAGATAATGCTATTGCTAAATCAAAATAGGGTCCTTCTTTTTTAAGATCTGCAGGAGAAAGAGAGATAACGACTTTTTGGTTTTGGTTCTTGGGCGATTCAAAACCCGAATTTTTTAAGGCTGAACTCATTCTATCTTTTGATTCATCGACAGCTTTATCGGGAAGACCAACCAAAGTAAAAGAATGAAGTGTTTTCTTTGTAATATCTACTTCCACTGTGACGATCTTTCCTTTTAAAAGATGTGTTTGTGCTGAGTAAATTCTTGAAAATGACATATTAATTTAAAACCCCAAAATAATATTTTGGGGTTTTAGTTTTTATATAATTTTTTCCATACAACCTTTGCATGTTTTAGCTGCTGGGTTTACTTCAAGTCGATCTTCTTCAATTTTTTCTTTACAAATTTCACAATCTCCATAATTATTATTTTCAATTTTCTCGAGAGCTTTCTTCACATCATTTAATCTATCTTCGAGAGGATCAAGCTTACTTGAACGTTCTTCAAAATCTTCTGATCTTTCTGCCATATCAGCTTCATCTTGAACTTCTTGAATATTTGTTTCGTCTTCAGGAGTTGCTTTCCAATCTCCTGTTTTGTCAACTTGTCCAATAGAGGCCAATTCATCCTCTAATAATTTCTTTTCTTCTTCTAATTTTGTTTTATAAATGTTTGACATAAATATATATTAGCAATTTGTACCACAAACCACAACTTTATAATGGTTGGGTATTTTTTATTATTAATCTCTCGACGATCTCCTTAATTGTTTCAATATTACTTGCTATTAATAGATTGTTTTTGTTTACAAAAACATAATATAGTATACCCTCCCCATTATCTCCATAGATCACTCGAGCATCTCGATTATCTATTATTACATCTCTCCATAGTTTTTCTGGAACGATAGCATCCTTACCATTTGGGATTGGAAGCTTGATGTCGAAAATAGATTTTAAATCATTCAACATTGTTTTCTCCCAATCCAACATAGAAGCATAAGTTTGATCATAATTATTTGTCTGAAAAATTATAAATATGGAATCTTTGTTTTCAGAGATTAAGGAAGAATCTAAGTATTTACCTAAAAGAAAATTAGATGAAAGTGATCGAATCAAAGTACTAGGTGCAGTTGATTGTATCATTGTAAAAAAATCTTTGGAACTTAGGTTTCCCATAATACCATCTACTTTTTTTTCCAGAAACAATGTTTTTATTTGTCCTTGTGCAGTTAGTTTTTCTTTGTTAATTAAATCAACAAAAGCAGTTGGTGTGTTTATTCCAGTGACATCTATGTTTGATTTTAAATCATAAGAAATAAAAGTATCAACATTGTCTACTACAGGAGTTGGGACGGGGATAGGAATTGGAACTTCCTTTTCTTTTTTTTGAAATAAAAAATAGGAACCAAATATTGCCGCTGCTATTAAAATAATTCCACCGATCAATAAAAATATTTTTGAAAAAGTTGTTCCTTCAGCTTTTTTGTAAATAAGTTCTTGTTCACGTTTGTTTTTTTCAGCGAGAACTATTTTTATCATAGAAACTTCATTCGTTCGAATTGCATCAGCCATATCAGAAGTATAAGTTCTGAGAACTTTTATATTTTTATCATTTAGTTGTTTTTCATTTCCATCCATCCCGTGTGAAATTTATATATTAATTAATATTTT
>CAILJY010000033.1 GCA_903834665.1 uncultured bacterium | reverse complement strand
TTATTTAAAAATATTTTTTAATATATCCGATATTTCGTTTTCGCTTTTATAAGAAAAAACTTTCAAAAACGGACTTCCACTAATCATAGCAGAAATTTTCTTTCCTTCTTCTTGGTAGTATAAACAAAAAATTTTCTTATTTAATTTTTCTGCATAAGCAATTTCATACCCAACACCCAATGATGGGATGGTCACATCGGCAATAAAGACATCAGAATCTTTTATTAAATTTATATCACGATTATAAATTTCTTTATCCGTCATATCAAGTGACCCATAACTAGTGAGAGATTTATCTGCAACAAATTCACTAACAACCTCCCCATATTTACTTAATTCTTTAACAATAAAGTCGTACCATCTAATATGGTCTCTCCCTCCCCTGATTGATCCTGAAAAATAAATTTTCATTTTATTTACTTCTTAAAATTTTATCCATTTTCTTGGCGATATTTATCATGTCTTTTTCTTTTTTACCTCTGGTTGTCTCTGCACAAGTGCCTAAGCGAATTCCCGATGGATCCATCACGCCTCTAGTATCCCCTGGGATTGTATTCATATTTACAATTATTCCAGCATTTTCAAGTGAAGTACTAGCTTCTTTGCCAGAAATTCCCTTCCCTTCCATCCAAGTATCCATAAGTATTAAATGCGAATCTGTCCCTCCTGAAATAATATGCCAACCAAATTTTTGCAATTCTTTTGCCAAAACTTTCGCATTTTTTACAACTTGCTTCGCATACTTTTTAAATTCTGGTTTCATTGCTTCTTGTAAGGCAATTGCAACTGCGGCAATATTGTTCTCATGTGGTCCTCCAAAAAGTCCCGGAATTACCATTTTGTCTAACTTTTTATCAAATCCTCTTTCGTCTTTTTTTACAAATAAAATCGCTTGCCTTGGACCACGAAGAGATTTATGAGTTGTGGTCATCACAGAATCTACATAGGCAAATGGTGATGGGTAAACACCACCTGCGATAAGACCTGCAAAATGAGAAATATCTGCATGCAAAAGAGATTTAACTCCTCCATTAATAATCGCACAAGAATCAATAATTTCTCTAAATTTTTTAAAATCAACAATACGAGGATAAGCAGTAAAACCACAAACAATGATATCTGGTTTTTCTTCTAAAATCATTTCTTTTAATTTTTCATAATCAATAACTTCTGTTTTAGGATCAAGCTCAAACTGAACTGATTTCCAAAGCTTCCCTGTCATTGAAAGAGGATGACCATGAGTAAGATGCCCACCTGAAGTTAATTTCATTCCCATTATTTTGCCACCAATTGGGACAAGAGCAGAATATAAAGCAAAATTGGCAGGACTACCAGATAGAAGCTGAACATTCACATGCCAATCTTCTTTTTTTAATTTAAAAAGTTTAAGAGCGCGATCAATACAAAGATTTTCTACTTTATCAATAATTTCATTCCCACCATAGTACCTTTTTCCTGGATATCCTTCGGCATATTTATTTGTTAATTTTGAACCAAGCGCTTTCAAAACATCGTCCGAGACATAATTTTCTGAAGCTATAAGATTTATGACACTTTTCTGTCTTTTCTCTTCTTCTTTTATAAGTTTTTCTATTTGTTTATCACGCATATTTATTGATAGTTTAGATTGGTAATAAATTGATTTTATCATATTTGGCAAAAAACAAGAAAAGGTGTTTTTATAAAATATTTTGAAAAAAAATTATTACCATATATAATAAAAGAATGAACAATAAACTAGAAGATTTAAAGCATTATATAACCGAAATAGATGATGGAGGTAAAATAATAATTCTTGATACGGGAGCAATAATCGGACCTGAATCTAGTGCAATGCTTCAAGCTCTTCACTCAAGATCTACTGGCGGACTAGAAAATCATCTAAAAATACTAGCAGAAAAAGGATCCGAAAACTTCATGAAAAATTTTTATGTTGGATATGGCCATAAATCAATTGGTGACTGTGGTTCTACTTCTATATTTATTGAAGGAGTATCATTATTAGTAGCAAAAGCTATTCAAGATTGGCCCCTATATTCTGGCCAAGAATCTTCTACTCGTTATATTGATTTTCAAGTTCAACCCTTTAAAAACCCAATCAATACAATTGAAGGGAAAGAAATACTTGAAACTTGGAGAAAATTTTACAGTGAATCAATGGAAGAAACAAAACAATCTCTCAAAAAAAGATTTCCTAGAGACGAAACAGAAAATGAGAATATCTACAACAAAGCAATAAATGCAAGAGCATTTGATACACTTCGTGGATTTTTACCAGCAGGGGCAACAACAAATCTTGCATGGCATACAAATTTACGACAAGCTGCGGATAAAATCATGATATTGCGACATTCACCAATGAAAGAAGTTAGAAATGTAGCCAAAGCAATAGAAGAAACATTAAAGAAAGCATATCCAAATTCTTTTAATCATGAAATTTTTTCAACAACAGAAGAATATAATAAATATTGGATGGAAACAGATTATTATTATCATAATCCAAATTGTTCCAAATTTGAGATGACAAATAATTCAATAAATACAAACCTCCTGAAAAAAGATATCCTTGAAAAAAGACCACTAAAAACTGAGCTCCCAAAATATTTATCAGAAGCTGGAACTATACAATTTGAATTCACTCTAGATTTTGGATCATTCCGTGATCTACAAAGACATCGCTCTGTTTCTCAAAGAATGCCTCTTTTAACCACTGAAATCGGTTTTGAAGATTGGTACTTAGACGAGTTACCTTCTGAAATAAAATTAAAAGCAGAAACACTACTTAAACTACAATCAGAAAAAATCAATAATCTAAAAATATCAAAAGAAGCAAAACAATATTACATACCAATGGGTTACAAAATATCCAATAGATTAACAGGCGGATTACCTGGAATTGTTTATATTGCTGAATTACGTGCAACTCATTTCGTCCACCCTACATTAAGAAGTGTAGCAAAAATGATTGCTGATAAACTTTCTGAAACATTTGGTAAAAATGGACTTATTTTACATATAGAAAAAGAAATGGACAGATTTGATATAAAACGTGGTGAACATGATATTGTATTGAAATAAAACCCTCACACGAGGGTTTTATTTTTTACTATAATTTTAAAATTATTTTATCTACTTGTTGCTGTAGTTCTTCTTTTGTTCCTTCGTTCACAATAGTATAATCTGCACGAGCAATAGGCCCTGCTTGATGTAAATTCTCTATTTGTGAGTAATCGCGAGAAATCATTTCTTCTCTTTTTAGTGGACGAACTGGGCGATTCTCCATTCTAATTATACGAGTTTCCGGAGAAGAATAAATAGACAATACTTTAAAAGAATCCCCAAACTCTTTTTTCATTTCTAAGTATTCTTCCCAGCTATAAAGACTTTCAATTATTACACTTCCATTTTTGAATAATTCTTTTACCTTTGGCAAATTGAGTATCGCATATGCCCCCATTCCTAATCTTTTTCTAATATCTTCACGTGTTTTGCGTTCATTTACTTCATTTATTTCTAGACCCATCTTTCTCATTTCATCAAAGGTAGCATCCCCAAAATAAACTTTGGGAACTTTCATCTTATTTATTAAATATTCAGTTACATCACTTTTCCCAGCCCCCGCCAGTCCAACAACAGCTAAAATTATTTTATTCATATTATTTATTTAATTTACTAATATATTGCCTAAGAGAAATTTTCGCTAATTTAAGCATTTTTTTTGAAGCCATAAAAGCTGGAACATTTGCATATTTATCGCTCTCGTAAATAACTTCTTTAATACCATTTTGTATTATTGTTTTTGCACACTCATTACAAGGGAAAAGTGTACAATATATCTTCCCCCCTTCGATTCTATTATTGGAATTATAAATTGCATTTTCCTCTGCATGACAAACATAAGCATATTTTGTATTTAAAAAATCACCTTCTCTTTCCCATGGTAAATCTTCACTTTTTATCCCTCTGGGCCAGCCATTATAACCAACTCCCATAACAATATTTTTTTGATTTACAATCACAGCTCCAGCCTGAGTAGAAGGGTCCTGAGACCTATCTGCAATAACATTCGCTATTTTCATAAAACATTCATCCCATGAAATACGATCAACACGACCTTTTGTTATTTTTTTTATATTTTTC
>CAILJY010000032.1 GCA_903834665.1 uncultured bacterium | reverse complement strand
TAAAAAATAATTTATGAATACACTAATAGTAATAATTCTTGGAATAATAGCATATACACTTTGGAAAATTTATCGTCAAAAAGAAGATGAAAAAGAAGCTATTTATAATGAAAAACTTGATATTGAACATGAGCAAGCTAGAAAGGAAAAATTTTCAGATTATCCACATCTTTTTGAAAAAATTGATGATAGTTGGATTCAGGTATTTGCTCAACAAAGCAACATAAATGGAAAAGATTATCTTCTTAAATCAATGTTTTATCTTATGTTAGGTGAGTCAACGAAAATTGATTACTCTGAGGGTTCTGTGAAATATGATTCTCTCTTTGATGCTACAAAAGAATTATTGGAACATCTTGAAAAATTCCATGAAGGGTCTATTATTGAGCATGAAATAGCTCTCGCTACTTATTGGCAAATGGCCGCCACAAGGATGGAAGAACTTGTAAAGGAAAACCCAAATACTGGAAGTCTCTCCTCGGGTGCTCATACTTCAGAGGTTGCAGGAGAAAAGGTGGAAGCAGAACCATTTACCGACATTGAGAAAATTGCATCTTGGTTTCCAAAGAAAGCAAATCATCCAGCCCATGAAATTACTTTCTATAATAAAGATGGTTCATTCCCTCGGGAATCTAAAGGTTCAGCTCTTATTGATAAAAAAATGGAAGTTCTAGGATTATAAATCCAAAAAAATAATTTATGAAAAAATTTATAAAAGAAAATTGGTTAAAATTAATTGCTGGTGTCGGAGTATTTTTGGTTTGTTTATCAATTAGTTATTATTTTATAATTATTATTCCTAAAGGAAAAAATGAGCAAAAATATCTAGAAAATCAAATAAAATGTCAAGAAGCAGGTAATAAATTATACAAAGCAAAAGTTGATGATGGTAAGGTTTATGGATTCAATTATTATGATCCAGAATATAAATTTAATAAAGAATTAAACACTTGTTTATCTCAGTTTACGCATATGAATGATCGGCAAAACTATGAAGTCAGTGAAATCTTTGATGTTTATAAGAATAAGGTAATAGGTAGACACAATATACGTTTTTGGAATGATAAATGGGAAGATCATGTAGGAACCGAAGAAGAATGGAAATTACAAGTCGATAAATTATTCAAAGAATAATTTATGAAAAAACTAACTCTCATTTTAATAGTTATAACATTAATTGTCCCAAATATTTCGCTTGCACACCCCGGAAGAACTGATTCTTCTGGTTGTCATACCTGTCGTACTAATTGCTCAAATTGGGGCTTATCTACAGGGGAATATCATTGCCATAGATCCAAAGGAGTTACGCAACCCGTAGAGCCAATTAGAAGTATTAGAAACGAGGGTGGAATAGGAACAACAGTTCCAGCTCCTGAATATAAAATTCCAGATAATAACACTGTAAATACTTCAACAATAAATACAACCTCAGTGCCCTCAACCCAAACGGAAAAGAAGAGTTGGATTGTAAGATTTTTTAATTGGTTGTTTTAAATCAATTATGCGAAAAACAAAAAAAGAAGTTGAGAAAAAATTATTAGTTAAGAAAAAATAATATGAAAGAAAATTGGTTCAAGTTAGGGGTATTAGTTCTTTTAGCAATATTGGTTTATCAAGTTTCAGTATTTTTGAATCGTATGGCTTATAGTTCGGCTTATGCTCAAAGAGGAGAATGTTTAGAACGAATTTATTCGAGAGGTAATAATGACAGCTTTGATAGTAAAGCTAACTGCTTTGACATTATTACCAAGTTTAATAACTTTTAATTAGGGTAATATTGTATATGATTTTCTAAATTTATGAAAAATAAAAAAGTAGTAATCATGGTTGTAACAATTTCAATAATAGTTGGTGGAATTTTGTATTTTACAAGTACATGCAATAAACCTTTCATAAAAGGAAACATTAGTAGTAGCGGTGAAAAAATTTATCATACACCAGATGGAGAATACTATAGCAAAACAAAAATAGATAGATCCATGGGGGAAAGATGTTTCTTCTCCGAAAAAAGTGCAATATCAGCTGGCTGGAGAACTTCGTTAAAATAAACTATAAATGTATGATCCTAATGCAGTAAAAATATATACAGATGGATCAGCTAGACCAACTAACCCGGGCCCGGGAGGTATTGGTTTAGTTATTGAATTTCCAGATAATTTAGAATTAAAAAATATTGAAATCAGTGAAGGATATTTTGAATCAACAAACAACAGAATGGAGCTTATGGCTATGATCAAAGCTTTTGAATGGTTCATTTCTGAGGGTCCAATAAAAAAATTAAGTAGATTAATTATCATAACTGACTCTGAATATGTTTTTAATAATTACAAAAACATAAATTATTGGAGAAATAGTGAATGGAAAGACAGATATGGTAAACCCTACGAAAATAAAGATCTATGGGAAAAGTTTTTAAAAATAGAACAACGAACAAAATCTCAACCAGAGATAAGATGGGAAAAAGGTAAAACAAGACCAATTTTAGATAGAGTTGATAAATTGGCAAAAGAAGGGTCTGGACATCCAAAAAAGAAAGATTCTGGTTTTCAATCTGGAAAATTCACATCAACGCGAAGTCGTAGTAAAAAAGGAGCCACCCTATATCCTGCCAACAACCAAGAAGAAATCATCCGTGTATACAGAAAAAACATATATGGAAAAAATGAGAATGAATTATATAAAATTACCTTTGATCTTTATGATATAAATGAAAAGATATATAAAGAAAAATATGTCGCTTATAGTTGGAAAAGCTGTATAACTTTAAAAAGAAATAATTGTTATAAAATACAATTCAATGACAATCCTAAAATGCCTATGCTAGTTATAGTAAAACCCATTGATTATATTAAATAGACTTTACTATATTTTGATGTATCATTAAACACATGGGACCTATACTTATCTTTGATAAATCTTCACTACAAAGTCTTAATATTGATGAGGCAGGACTTCTTGATCATTTTTACTTGTCCAACATAACCCCTGTATTTTTTATTGAAACGCTAGCTGATCTTGAAAAAGAAGTAAAGGCGGGAAGAACACCAGAAGAGGTAGTGGGTAACTTAGCCCTTAAAACACCTGATATGCATTCAAAACCTAATATACATCACAGAACACTACTTGAAGGAGAATTATCAGGAGAAGCAACAATAGATATGAAATATGGTAGACCTCATATTGGTGGAGGAAAACCCGTAGAGTTAGCGGGAAAAATAGGTGTAATGTTTCAACAGGCACCAGAAGAAGAAGCTCTATCACGTTGGCAAAACCATGAATTCTTAGAACTAGAACGCCAAAGAGCAAAAAAATGGAGAGATGGTTTATCTAATATAAATTTTGAGGGTCAGTATGAATTTTTTCAGTCTTTCTTCCCTATGGGAAAACCTAAGACACTTACTGACGTAAAAAGATTTGTTGATTTTTATATTGATGGACCCGATCAAGAAAGAGTGCTCATTTTTGGACTTACCTTTATAGGAGTATCTGAAAAGTTTTTAATAGAAATTGGAACTCGATGGAAAAACTCTGGTAAACTCCCTATTAAAGAGTTTGCCCCATACTTTACTTATGTATTTTCTGTAGACTTATTTTTTAATCTAGCTATTGCATCTGATATTATTAGTCGTGGAAGACCAAGCCATAAAATTGATTTGTCTTATTTGTATTATTTACCATTTTGTATGGTTTTTACATCAAATGATAAACTTCATGCAAATATTGTCCCATTATTTTTACGAGAGAATCAAAGTTTTGTTTTAGGAAAAGATTTAAAAGAAGATTTAATTAAACTAGACAAACATTACAGTGCTTTACCAGATGAAGTAAAAAACCAAGGACTTATAAGATTTGCACCGTATCCACCTTTAGACAATGAATTTTTAATCACTCGACTATGGGATAAACATATGTCAAAAGAATGGAGAGAGAATGCAAAAAATCACACTCCACCAAGTGGTAAGGTTAAGGATAATCTTTTAGAAGAAATTAAACGTCTTGAAAAAGAAGCTAAACCAATACCACTAGGAACTAAATATAATAGTGACGAAGTCAATAATATGATTCTCTCACGCAAAGTTCTATCAAAAAAAGGAAAGTGGCCACGTTTTCCTCCTGAAGTATTAGAAAGTCTAAAAAAGGAAGATCAATAAATTGTTTTAATTATTAAAAATCCCCCGAAATTTTTTTGATATTCAAAACCAAATTTCATTTCAAATTGTACCTACTATAAGTTAAAAAACTTTTTTCAAAATTTTTCATAAATTTAGCACCAGTCTAATGTATGTATGTTTATTATGGGGGCTGTGCCTTCCTTTTTACAGTAAACATAATCACTGTAAAATAATAACCCCTTTTTATTATTCTTAGATCTTTATATCTAAATTACCCTCAGATTCCTTTAATATAAGGGTTAAATACTCAATCTCCCTAGCAAATTGATTCCAAAAACCAACACCTAAGTCCACAGCGTTAAGAAAACAGCACCTGCGTGCTGTTTTTTAGCTGTGGAAGGCGGAGTTATGTTTCGTTACCAGACGAAACTAATGAGCCAGGGTCGTGAAATTTTTGTTGTGGCGACAACAAAAATATTCCTGACCAC
>CAILJY010000031.1 GCA_903834665.1 uncultured bacterium | reverse complement strand
TTTATGCAGATTTTCTTTGTGAAATTGATATTTATAAATAAGTAAATTGAAGTTTATTTTATTTGCTTATAATCCGTGTTTGTTGTTATAATATATTCATGTATTTACTTATATTTTTATTTATTTTTGTTTTGGGGACTATTATAGGAAGTTTTTTAAATGTTGTAATTTATCGTTTTAATACAGGAATGACAATAGTTAAAGGTAGGTCAATGTGTATGACTTGTAGTCGTCATTTAAGATGGTATGAACTTATTCCTTTATTTAGTTTTTTAATTCAAAAAGGTAAATGTAGACGTTGTGCAAGTAATATTT
This sequence comes from uncultured bacterium, assembly GCA_903834665.1. Taxonomy (GTDB): domain Bacteria; phylum Patescibacteriota; class Minisyncoccia; order Phycocordibacterales; family UBA9973; genus UBA8515. The sequence continues at coordinate 20,926 of CAILJY010000031.1, read as the reverse complement.
CTCATCAATATCCTATCGTTGAATTCATCACAGGGTTGATGTTTGCTCTTATTGCTTTTAAATTTTTACCAATTCTTGAAGTCTCATATTGGTCTTATATATTATTTGTAGTCTTTTTTGTTTTTATATTTTCTTTGCTTATTGTTATCTCTGTTTATGATTTACGTCACAAAATAATTCCAGATAAATTGGTATTTGTTTTTATTTTTTTCTCATTTCTTTCTATTTTTATAAATCAAACTCCTTTTGGTCAACTTATAAAACTACCGACATTATCTCATTTAATTTCTGGGCCAGTAATAGCACTACCGTTTGTTCTCATTTGGTACTTTTCAAAAGGACGTCTTATGGGGTTAGGGGATGGTAAATTAATTTTAGGAATAGGATGGATATTAGGTTTAGCTTCAGGAATTTGTGCTTTAATATTGTCGTTTTGGGTAGGAACAATAATAAGTTTAGGTTTAATGTTTTTATATCGAAATAAAATGAATTTAAAAACAGAAATACCATTTGCTCCATTTTTAATATTTAGTACATTTATTACTTTCTTATTTAGTATGGATATGTTTTTGTTGATTAATTTGTTTAATTAATAATATATTTAAATGTTTGGAAAAAATAAAAAAAATATTTTTAAAAATAAAGGATTAACCCTGATTGAACTTATGGTTGTTCTTTCTATTTTTGGGATTATTTCTAGTATTACAATTTTTAATTATAGTAAATTTAATTCTTCTGCTTCAATTTTAAATTTAGCAGATGATATTGCCTTATCTGTTCGTAAAGCTCAAGGATTTGCGATAGGGGTTCGTGGTTCTAGTGGTTCATTTAATGAAGGATATGGAATTCATTTTACGGCTAATAATAATTTTTTATCAGAATTCTCTGGTTCCAATGAATCTTTTATTTTATTTTCAGATATTGGTATATCTCCAAATCAAAAATATGATTATGATAATTCTTCTTGTGGTACTCCTACAGACGGGAATGAATGTATGGAAATACTAAGCATAAATAGTGCTGATGAAATTTCAGAAATATTTTTAAATGATGATACAAAATCTATTCCAGAGAAGGCTATGGTTGATGTTGTGTTTAGAAGACCAAATCCTGAGCCAGTGTTTTGTTATAGACTAAATGAATCAGAAAATGTTTGTGTACAAGAAAAGAAGATTTATATGATAAGAATTAAGATAGCAAGTCTTGTAGACCCTGTTAATATTTATAAAATAATAACAATTTCAAATAATGGACAGATTAGTGTTTCTTTGAAATAATATGAAAATAAAAGATAAAAAAGAAAGAGGTTTTACTTTGATTGAATTAATGGTAGCAACGACTATTTTTACAAGTATAATGCTTGCTTCTATGGGTTCTTTATTTTTTACTTTAGATGCAGCTAGAAATTCTAGATCATTACGATTTGCTATGGATAATGTTAATTTTGCGATGGATAGTATGACAAGATCTATTCGTATGGGGAGCAATTATACTTGTGCTGTTGGCGAAGATCAAATTTATATGGAACAAGAACCCCCAACTAAAGATTGTCTCGATGGAGATGGAACTTTTATTGTTTTTATTCCTCAGGATGCAGATTCTAAGACTAGGATAGGGTATAGAATTGCTTCAAGAGGGGATGCAAAAGGAACAAGAGAATTGCAGCGTTGTGATATAAAAGGAGTTTGTGTTCCAGTTGTTTCATCTCAAGTAGACGTGCAGAAATTATTTTTTACAGTTAAGGGTTCAAGTATAGATGACAAGATTCAGCCTAGTGTTTATATTATAATGAAAGGGACAGTAACCGTAAAAGGAGTTGAAACTTCATTTTCTCTTCAAACATTTGCTTCACAACGTAATCTATAATATATGATTAATAAAAAAATAAAAAATAATAAAATATCAGGCTTTACTCTCATTGAAGCAATGTTTGCTATTTTTATATTAACTTTTTCAGTTTCTGTTTTGATGGGGGTTGTGGCTAGTAATTTATTTGCAGCAAAATATGCTGGAGATGAAATTACGGCCAATTATCTTCTTCAAGAAGTAATTGATTATGTAAGAAATGATCGTGATACAGTTGTTCTTTTGGAAGGTCAAGATTGGGATATTTTTTATAAAAAATATGAAGAAGCAAAATGTTTAGAAGATTCAGGATGGTGTACTATCGATTTATCAAATCCAACGGATCCTTTAAAAAATTGTCCTGATGGAGTATGTCCACCTTTATCTTATGATAAAGATCTAACAAATAGGTCTTTCTATAATTATAACGTTAATGATGGAATTGAAAGTAATTTTACTAGAAAATTAAAAATAGAAAAAAATTTATTAAATAAAGATGAAATAGAAGTTACCGTTATGGTCTCATGGTATAATGGGGATACTAATCGATCAAAGATTTTGAAAACTAGCCTTTTGAAATGGCAATAAATATATGAAAAAATTTTCTATAAAAAATCAACAAGGGTATGCCATCTTATTTTCGATAGTGCTTATAAGTGCTATTTCTATAATTACTGCAGGTTTATCAAACTCTGCTTATAAACAAATTATACTTTCATCTTTAGCCAAAGATTCTCAAGTGGCCTTTTATCAAGCAGATACAGCCTCTGATTGTGCTTTTTATGCTGATTTAATAAAAGCAGGTCAAGATCCAACTTTTTTTACAATACCAGATACTTCTTGGTCTTGTGGCGGTTATGATTTAAGAATCGTTCCAGTTATTGGTGATCCCAATGGGGATTATAGTTTACTAGAACCAGAAGCATTAACAGAAGCACGAAGTCCTTGTTTTAATATTATTGTTGATAAAGAAAAAGGTAAAGATATTGATGGTAATGATATTATTCAAACGAATATGAAAGCAAAAGGCTATAATATCTGTAATAAAAATAATCCAAGAACAGTAGAACGTGAGATTGAAATTAATTATTAATTTATTGTATGAAAGAAATTGAAATTAAAAACCGAACTAGCCTCGCAGTGTCTAAGCGGGTAAAAAAACTTCGGGATGAAATTTCTCGGTTAAGGTTTTTATATCATGTAAAAAATAGTCCCAATGTAACAGATGATATATATGAATCTTTAACTAGAGAATTACACATTCTTGAAAGTAAATATCCAGAATTTGCAGATCCAAATAGTTTAGTTCATAGAGTTGCTGGAGAGCCACTTCCTATGTTTAAAAAAGTTAGACATGAGGTTAGAATGCTTTCCATGAATGATGTCTTTTCTCAAGGAGAGGCTCTTGATTGGGAGAAACGTATTTTAAAGATTTTAGGAAGTCTGACTTCCTTAACCTATTTTTGTGAGCTTAAATTGGATGGATTGTCTGCTTCTTTGATTTATAAAGATGGTATTTTTGTGGAGGGTTCTACTCGGGGGGATGGATTTATTGGAGAGGATGTCACAATGAATCTTAAAATGATAGGAACTATTCCTCTTAAATTAAAAATGCCATATCCGGCTTATCTTGAAGTTAGAGGAGAAGTTGTAATGCCTAAAAGGGTATGGACTTCTTTAAATAAAATTCAAGAAAAAGAAGGCAAACCAATGTTTGCAAATACAAGAAATGCGGCGGCGGGGAGTCTTCGTCAGCTTGATTCACAAATAGTAAAAGATAGAAAACTTGATTTTTTTGCTTGGGATATTGCCCAAATAGGAGTTAATAATGAAGAATTAAAAATTAAGAATCATTCAGAGAAACATGAACTTTTACGTAAATTAGGTTTTCAAATTGCTCCTTATGAAAAAGAAGCCAAAAGTTTTAAAGAGATATTTTCTTTTATAGAAGAAATAGGCAAAATTCGTCCGTCTTTACCTTATGGCACAGATGGTGTTGTCGTTTCTGTTGACGATTTAAATTTACAAGAAAGACTTGGTATTGTAGGTAAAGCTCCACGTTACATGATTGCTTATAAATATGAAGCAGAAAGAGCTACTACTATCGTTTTAGATATATCTGTTAATGTTGGACGTACAGGGGTCCTTACTCCAGTTGCCCATTTTAATCCAACTCTAGTTGCTGGTTCTACTGTTTCTAAGGCAACTTTACATAATATTGATCAAATAAATCGTCTAGATCTTCGTATTGGAGATACTGTGGTTATTCAAAAAGCGGGGGATGTTATTCCAGAAGTAGTAGAAGTTCTTACTAATATGAGAACAGGAAAAGAAAAGAAATTTGAGATGCCAAGAGTTTGCCCAGTTTGTAATTCAAAAATAGAAAGAAAGGTTGGAATAGGAGAAAGTCCTATGAGTGATGGTCTGGCACCTCTCCTCCCTCGTCCGAGGACCTCACGAAGAGGAGCTTTCTCCGATTCCAGCCGAGTTTTACATTCAGTTGCATATTATTGTACTAATAAATTTTGTCCTGCTAGGAGTAGACGGGGAATGCAGCATTTTGTAAATATTTTTGAGATATACGAAATTGGTCCTAAAATTTTAGATAGATTGAAAGATGAAGGTCTTATAAGTGATTCAGCTGATTTATTTACTCTTGAGAAATCTGACCTTTCAGGATTGGAACGTTTTGGAGAAAAATCAGCTTTTAATATAATCTCTTCTATTTCATCTCATAAAAAGGTTCCTTTTTGGAGATTTATTTATGCTCTAGGGATTATCCATGTTGGGGAACAAACAGCGAGAGACTTAGCTAATCACTTTGGTTCTTTAGATAAATTGATTAAAGCCAATAAAGAGACAATAAATGGTCTTGATAACATTGGGCCAGTTGTTTCAAAAAGTATCTATGAATATTTTCAAAATCAAACGAATTTAAATTTTATTAATAAACTTGTTAAAAATGGAGTTTCTATTTTTCATGAAAAAATTAAAAATTTAAAATTTTCAGGATCTACTTTTGTTTTAACAGGAACTTTAAATACAATGGATAGAAATGATGCTAAGAAAAAAATTATAGAAAATGGGGGAACTGTTTCTTCTTCTGTTTCAATTAAAACCAGCTTTGTTTTAGTAGGGGATAACCCCGGAAGTAAATATATTGATGCTAAAAAATTGGGAGTAAAAACTATTTCAGAAGAAGAATTTCTAAAAATGTTGTAAATATGGTATTCTAGTTATTATGGAATTAGAAGATATAAAAAAGCTTGCAAATCTTGCTCGTATTGATATGAGCGATGAAGAAATGGAAGGAATCGCTGTTGATTTCAAGTCTATTTTGGCTTATGTTGGGCAAATTCAAGAAGTCTCTGCCCATAAGGATTTAAACGAAAAAAATAGAGAGGATTATTTTTTAAAAAATATAATGAGGGATGATATCGTTACTAATGATCGTGGAGAATACTCAGAAAAGATTATGAACGAGATGCCTGATACTCAAGATGGATTTTTAAAAGTAAAACAAATATTATGATCGATTTAAAAAATCTAACAATTAAAAAAGCTCATAAATCTCTCAAAGAAGGAGAGTATACTGTTACGGAATTAGTGACGATGTATTTAGATGTTATTAAAGAAAAAAATAAAGATTTAAATGCTTATCTTGAAATTTACGATGATGTCCTTAATCAAGCAAAAAATGCTGAAGAGATGTTTAAAAATGGAGAGGATACTTTATTGACTGGTATTCCGATTGCTCTTAAAGATAATATTTTATTTGATGGACATATTTCATCGGCAGGTTCAAAAATTTTGGAAAATTATAAAGCAGTTTATGATTCTTTTGTTGTTGAAAAATTAAAGAAACAAGGGGTAGTATTTTTAGGTAGAACCAATATGGATGAATTTGCAATGGGATCATCAACTGAAACAAGTGCTTATGGTGTGACTAGAAATCCTTATGATCTTACTCGGGTTCCTGGGGGCTCATCTGGTGGTTCGGCAGCAGCACTTGCTTCTGAAATGGCGCTTGCTTCACTTGGGACAGAAACTTGTGGCTCAGTTAGACAGCCGGCATCTTTTTGTGGGCTTGTGGGATTGAGAACCACGTATGGTTCTGTCTCACGATCTGGAATTATTGCGATGGGTTCATCATTGGATCAAGTTGGACCAATGGGTAAAAATGTAGAAGATGTAGAAATTCTTTTTGAAGCTTTAAATGGTTTTGATAAAAAAGATAGTACTTCAATTCCAGAAGAAAAAAGAAATGATTTTATTTTAAAAGAAAAATCTTTTAAAAAGAAAATAGCTATTCCTCGAGATTTTTTGAAAGGGGAAGGAATTGATAAAGAAGTTTTGAAGAATTTTGAAGAAAGTTGTGAAAAACTTAGAAATGCAGGGTATGAATTGATAGATGTAACTTTACCCTTGTTAAAATATTCTTTAGCTGTTTATTATATTGTTATGCCCGCAGAAGTTTCTAGTAACCTCGCACGCTATGATGGCATTCGTTATGGTTTGCAAGTTGACGGGGATAAACTTTATGATGTTTATGCTAAGAGTCGTGGGAAGGGGTTTGGAAAAGAAGCTCGTCGTCGTATATTACTTGGGACTTATATATTATCTCATGGTTATCATGATGCTTACTATAATAAAGCTTTGAAAGTCCGAAAGGAGATTAAAGAAGAACTTTTTAATTTATTTAATGATTTTGATGCTTTTATAACTCCTACTGTTCCATTCCCTCCTTTTAAATTAGGGGAGAGATTAAATGATCCCGTAGCAATGTATTTATCTGATATCTTTTCTGCTCCAGCCAATCTAGCTGATATCCCATCTATTTCAATTCCATCTGGAAGAACAGAAGGTGGTTTACCTCTGGGTATTCAATTTACTGCGCCATTTTTACGCGAAGATATTCTCTTTACTATTGGGAAAGATTTTGAAAAACTAGTATAATAAAATCATGGATCCCGTTAGAAGTCGCGATCGCAATTTTAATATAAAATATGAGAAGAAATTATTTAAAAATTAATAATTTAATAAGTGAGGATTGCGATTTGATCGCGATCTACTTCTAAACGGGATGGAACAAACTGTTGTACAATCAGTATTAGAGAAACCTCTTTTTACTCCCAGTTATCTCAATATGGAATATGTTTTCAGCAAGATAGTTGAATCTGTAAGACCAATAATTGATTTTATTACTGATCCAAATACTTGGGCAAATATTGGAATAATTTCTGTGATTTTGACCATTTTATGTTTAGCTGTAATTATTTGGTCTCTTGTTCGAATGGTAGAAATTCAGATTTTTGATAAAGAAGAAATTGAACATGAGATTCATACAGCGTTATTGAAACAAAAAGAAAGAGAGCGTAATGCAAATCCTCGTTGGCATTATATTTTGACTCTTGTTGAAAGTCCCAATGATTCTGATTGGAGAGTTGCTATTATCGAAGCCGATTCAATGATGGAAGAAATTTTAAAAGAAAAAGGGATGTCTGGAAATACTGTGAGTGAATTATTAGAAGGAGCAAAAGAAAGTGGATATAGAAGTATTCAGGATGCCTGGGATGCTCATCTTGTTCGAAATAAAATTGCTCATGAAGGTTTAGATTTTTTGATTTCTCAATTTGAAGCTAGAAGAACAATAAAAATGTTTCAAAACTTTTTTGAAGAATTAAGAGTAATATAATAAGAAAAAGCCTCTCTCGAGGCTTTTTCTTATTGCGCGGTCGACCGGATCATGAGTACATTTCTTGACCTCGACTAAAACTTTTTCGTCAAAAAGTTTTGTCTGGTCACCGCCTCATTATTTTCTCTACTGAGAAAATATAATTCCGGCGTTCAAGTCCTTAAAATGTTATACATTTTATTGACCGCAGAAAAAGGCACTTTCGTGCCTTTTTCTTTTTGCGCGGTCGACCGGACTTGAACCGGCAACCTCTCGCGTGACAGGCGAGTGCTCTAACCAGTTGAGCTACGACCGCAAATGTATTTACTAATCATTAATTCAAATCAATCCTTATATTCTTGCACTCGCCTTGGCGAATGCTCGCTATATTCTAATTGAGTTGAGCTACGACCGCATTTGTATTTATCTTATTAAATACCTTATTAAGATAACATATTATCAATATAATATCTATCTTATTGTGTCGACGGCAGGGAGTGCGCCTGCGACCTTCTCTTTATGAGTGAGATGCTCTACTGACTGAGCTACGCCGACATGGTACAAATATAGCATATTATCAATTAATTTCAACTCTCATAATTAATATTTTTAAATAATTCAACTTGAGCTAGTGTTCTATAAAGTATTTTTGAGCTTTGTTTTATTCGTAAATGCATGACACCAGTATAAGAGGAAGTATTTGGAAATATTTTTTTATGTTTTGATTTTATAAAAATTGTATTTCTAAATTGGGATATAGGTATTTGGGTGATATTACTCCAGTATTTTTTAATTTCAAGCTCCCTGTTTTTATGGCCTTCATTTATAAATATTCTAGGCATATAATCGTTTATTTTAATATTAAATTCAAGGGAGAGCCATTTAATAGATATTAAAATAACAGCTGGATCACTGTTAACTATCCCAAAAGTTGCCCCAGTCTTGTTTCCTTCTGCCCAATATAAGGCTGTCCCTATAAGGCAAATTTCACGATTAGAAATTTTATGTATAAATTTTTTAGCTTTTTGTTTTTCCTCGTTTATAATAAACTGGCTTTTTAAATGATTTGTATGGGCTCCTTTTAAAGCTCCTGCATAATTTTTTATTTGAGCTCTTTTTTCTAATAAGATAACTTGTGGCTGAGTAAGAACAATATCACGACACCATAAACTCAGAGTACTTTTTGATACATTAAGTTTTTTCACAATTTCATTTAAACTAAAACCCTGCATTCTAAGATACCTTGATTTTTCTTTTAAATCTAATTTAGACATACAGCTATATTATATCATGACATCTGTACAAATAACAATAAAAGATTGGCCCCGTAAAATGAAATATTAATTTCATCACGGGGCTCACGTAAAATAAAAACCATATATTAATATGGTTTTTATTCACATGGCTTAGCTTAGAGCTGCGCCACGTGGAAAATTTTAATAAATTTTCTTTACGTGGTTGCGGGAGATCGAATCGAACGACCATCTTAAGGTTATGAGCCTTACGAGATACCATTTCTCTATCCCGCGATATTACTTAACTTTTATATTCACTGAGCCTACACGAACCTTAAAAGGTTATGAGAGCTATTTCCTTATGCGAGATACCATTTCTCTATCCCGCGATATTACTTACTTTTATCTTCAAAAATAATAATGAACATATATTATAACAAAGAAATACAATTTTTGCAATGATTGAAAATAAGCTTAGTTTATAGTATTCTTTAGTAATTAGATTTAAGTTTTAGCCGTCATAGCTTAGTGGTAAAGCACTGTCTTGGTAAGACAGAGACCGTGAGTCCGATTCTCACTGACGGCTCAAAAAACACTTGAGTGTTTTTGTGTGAGAATCGGAAAGCTTTTCGATGTATATGAGGAATTAATATTCCAAATATACCGAAAAGGTGTACTGCTCCTGTAGGGAGAGATTCTCACTGACGGCTCAAAAACGCCATCCTAGCTCATCTGGTAGAGCAATTCATTCGTAATGAATATGTGCCGAGTTCGAGTCTCGGGGATGGCTCATTTTTAAATTAAAAGATAGATAATTACTACTTGATTATCTATCTTTTTTAGTATAAACTTCAAGAAAAATTCAAAATAAAAAACGTAATTATGGAAAGAAATGTTTATGTTCACAAGATTGGTGGAGCTGGTCTTATGATGGACAGAGGAAGTTTAACTTCACTGTTGTTTAAAATAAAAACACAAACTCCTCCGGGAGCTCATATTATTTTTGTTGTTTCAGCTTTGGCTGGAGTCACAAGATTACTAGATAATCTTGCAAAAGCAATAAAAAATAAGGAAAAAGATAAAATTGATTTACTTTTTATGAATTTTAAAATGATTCATGAAGAGATGATTAATAGACTGATTCCTTTTGATCGTCATATTCATCGAGAAATTGATAAATATTATTGTCAAATGGATAGTATTATAAATCGCGAAGTTAATTATGGTGATAAAGAAAGAGCAAATCTGTTAAAATATGGAGAGCTTTGCAGCTCTGTTATCTTTAGAGTATTTGCGGATATATTTATCCCTACTTTTTTGTTAGATGCACGGGAATGTATTATCACAGATAATGATTCTCATATTTTTGCGAAGGTAGATCTACCCCTTACTCTAGATAAAATAGAATCTAAAATAAACGGCATACACCACAATTCAATTGTAACTCAAGGTTACATTGCCAGAAATTATCTTGGGGAAGATACAGCCCTTGGTTATGATGGCAGTGATTTAACTGCTGCTATCTTCGCATTGGCCTTATTAAAGGATAAAGAAAATAAAGTTTTTTTATCTTATTGGAAGGATATTCTCGGAGTTTGGGAAAATCCCAACAAAGAAAGTGATGGAATTTTTGGAGCAATGATTATACTAGATTATCTAGAGTTTGCTGAACAAAATCATGTACCAGTAAGAGTAGATGCCTTAAAAATTCTTTCTTCTATTGATCCTTCGAGGATCAAAATTTTTATTCGTTCTTTTTTAGATTTAAAAAATCCTGGAACCCTAATAACTCCATAATTTTTGAAAACATACTCGAAGTCCCCAGCATACACAATGTTGGGGATTTTTTGCTATAATGATATTTATAAGGTATATATATAATATGAAAGAAACACAGAAATCCAATAAAGTTTTTAAAGGAGAAAAAGCGATAAATGATTTTCTTACCCCAGGGTCTTTAGGGATGACTCCACTTATTGAATTGCCTCCATCTATAAATAAATTTCATAAAGATAAAGTTAAGATTTTTGTAAAATTAATGCAATTTGTTCCACTTGGGAATATTAAATCAATGCCATCATGGCAAATGCTTTCAGGTATTCCTAAAGATGTTTTGAAAAAGACGAAACATTTAGTCGAATATTCTTCTGGAAATACGGTTTTGTCTTTGGCAATTTTATCTCGTCATTTTGGAATTCCCAATTTACATGCAATTATAACACCTGACGTTCCAGAGCATAAGAAAAGACTTTTAAAATTAGTTGGAGCTGATTTATTAATTTCTCATGGGCCTCGAAGTCCAGATGTTCACAGTAATAAAGGAGGTGTTTATGAAGCTAAACAGTTGGGTCTCAAAAAGGGGTGGCATAATCTTAATCAATATACCAATCCTGGCAATACTGATGCTTCAGAAAAATATGTTGCAAAAGAAATCTGGGAACAATTGGGTAATGATTTAACAATTTTTACTTCGACAATAGGAACCGCAGGGACTATCTATGGAGCAGGTTCTTATTTAAAAAATAAAAATAAAAATATTTATATAGCAGGTTCTTCTATTAAAAAGGGTTCATCCATCCCAGGTCCACGAGTTGATGAAGCAATATTAAAACTTGGTATTCCTTGGTATGATATTGTCGATCAGGTTATTCCTATTGACGCTTTCTCAGCTTATGAGCGAAGTTTGGCCCTTATAAGATTAGGGTTATTTGTTGGTCCTTCAACTGGGATGCAACTTGCGATGATAGAAAAAATGATCAAAGAAATGAAAAAGAAAAAAGTTTTAAACAAATATAGAAATAAAAATAAAGAAGTAGTAATTGTTTTTGTGGCTTGCGATATGATGCACCCATATATTGATGATTATTTTTCTGTTTTGCCTAAAAAATATTTTAAAAATGAACATAATTTAGAGAAATAATATAATTAAAATATGTCAGAAGATTTTAAACAAGAAATAGAAAAACTAGAGGCAGAAATGATAGATCTAAATTTTTGGAATGATAAAGTTTCTGCGCAAGCAACAATTAAAAGAATTGCTTTTTTGAAAGATGAAATTCTTGGTAATCAAAAATATGATAAAGGTAATTGTATTTTATCAGTTCTCTCTGGGGCAGGGGGTGATGATGCGGAAGATTTCTCGGCAATGCTTATCCGTATGTATAGTAAATATTTTGATAAAAAAAAGTGGTCTTATTATATAATACATGAGAATAAAAATGAGATGGGGGGTTATCGTAATATTTCGATTGAAGTTATTGGTAAAAATTCTTATGGTTTACTTAAAAATGAATCAGGAGTACATCGTCTTGTACGCATATCTCCGTTTAATGCCAAGAAACTTCGTCATACTTCTTTTTCTTTAGTTGAAGTTATTCCAGAACTTGAGAAGAATGATAGTGTTATTGAAATTCCTCCAAATGAATTGAGAATTGAATTATCAAAGTCAGGTGGTCCTGGGGGGCAGAATGTAAATAAAAGAGAAACAGCCGTTCGGGTTGTTCATCTTCCTACAAATTTATCTGTTCATGTAACTTCAGAACGTTCTCAAGAGCAAAATAAAGAAAAAGCCATAGAAATGCTTAAAGGAAAATTGTTTAAGAAAAGAGAAATGGATAAACAAAAAGAAAAAGATGGTTTATCAATTTCCAAGACGACAGATATTGAATGGGGTAGTCAAATACGCTCTTATGTTCTTCATCCTTATAAAATGGTGAAAGATCATCGTACTTTAATTGAAGTAGGTAATGTTGACGCTGTGCTTTTGGATGGTGAGATAGATTGTTTTATTGAAGCGGAATTAGATTTATAAAATATTTGACAGGTAAGCATTTTTTGTGATATAATATTAAAGAATCGGAAATAATTTCCGTAATTTCTTTAATTTAATTAATTATAGGAGGAATAAACTATGAATCCTGAAGAAATGGTTATTAAATTAGCCACAGGAGCACAGTGTGCTACACTCGCGATGAAAGTTGCTATTGAATTAACAAAAAAGTTTGAAGGCAAACTTTCATTCTCGCAAGCTCAAATCGCGATTACTGATCCAAGCCAATTAGATATTGGTAAGATGGCAGAAAAAATTGCTAATGAAATTTTTGCAATTCCAATTGATCCATGGACTGTAGAAAAGAGAAAAATTTCTCATTTCTATAAAACTTGTTTTACAAACAAGAAGTGGAAAAATCCTAATTGGGAGCAAGTTATAATTCCAACAGGAGATGAGAATCTGAAACGCCCTGAATTTATTTTTTCTGAAATGGCGGTGCAAGAAGCTTTCGATGCTTATGCCAACTATTTTGGAAAAGATAAGGTTTGGAAAGCTTGGGAAGATATTTCAAAAGCTATTGATCCTGAGACTGTTCAACCAAGACCAAAGCAGAACTACGCAATTCTTCACGTTGGTGGAGATGAACCCGACCTTTTAAACAAAAGTTATAATGATGGTATTTCTGAAAATATCATTTTTATGACTCCTCTTGAAGGAATTATATCAGCTTTCCGTTATCGTTTCGAAACAGGAAAGATGTATGATGTTATCGGAGTAACTCGTTTATCAGCGCTCGATCAGGATGGTTACGCCATGCTCATGTGCAGGAATACCGATGGTAAGTTCCACGTGGACAGTCGCAATCGTGCCAGTCACAATCCGGCTTGCGGTCTTCGTCGGGTCAGCTTCTAATTCTCTTAACTTTATACTTGAACCCTTTTGTCTTAATTTTTCAAAAGGGTTTTTGTTTTATTTCTATGTCATAAAATATTAAAGATAAATACAAATGTTGACTCCACCCTTTTGGATGGTGAGATAGATTGTTTTATTGAAGCGGAGTGCAATTTGTGATATCCTTAAGAGATACATGATTTACTTTAACAATGTTACAAAAAAATATTGCAATGACGTGGCATTAGAAGATATTAATATTTCAATTACACAAGGAGAGTTCGTCGCTATTGTTGGGCATTCGGGGGCCGGTAAAACAACTTTAACTAAATTAATTTTAGCAGAAGAATATCCTACTGATGGAAGCGTATTTTTTCAATCGACCGATATACATAAACTTTCAAGTAGAGATTTGACCCAATTCCGTCGCAAAATTGGTGTTGTTTTTCAAGATTTTAGACTTCTTCCAAATAGGACCGCTTATGAAAATATTGCTTTTGCAATGGAAGCAATAGGTAAACAAAATAGAGAGATAAAAGAGGATGTTCCTCATGTCCTTGAACTTGTAGATCTTACTTCTAAAGCTTCTCATTTCCCGCACCAACTTTCAGGTGGAGAAAAACAACGCTTAGCTATAGCTCGTGCCATAATAACTCAGCCAGAAATAATTATAGCTGATGAACCAACTGGTAATTTGGATCCAATCAATACCAGTGATGTTGTGAACCTTCTTAAAAAGATAAATGATTTAGGCACCACGGTTATCATTACTACTCACAATAGGAATGTGGTAGACCAGATTAAAAAAAGAGTAATTACCTTGGAAAAGGGTCGTATTGTTCGTGATGATAAGGATGGGAAATATATGTTATAATAATTTTATGTTTATAATGAAATTAAAAAGAGTAATAGTTGCAGGTTATAGAAGCTTCACTCGTAGTGGCTTTACTTCAGTGGCAAGTATTCTTGTCATGACCATAACTCTTTTTGTTATAACTTCTTTGATTTTTATTCAAGCTGGGCTCAATTCAACTCTCAATGATATAAAAGAAAAAGTAGATGTAACAGTTTATTTTGTTTCTGACGCGAATGAAGATGATATCAAAGAAGTAGAAGAATCTCTAAAGAAATTACCAGAAGTTAGAGACGTTTCTTATACTTCACAAGATGACGCTCTTATTCAATTTAAAGAGAGGCATTCCAACGATTATTTGACGCTTCAAGCTCTTGATGAATTGGGAGATAATCCATTAGGAGCCTCTCTTAACATTAAAGCCGAAGACCCTTCTCAATATGAAAGTATCGCTAAATATTTTGAGAATGAGAACGCTCTTTCAAGAGAACATTTTACGATCATAGATAAAATAGATTATCATCAGAATAAAATAGTAATTGATAGATTGACTTCAATAATCAATGGGGCCAAAAAACTTGGTTTTGCCATCTCTTTAATTCTTATTCTTATTTCTCTTTTAATTACTTTCAATACAATTAGACTTATTATTTATATGTCTAAAGAAGAGATAAGTATAATGAAATTGATGGGAGCAGAAGGAAGATATATAAGAGGACCATTTATTTTTTCTGGTATTTTAGTTGGTCTTATTGCTTCAATTATAACGATTATAATTTTTATTCCAGTTTCAATTTGGCTTGGCAATCAAATGACTGATTTTATCGGGATAAATTTATTTGCATATTATAAATCAAATTTCTTACAATTATTTATTATTATGTTAGGCTCAGGTGTCATTATTGGAAGTGTTTCCAGCATATTTGCGATTCACCGATATTTGAGAAAGTAATACATTATGAAAAAGGCACCTATTAAAAATATAGAAAAAAATCCAACTAAATATATTTTCGTCGTCGGTGGAGTTATCTCTGGTGTAGGGAAAGGAATTGCCGCTTCTTCTATTGGTCTTTTGATGGAAGCAAGAGGCCATAAAGTAACTTCAATAAAGATTGATCCATATATAAATTTGGACGCGGGGACTATGAACCCAACTGAACATGGTGAGGTTTTTGTTCTTGATGATGGATATGAATGTGATCAAGATATGGGTAATTATGAAAGATTTTTAAATACAACTCTTACTGAACTCAATTATATGACAACTGGTAGAGTCTATCAGCAAGTTATAAACAAAGAAAGAAATTTAGAATATAAAGGTAAAAATGTTGAAGTTGTTCCTGATGTCCCATTTGAAGTAATTCATCGAATTAAAGAAGCTGCTAAATTTGCAAACGCTGATATAACTATTATAGAGATAGGTGGAACAGTCGGTGAATATCAGAATGTTCTTTTCTTAGAAGCAGCTCGTATGCTTAAAACAAAACATCAGAACGATGTAGCTTTTGTTCTTGTTTCTTATCTTCCAGTGCCTTCAAATTTAGGAGAGATGAAAACAAAACCTACCCAGTATGCATCTAGAACTTTAAATTCTGCTGGTGTTCAAGCTGATATTATTATTGCTCGTGGAGCAACAGCTCTTGATCAAAAACGTAAAGAAAAAATTGCACTATTTTGTAATGTTCCAGAAGAAAATGTTATTTCAGCTCCAGATGTAAAAAGTATTTATGATGTTCCTTTAAATTTTGAAAAGGATAAGATAGGGGAAACAATTGAAAGAGTTTTACATTTACCAAAACGTGAAGCTAACCTAACTAAATGGAAAAAATTTGTAGCAAAGACAAAAAACGGTAAAGAAAAAGTCAAAATAGCTGTTGTGGGTAAATATTTTGATTCTGGAGATTTTGTTCTTTCTGATGTTTATATTTCAATTCTTGAAGCTTTAAAGTTCTCTTCATATGAATCTGGTGTAGGTATTGAGATTGCTTGTGTAAATTCCAAAGATTTTGAATCAAAAAAAATTCCATTATCAATGCTTAAGAAATATGATGGTATTATTGTCCCTGGTGGTTTTGGTGAAAGTGGGATAGAAGGAATAATTTCTGCTATTAGTTATGCTAGACGTGAAAAAATTCCATATTTTGGTTTATGTTACGGAATGCAACTTATGGTAATTGAATACGCACGTAATGTTCTTGGGTTAAAAGGGGCCAATACTCGTGAAATAAATCCAAATGCTTCTGATATTGTTATTGATATGATGGAAGATCAAAAAGAAAAGATTGAAAAAAAGAAAATGGGGGGGAGTATGCGTTTAGGTGCTTATCCAGCTCGTCTATTGAAGGGGAGTATCGCCAATAAGGCCTACGGGGCTATTGATATTTCAGAACGTCATAGACACCGCTATGAGGTCAATAATGCTTACAGGGAGCCTCTAGAGAAGGCAGGATTAGTATTTTCAGGTCTTTCCCCTGATGGTAAGTTGTGTGAAATAGCAGAACTTCCACTTAAGGATCATCCCTTCTTTTTAGGAACACAATTTCACCCAGAATTTAAAGCAAGACCTCTTGATCCACATCCATTATTTACTGCATTTATAAAAGCTTGTATAAATAATAAAAATAAATAAAATAAAAATCACCTTTATAAAGGTGATTTTTATTTTATTTATTTTAGAGAATCTTCTCCATTACGTATTTTACTATTTTTGATGATATCCAATATTTCATTCTCGTCATCCATTATTGTGTATATTTTAGTATCCTTTTCTGATACAGTTTGGTATTTTTTACACAAAACTTCTTCTATGACTTTTTCGATTGGATTCCAAAATTCAGAACCAAAAAGAATTACGGGGATCCTACCTATTTTATTTGTTTGTTCCAAGGTAAGAACTTCAAAGAGTTCATTGAGTGTTCCAAATCCTCCAGGGCAGAAGACACAAACTTCTGTCGAATAAGACATTGATGATTGTCTCGTGAAGAAGAAATTAAATGGAATTTCGTCTGTTACATAAGGATTTGTAAATTGTTCATTGGGCAATTTAATAGTAAGCCCTACTGATTTACCCCCTGCTTCAAATGCTCCTCTGTTAGCAGCCTCCATTATTCCAGGACCTCCACCAGATAAAACAGCGTAACCCAATTCTTTTGAAATTCTGAATGATAAATTTCTAACTTTTTCATAATATGGGTGACCTTCTGTTAATTTTGTGGAACCATAGAAAGTAACTGACGGATTAAATTTTCTAACGGTTTCTATCCCGTTATGGAATTCATCTTGAATCATTTTTAATTTTACCTCTTCTACATTTCTTTCATTATTATCTTGCATAACGGTTATTGTATCTTAATTCTGATTATTTTTCAACCATTTTTAAATTGTTTTTCTATAATTTTATGGTAATATGTTTGTGTTTAGGAAATTTATTGGGAGATCGTCTAATGGCGGGAATAAAAAGTAAACTTCTTTACTTTTTATCCGATTTTTCAAAAATTGTCGTTATTTTGTTTTCAAAGCTGCGGGATCGTCTAATGGTAGGACCGCAGTTTCTGGAACTGTGTATCTAGGTTCGAATCCTAGTCCCGCAGCTTTGTAAATAAAATAGATAATAGGGGGTTTCTGGAACTGTGTATCTAGATTCGAATCCTAGTCTCCCAGCAAGGGTTTTTAATTAAAATTTTGCTATAATATATTTATGAAAGAAATTACACTTCACAAACAATGGGTTATTAAAGCTCCAATCGAAGATGTGTCTAGAATAATGACCAACTTCGAAAAATTACCAGAGTATTTTCCAAAGGTTGCAGAATCGGTACAGATTAATAAACGGGATGGAGATAATTTAGAGATGGAAGCAACAGTAAAATCATTCGGTAGAAGTTTTAAGGTAAAGATGAAAACTCAAATTCTACCAGGAAAAGGTTTCATTTCAGACAATGATAGTTATCAGTTTGGAACTTCTGGGCATGAGGAGTTCCTGCTTTTTAAATACCAAGAGGGAACTTTAATTGATTATACTTATCAGGTCACAATTCATAAGGCATGGCTACGGATAGTAGCAACTCCACTTATCAAGTGGTATTCAATGAAGGCCTGGGAGAAAGCAGTTATTAATCAGCTTAAAAAGATTTTAGAAAAACAATAAATATTATTTAACCCTCATTTTGTGTTAAATAAGTTCCAATATCTACTCAAACGGACAGTAATTTAAAAAACCTTATGCAAATAAGGTTTTTTAAATTGTAGATAGAGGTCTTGCTTCTATATAAGGAATAATTTTTTCTTTGAGTATTAATTTGTGATAGAATTAAATTTATGAATAAAGAAGAACTGGATTTATTAAAAAAAGTAGAAGAAGCGACGGATGAAATGAATAGATACTTTCATAAAAAAGGAAAGTCAGTTTTTAATCGATATCCTGTAATTTTTGCTCTAGTGGTTGTAGTTGGTGCTACACTTATGAGTCAGGGGATTAAAGGATTACTTTTTGAAATACCCTTTTTTAATAATAGTCCTTTGATTATGTTTCTCTCAGGGATTGTAGTTTTGATTATAACAGGGACATTATATAAAAAGTTGGATAAATAATATGGAATTCAAAACGATGTTTGGAATACCGTCATTCTTTTCGAATTATTTTTTATGAATAGTATATACAAAATATTTTTTGGTATTAAAAAAAGAAGAGTTTATAGAGTAAAAAAAAGAGTTAAGAGAAAAAATTTAAATTATTTAAAATATAAAGAGTCGGCGGTTATTTTAGTAAAAAATAAATTAGAATATTTTAATCAATTTTACAATTATAAATATAATCGGGTTACTATTAAGAACCAGAAAACCAGATGGGGAAGTTGCTCTAAAAAGGGGAATCTAAATTTCAATTATAAGATTGTCCTTCTAAGTCAAAAACAGATAGATTATATAATAGTGCACGAACTTTGCCACTTAAAAGAGTTTAACCACTCACAAAGATTTTGGGATCTGGTAGCTTTGACTATTCTTGATTATAAAGAAATAAGAAGTAGCTTGAGAACAAATAGCCTTCAATTATAATGTAGATATTGGCTTTGCCTCTATCTACAAAAAGCTTCTGCAGAAAATCCTTCTTTTGTTTCTTTTATAACTAATCTAACATTATTTAATCTAATTGGTTGAGTTTCGCAAATAACTATTTTCCCAAATTCCGACATAGAGATTTCCTCATTTTGATTATCGTTTGATTCTTTGTTGTTTTTTATATATCTTGATACTTTAGAATTTTTTAGTCTAGCAAGGTTAGAAATTACAGATATTATTACTTCTTGTTCTGTGTTACCGAAAGAGTTACAAGATATTTCTTCTTGATTAGGAGTTAATTCTTTTTCTTCACTTTTTCTTATCCCTGATAAACTTCTAAACTCTTGTTTAAATTCAAAATTATTATTTTTTTCAAATTCTTCTGTAATCAAAACTGAATATGACTTAGCTTCGAAGTTCCCCACAGAAATAGTATCATTAAGGGTAAATGTAGAAATTTCTGGACCAAAAACTTTTTTTCCACATTTTCTTTCATCCCTGTTTTTTCAGAATCTTTGTATTCTAGATAAGAAAAAGTTGTATCATTATTAGCTTGCTTATAATTTAAATAAAATGAATCAATTGTATTTTCTATACTATTTTTAAAATCAAGCCCCTTTGTAAATTCATTTAATTGAGAATCATTATTCTCAGCGTTTGCAATGTTAAAAATACCCATAGAGCATGCAATTGTTATTAAACCAGATTTTTTAAAATTAGCTGGCAAATTTTTTAGATATTCAGTGGATTTATTTATAAATTCTAAAAAACTATTTAAAATTTCTGATTTTTTAGACTCATTTTTTTCAATGATACCCATATTAAATAATTCATTCATAATAAATATTATAACATAGCATTAAATAGTAAACTAATAATTTAAAAAACTTGTAAAGACTGTTCTTGCGAATAAATATATTGATACTTATTAAGTTTTAATTATTATTTTTGCTATACTTAAATAGTGAAATTTAAAATAATTATAGTATTCATTTTAATAGTATTTTCAATTTTTGGTATATATTATTTTTCTCAAACAGAACCAATTACTAACTATCCCTCAACAGGGGTGGATATTATAGCTTTTGGGGATAGCTTAGTAAAAGGGGTTGGCTCTACAGAGGGGAATGATTTTGTGTCATTACTTTCAAAGAAAATTGGCCAGCCTATCATAAACCTAGGTAATTCTGGAGATACAACAGCAGATGGAGTGTTACGGATTGATCAACTTAATAATTATAATCCTAAGGTTGTTATACTTTTACTCGGGGGTAATGATTACTTAAAGAAAGTTCCTATTACTGAAACGCATAAAAATCTTACTTTGATAATAGAAAACATTCAAGAAAGAGGGGCTATTGTTTTATTGCTCGGAGTACAAGGTGGTATTTTAAAGGATAAATTTAAAACAGAATTTAAGGATTTACGAGATACTCATCATACTGCTTTTGTATCCAACGTGCTTAGGGGTCTTTTAAAAAATTCAAAATATATGTCAGATACGGTTCATCCAAATGATATAGGTTATAGTATGATAGCAGATCGTGTATATCCTGTCCTTAATAAGTTATTAAATTAAATATAAATAACCTAGGTAA
>CAILJY010000030.1 GCA_903834665.1 uncultured bacterium | reverse complement strand
TGTTTTTGATAATAATAATTGGACAATAAAAGTACCTTATCTTCGTTTGGATATAACAGGTGGGCACGATATGGTAGAGGATATTGGTCGTGCTTATGGCTATGAGAAGATAAAAGGTGAAATACCTATATTAAATTTTAATAAAAAAGATAATGAAATTTGGACAAAGATTTGTTTTGCAAAAAATAAATTAATAAATGATGGATATTTTGAAGTAATGAATTACGCTTTAACCAATAAAGGTGAAATAGAAATATTGGCTGCTGCTTCAGATAAAAATTTCTTATGCACGAATCTTTTGGATGGGCTTTTAAAATCTTATGAATTAAATAGATTAAACCTTCCATTTTTAGAAATTCCTGAAGTTAAGATTTTTGAGATAGGGACAATTTTTACAAAGAAAGGAGAAGAGATTCATGTAGCTTATTGTGACAAAAAAAATAAAATAGAAATAACTTTAGATGAATTTGTTTCTAGTTTTGAAGAAATCAAAACTATTCCAACTGTAGAGGGTAATCCAGTTTTCAAGATGTGGTCACTATATCCATTTATCACTCGAGATATTGCTGTTTGGTTACCAGAGGGTGAAGATAAAAATAAATTAGAAAATATTTTTGTTCAAGAAGGGACAGAATTGTTGGTTAAAGAGCCATATTTGTTTGATCAATTTACAAAAGAAGGTAGAACTTCTTTTGCTTATCGTTTGGTTTTTCAATCTTACAACAGAACATTGACTGATGAAGAAGTGACTTTAATAGTGTCTAAAATAAATGAAAAAATAATTTCTTTAGGTTGGGAAATAAGATAAAAATAACCTTTATTTATAAGGCTAATATTTATATAAAATATTAGCCTTTTTCTTATCTTTTTGTTATAATATTAGGATGATTTGTCCTTCATAAAGGGGACATTTTACATTAATTTTATTAAACATTATTATTTAATTTTCTATTAGAATGGCAAAAGAAGAAAAAAAGGTTAAAGAAATAAAATATGGAGCGGAACAGATTTCAGTCTTAGAAGGTCTTGAACCAGTTAGACGACGACCAGGAATGTATATTGGCTCAACTGGTATTGATGGTCTTCACCATTTGATTTGGGAAATTTTTGATAACTCTCGTGATGAAGCGATGGGGGGATATTGTGATCATATTGAAGTGGTTTTACTTCCAGATAATTCTGTTCGTATTACAGACAATGGACGTGGTATCCCAGTTGGTATACATCCTAAAACAAAAGTCTCAGCACTTGAAACTGTGATGACAACTCTTCACGCAGGAGGAAAATTTGGAGGTGATGATAGTGGATATAAAGTTTCAGGTGGTCTTCATGGAGTTGGAGCATCTGTCGTTAATGCCCTTTCTATTTATACAAAAGCAGAAGTTCATACAGAAGGAGGACGTCATATTCAAGAATATTCTCAAGGTAAAAGAAAAGCTTTAGTCAAAAAAATTGGATCATCTAAACAGCATGGAACGATTATTACTTTTAGACCAGATGAAGAAATATTTAAACAAATTAGATTTGAATTAGAAACAGTTATTAATCATTTACGCCAACAAGCCTATCTTGTAAAAGGATTACGCATAGATATATTGGATGCAAGAGAATGGGATCCAATAACTGGGGGTAAAGGAAAGAAAGATAGTGATGATATCTTTTGGTTTAGAGAACTTGAACTTGAGATTCCATCTACGACTTTTTATTTTGAAGGAGGATTAGTATCTTTAGTTAAATTTTATAATAAAGATGAAAAGGTAATACATCCAAGTGTTTTTTATGTAGAAAAAGAATTAGATAATGTCGGAGTGGAAGTTTCTCTTCAGTATGTTGATGATATAAATTTTGACATAGTTCCTTTTGCCAATAATATTTACACAGGAGAAGGTGGAACTCATGTTACTGGTTTTAAGACTGCTCTTACTCGTATTTTAAATACTTACGGTAAAAAAAATAATCTTATAAAAGAACAGGACGGTGGATTTACGGGAGATGATGTTTTAGAAGGTTTAACTGCTGTCATTTCTGTGAAGCTTCGAGAGATTCAATTTGAAGGTCAGACTAAAGCTAAGCTTGGGTCAACAGAAGCCCAAGGAGCAGTGGCAACTGTTTTTGGTGATGCTTTTTCTAATTTCCTAGAAGAAAATCCAGATGAAGCAAAATCAATTATTAATAAATCTCTTCTTGCTCTTCGCGCTCGTAAGGCTGCTAAAGCTGCGAAAGATTCAGTTCTTCGTAAGGGGGCTCTTGAAGGAATGACTTTACCTGGGAAATTGGCAGATTGTCAGGTACGAGATGCTGCGTCAGCTGAATTATTTATTGTGGAAGGAGATTCTGCTGGTGGTACTGCAAAAATGGGACGTGATAGAAAGACTCAAGCCATCTTGCCACTTCGAGGAAAAATATTAAATGTTGAACGTGCTCGTCTTGATCGAATGTTAGGTTCTGAACAAATTAAGAATTTAGTTATTGCAATGGGTACTTCTATTGGAGATACTTTTGATTTAGAAAAGATGCGTTATCATAAATTGATAATTGCGACTGATGCCGATGTAGATGGAGCTCATATTAGAACTCTGATTCTTACTTTGATGTATAGATATTTCCGTCCAGTATTGGACGCGGGTTATGTTTATATCGCTCAACCACCACTTTTCAAAATTAAAAGAGGTAAAGAAATAATGTATGCTTATTCTGATGAAGAGAGAGATAAATTGTTGGGCAAAGATGCCGCTTCTCTTGCCGAGTTACTTGCTGAGTCAGCTAACGAAGAAGATGGAATTGTTGAAGAGGGTACAGAAGAAGAGGAAGAAATAAAAACAAAAAAAGCATCCACTAAAGTACATGTTCAAAGATATAAGGGTCTCGGAGAAATGAATGCTGAAGAACTTTGGGAAACAACAATGGATCCCGAACATAGGGTTCTTAAACAAGTTGCAATTCATGATGCTGAGATTGCCAATAAAGTTTTTGATATGTTAATGGGAAGTGAAGTTCCACCACGCAAAACTTTCATCCAATCAAATGCCAAAATGGCAAAACTAGATATCTAAAAAGTAGAATGTAGTAAGTAGAAAGTAGTATGATAAAAAATCTCCACAAATAAATTTGTGGAGATTTTTATTTTTTGTATTACTAGTTTTCAACCATCTTTGAAAGAATTATATTCTTTCTCATATGCAGGTATCATTACTGGTTTTGTTGTAAAATCTGTAACATCTTTTTTGCAATATTCACAAAAGAATGATTCTATTGGACAGGCGAGCATGCTCACTCTTTTTCCGTTTTTGCAATAATTACAAATACAGATTATAACCTGGGTACTTTCTTTCCTTGTTGTCATATGGGGTAATTTTTAGAGATTTACCCAAACAATACAATAAAAGATAACTTTTGACAAGAAGATAAATAAAAAATAAGTTATCATTTTTCACAGGTGTATAAAAGTGATAACATATTTTTTATGTCTATTTCTTTACTTTAAATATTTTTATATTATCTCTTATCTTTAATTCATTTAACCTTTTTAAAAATTCATCTGGCAGTGGTCCGGGTCCAAGCCACAAACTTTGCTGAAGCATTTTATAATTGAATATTTTAAGTTGATTTCTTAACCAATCTCTAGTAGCTCTTTGAGGGCCAGGAATATCAAATGAAATAATAGTATTTGATGGAGTATTTTTATTAAAAGGGGATGATAAGTAAGAATATAACCAAATCTTATTTCTATAAGTCTTACCTTTTAATGTTATTTTCCATCCTTCTTTAGAATTAGTAATATATCTTTTTTTATTTAATCTAGAAAGAGCGACACGGACACTTCCTTTTTTATATTTAGCAAATTCACGCTCATGAATAATCATATGAAAAGTCTTAGAGCTTTTTCCACTAAGTAACATTGCTATAATATAATCAGTTAATGACTCTCTCATATAATACAATGTTATCATATTCTACAGGTGTGTAAAAATGATAACATGTAAACTAGTAAAATAAATTTTTAATTTAAAGTTTTTTCAGAGATTTCTTTTTTAAGTTTTTCTAGGAAGGTTTCTATTGTTATACCTTCGAGTTTTTCCCCGCCTGCTCCCTCTAGAGGGCGGGCAGGAGTTCGTCCTTCGACTGTAATAGTATTAGCATCACGTTCTTTATCCCCAATGACTATCATATAAGGGATTTTTTGCATTTTTGCATTTCTTATTCGTTTACCGAGTGATTCATTTGAATCGTCTAATTCTACTCGGATATTTGATTCTTTAAATAATTTAAAAATACCATCCGCATATTCTTTCTGATTTTCTGATATTGGTAAAATTGTTACTTGCACAGGAGAAAGCCAAACCGGGAATGCTCCCGCAAAGTGTTCTATCATTACTCCCATAAATCTCTCAAATGATCCAAAGATTGCAACATGGAGAACTACTACTCTATGTTTTTTCCCGTCTTCCCCTGTATAATCCATCTCAAAATTTTCTGGCTGGTTAAAATCAAGTTGTATTGTTGTTAGTTGCCACTCTCTACCTATAGAATCTTTAACTTTTATATCGATTTTAGGTCCATAAAATGCAGCTTCTCCTTCCTCTACACTATAATTAAAACCTCTTTTCTTTGCTGACTTGATTAATATATTTTCAGCATTTTCCCAAACTTCATCACTTCCAAAATATTTATTTTTATTTTTTAAATCTCGAACAGATATTTCAACCTTATATTCATTGAAATTAAATATTTGATAAACTTTTTTCATTAGACCAAAAATCATTTCAATTTCTGATTCGATCTGGTCAACTCTTATAAAATGGTGGGTATCATCTTGTGTTAGATTTTTAACACGTAAAAGTCCTGATAATTCACCACTTTTTTCATTACGATATACTGTTGTATTTTCTGCTAATCTTAGTGGTAGATTACGATAACTATGTGGCTCAGCATTATATATTTCAAAATGATGAGGACAGTTCATTGCTTTCATCACAAATTCATCACCATTTTCGTCGGTCATTGTAGGCATCATGGCATCGTATTTGCCCATGTGACCACTACGAATATATAGTTCTTTCCTTGCTATATGTGGAATTGTAACAAAAGAATAACCAAGGTCTTCTTTTTCTTTCCTTATAAATCTTTCTAATTCAGTTTTTATTATATTTCCTTTTGGCAAATACATTGGTAGCCCTTTCCCAACTAATTCTGAAACTGTAAATAACCCTAATTCTTTACCTAATTTTTTGTGATCTCTTTTTTTAGCTTCTTCTTGCTGTAAAATATAAGCGTCGAGTTCATTTTTTGTTTCGAATGAAAGTCCATATATTCGAGTTAGCATTTTATTCAATTCACTCCCACGCCAGTAAGCTCCAGCTACGCGGTCGAGTTTAAATGAATCAAATGGAATCTCTTTTGAAGGATTTTCAACGTGTCCTCCACGACATAGGTCTGTAAATTCTCCACAAGTATAAAGTGTTATCTTTTCTCCACGAGATATAATCTCATCGATTAATTCTAGTTTATATATATTACCTTTAAATATTTCTTTTGCTTCATCGCTCGAAACTTCTTTATGAGAAAATTCTTTCCACAAGGAGAGATTTTCTTTCATTGTTTTTTCTATTTTAATTAAATCTTCGTCATTTATTTTTTCTGTGCCGAAATCTATATCATAATAAAATCCATTATCAACTGCTGGCCCAAGAGTTAGCATTGCGTTAGGGTAGTGACCAACAGATGCTTGGGCTAAAAGATGAGCCAATGTATGACGGATATGTGCTAAATGTTCATTATTTTCCATATAATTTGTGTAGTTTCACTTAATTGATAAATTAAAATCGCCCCGACAAAAAATGAAAAATTCATTTTTTGTCGGGGCGAGTCTATTCGCGGTTCCACCCAACTTTGTTCTTTATATATTTTATATAGATTAGTCTTATGATCTTGTTTATACAAGATTATGGTTGGTAGCCATAACAATCTCTATAATTAGAATAATACAATTAATATATTTAAAAAACAAGTGTTTAATTTTATCCATAAAAGCCTTTATTTTAAGGGGTTTATATGTATTGACGGATAGTTTAATATGTGATACAATATAAGTAAGGGTGAGAACGAACGTTCTTTTTGCTTTTATAGGCCCAAGAAAATTTAAATTTAAAAAGTTGGAATATTTAACAGAGGAGCTTATTCTATCAAGGATAGAAGAGCTCAAATTTCAGGGGTTTGATCAAATAAGAATACCGGGTGGTTCATCAAAAGATGAGTCTCATTACTCTGGAGTCTTTGTGTTCAAGTATGACAAAGATTTTAAGCAAATGTTTTTTCTTGGTGTTCCATATAATTCTATTTTTTGGAAAGAAAATGGTTCAAATGGACACACAAAAAAACAAGATGAGACATATCTCCAGACCGCTTGTAGAGAGGTATTTGAGGAAACTGGTTACCATACAGAAGAGAGTGATTTGATTTTGGTTTTTAATTATTTTATTCCTGATAGGAAAGATAATAGAAAAAATCATACAAAAAATTTTTATGTATGTGACACTTTTACGGGTAATTTGCATAACTTTGAAGGAGCAAACTTGATAGACAAGGAAACTGCTGCTCCAATCTGGATTCCAGTAAAGCTTTTTAAAAAAGTCCTTTATTATGGACACCAAAAAGCTTTGATAAAAGTTATTGAAAATTTATCTGGAATAAGCGCAGATTATTATTATGCGCTTTGTAATCTATAAGTTCTATTAAGGAACAAAAAACTCCCATTGCTATATTGTAGTAGTGGGATTTTTTATTTGCCTTTTTGGTAAAAATCAGTATACTATCTATATGGTAATACGAATGCGACATACACGTTCTCATACAGGGAACAGAAGATCACACCATGCGCTTAAGGCGACAGTTTTTACTACATGTACAAATTGTGAGCAAAAGAAAGAAACTCACATAGTTTGTAAGCATTGTGGTTTTTACCGTGGACGTAAAGTTCTTGATGTGGTTAAAAAAGTAGAAAAGAAACAAGCTAAGAAAAAGAATTAGGTTATAGTTTCTAGTGACTAGGTTCTAGATATTTTTATCTAATCTAATTACTAGACACTAGAATCTAAAAACTAATCAATATGGCAAACAGGCACCTTTCACGTTCAATTGTTCTTCAGACACTCTTTGAGTGGGATTTTGCAGTCTCAAAAGATAGAGACCCAAAAGAGATGCTTGATCGTAATATAGAGGAGTTTGGCCCTGGTCTTGATGATGCTCAATTTATGGCTGAGCTATTTCTTGGTGTGGTAAAGAAAAAAAGTATAATAAATGAAATTATAGAAAAAGCAGCCCCTGATTGGCCTATTGAGAAGATTTCGATCGTTGATCGTAATATTCTTCGTATCGGATTGTATGAATTATTATTTGGAGACAGAGCTCAGGTTCCTCCTAAGGTTGCTATTAATGAAGCTATTGAACTTGCTAAAAGTTTTGGTGGTGAAAATTCTAGTCGTTTTATCAATGGAGTTTTAGGTGGAGTTTATAAAGAAATAGGCGAACCTGGAAAAGATGAAATTGGTAAGAAAAACCATAAACATTTTGAGACAGATCCTGCAAAATTTCCAATTGAGAAAAAGGCTGGAGCTGTCGTATATGCGTATAATGAAGGAGAAATATATTTTGCTTTTGTGCATGATGTTTTTGGTTATTGGACTTTATCTAAAGGAAGCATAGAAGAAGGAGAGAATGAAGAACAAGGCGCCATAAGAGAAATTAAAGAAGAAATGGGTCTTGATATTAAAATAAAAGAAATGCTTGGTCGCAATGAATATATTGCTTGTCATCCAGAAATGGGGAAGATCAGAAAACAAGTTGTTTTCTTTTTGGCCGAATCAGAATATACAGATATTGTTTTGGAGAAAGGGACTGGAGGGCTTGATGATGCTAGGTGGTTTCCACTTGGTGAAGTTCCAAACCTTAAAATGTATGACAACATGATTCCTCTTCTTACTAAAGCGATAGAGATTCTTAATAAAAATAATTAAATTTTATGATAGATTTTTCAATTTTCGAAAAAAAGACAAATATTATTTTTAATGATAAAAAATTATTAGAACAAGCTTTTATTCATCGTTCTTATATCAATGAAAATACTGGTTCTCATTTATCTCACAATGAAAGATTGGAGTTTTTAGGTGATGCTGTTTTAGAACTTATTATCACTGATTATTTATATAATAAATATCCTGACCGAGATGAAGGTGAATTGACCGCCTATAGATCTTCTCTTGTAAATGCTGTCATTGTTGGTGAAGTTGCTTTATCTCTTGGAATGAATGAATATCTGCTCCTCTCAAAAGGGGAAGCCAAAGATGTAGGGAAAGCTCGAAGTTATATTTTAGCTAATACTTATGAAGCTTATGTTGGGGCTGTTTATTTAGATCGAGGCTACGAGATAGCTCGAGATTTTATTGCTAAAACTTTATTTGGTAAGATAGATACAATAGTTGCTAAAAAGTTGTGGCGTGATCCTAAAAGTTTGGTTCAAGAAAAGTCTCAAGAATATTTGAACGTGACTCCATCTTATAGTGTTTTATCTGAAGCAGGGCCAGATCATGATAAACATTTTACTATTGGTATATTTTTTGGAAAAGATTTAATTGCTGAAGGTAAGGGCAAATCAAAACAAGAAGCAGAACAAGCTGCTGCCCATAAAGCATTAGAAACTAAAGATTGGCTAGATTAAGATGACTCTCAAGTCTATTGAACTTATAGGTTTTAAATCATTCGGGAAGAAAAGTGTTGTAAATTTTACAACACCTGTTACTGCTATTGTCGGACCAAATGGATCTGGTAAATCAAATATAGTAGAAGCAATTCGTTTTGTATTAGGTGAACAATCAATGAAATCTCTTCGCGGAAAAGGAGGAGTGGATCTTATTTTTAAGGGATCAAAGTTGCTCTCTTCCTCTTCTCGAGCTCAGGTTCTTATAACTTTTGATAATAGTGATAAGATTTTTTCTTTTACGAATAGTGGGTTAGGTGTTTCTCTTGATTATGATGAGATAATTATTGCCAGGGAAGTTTTTGCAGATGGATCAAATAAATATTCTATAAACCATACAGAAGTTAGACTTAAGGATATTGTAGATTTACTCGCTTCTGTTAATATTGGTAGTTCTGGACATCATATTATATCTCAAGGTGAAGCAGATCGTGTTCTTAACGCCTCAAACAAGGAACGTAGAAGTATGATCGAAGATGCACTTGGCCTTAAGGTTTACCAATTTAGAATAAAAGAATCAGATCGCAAATTAGAAAAAACACTTTTAAATATTAAAGAAGTTCAATCACTTCGAAGAGAGATTGCTCCTCATTTAGCTTTTCTTAAAAAACAGGTTCAGATTGTTGAGCGTGCGAGAGAAATGAGAGATGAACTCAAAGAACTTTATCGTGTATATATTTCAAGAGAAAGTACTTATATTAAAAACGAAACAAAACGTTTATCTGATTTGAGAATTTCTCTAAAAGAAAAAGAATCATCTTTGGAAATAAAAATAGATGAATTACAAAAACAAAATAGTAAAAATCAAGTAGAAAATATTTACTCTAAAGAAATAACAGAAAATGAGAATAGAATTTCTGTTCTTCGAGGGGAAAGAAATGAATTAATTCGTAAGCAAGGACGAATAGAGGGTATTCTTGAAGGAATTGAAAATCAATTTTCAAAAGTTAAAGAAATAAAAAATAGAGTTATAGGAGAATCAGAATGGAAAGTTTTTATTCTTGATATTTCAACTTTAATTGATGAAGCTATTAAAAAAGAAGATTTACAAAGTGTAATTGATTCTTTGAAAAATATTAAGACTAAATTAGGAGAATTATATGAGAATAAAGAAACAAATGAAGTCTCGAATATATCTATCGAAGATAATGAGGAATATAAAGAAATGCAAAAAACAAAAGAAGATCTTTTGTCTCAAATAGAGAAAATACAGAAAGAAGAGGGTGAAGTTTTTGATATTATAAATGAATTAAAGAGAAAAGAACAAGAAAATCAAGCTTTGTTTCGTGATGGAGAGCGTATTTTGTATGAATTTCTTCATTCTAAAAATGAGGTTGTTTCTCAATTACATTCACTTTCATTTGAAGAAGAAAAACTTTCTCTTATAAAAAATGCTTTCGAAATGGAACTTACAGAAGCTGGGGTTTTGATTGGTAGAGAGATTATATCTTTTACTCAAATAGAATTAGATGAGGAAATAAATAGAACCCTACAAGATGAACTTCGCCGTAAGATTGAACGTATTAAAATAAAAATTGAAGATGCGGGAAGTGGGAGTGGAAATGATATTGTAAAAGAATATGATGAGACTTTAGAACGCGATACATTTTTAGCAAAAGAGATTGAAGATTTAACTAAAAGTATAAAAGATTGTCATCTTTTAATTCAAGAATTAAAAGAAAAATTGGATACAGAATTTAAGAGTGGAGTTGAAAAGATTAATAAACAATTCCAAGAATTTTTTAGTTTGATGTTTGGTGGGGGAGGAGCTTTTTTGGCTATTACCATGGAGCATAAAAAAACAAAGAAAAATGATGAGTCAATAAAAGATGAAGATATTGAAGAAGAGGAAGATAAAGGTGAAGGGGAGATTGGTTTTGAACGTGGCATTGAGATAAATGTTAATTTGCCACATAAGAAAGTTAAAGATCTTCATATGCTCTCAGGAGGAGAAAGATCATTAACTTCTATTGCATTACTTTTTGCTATATCACAAGTTAATCCACCGCCATTTTTAGTTCTCGATGAGACTGATGCGGCTCTTGATGAAGCCAATTCTCGTAAGTATGGAAATATGCTAGAGAATTTATCTAAATATTCACAACTTATTGTCGTAACTCACAACAGAGAGACAATGTCGCGCGCACAAGTGCTTTATGGAGTAACAATGAGCGGGGAAGGAGCTTCAAAACTTTTGTCTATTCATATTGAAGACGCAACCTCTTACGCTAAATAAATACATATAAAACCTTTGGGAGTATTGGTTTTATTGCTATTGACTAATTATTTATATTATGATATAATATAAAAGAATGAGAGTGAGCAAATTAGTATCTAAAGAATTGGCCTTACGGGAGTCAATCGGATAGCTAGTCCTCAACAATCATCGTACTTTAATAATCTTAAACATGAAAAAAGCAATTTTTTCAGTAATGATGGCGTTTCTGTTGGTATGCGCATCGCTGTCCTCTTTTGGGCTGAAGACTAACACGGAGATTTACAACATAATCCAAATGAGTAAGGAGTATAATTCTTTGCATGGGATTAAGAACCCAAATGAAATTTGGCCTGGGCAAACTCTAACATTTCTATTTCAGGATCATACATGGCAGGAAGTTGTCGTTGAAGAGGGAGATAATCAGTGGACCATAGTTCGCGACAAGCTCGACACACTTCAAAATGAACATGGTGAGATTATTTCTCCCATTGAAGATTCTATAGTGCCTCTACCTCAACCTAAACAAATTAATTCTTCCATTATGGAACCATTTCCTTGGTGGTGGTCATTCCCATGGGGATGGCTACTCTTAGCTCTTGCAGTATTAGCGATTGCTATTAAGCTTTTACAAATACTGTATAAAGAAAGAAGACAAAATCCTGTAACTGCAGGTACTCCGCAAGTAAATGGAGGAGTCAGAAATAACGAAGCGTATTCCAGAATGAATCAGGTTGCACAAAACAGATTTCCTGGATCACAAATAGTTATCAAAAACATTAGGCGTGGATGGCTTTCTGGTTGGGCACATGTGTTTTATGCAAATGATAAAACAAAGAGGCTCAAGTTAAAAGATGTTGCAGCTTACTCAGGTGAGGCGATGATCAACGGAAGAGAGCAGACTATTTATTTCCTTCAGGGCTGCGGTAATGATGCACGCGGGGGAAATTATATGACTGGAGATCTTGAATTCAGACCTGATGTAATTGTTAATCAGGATGGATCTGAAAGTCCGCTTCCAGCAGAATCTGCTGAAATTACTGAGACTGAGCAGGTTGTAGAAGAGCAGATACCTATTACAACACCGGTGATCCTTGGATCAGAGACTCATCAACAAAGGATGAAAATTCTTGAGATTGTTGGATCTGAAATAATCAAAGGAGATGTGCATGAAGTAAATATTGATACTACTTCAGATAAATTTGATGTACATATCAAGTATAAATTTGCTCCTGTCAAAAAAACTACCGAAAAAAAGGAATAACAGAAATAATCTGTCTTTTTTAATTAATATATTTACCGCTAAACTAAAAAGTTTAGCGGTATTTATTTTAAAAATTCTGTAGTTGTTAAGCCCGATTCTTTTATTTCTTTTGCTTTTTTTATTCCAACATATCGATAATGCCAAGGTTCATATTTGTACCCAGTTATATCTTCTTTTCCCTTGGGATAACTTTGGATAAAACCATATAAATATGCATTTTCTTTTAACCATTTATCTTCAGGAGTTTTATCAAAAAGATCATTTGCTGAAACATAATTAATTGATTTTCCAGTTAAGTCGACAGCTGTTCCTAGTTGGTGTTCAGAATACCCTGGTTTAGCTATCGCGTTTGATGTATTTCCATTGGTATTTTTTATTGCATTTTTAAATAAATTTTCTTGATATTGATAATCTCTAAAACCAGAACTTACTTTTATTGATAATCCTATATCTTTAGCTTTTTTAATCATCAAAATAAGTGAATCATTTACTTCTTTTGTTAAACAGATTTCTTTGGTTCTTATTTCTTTATTAGTTTCTGTCAGATTATTGGGGATATAAGTTATATCGGGTAATCCATTTATTTGACTGATATTAAACAGAAACATGTCCTGATATTCTTTTATTGGTTTTGGACAAATAGAAATGACTACTTTTTCTTCACTTTTTTCTTTAATTTCTTTTTCTGTAAAAATTCCTTCGGGTTGATATTTTTTGTTTAAGGTAATTATTCTTTTTTCAGTTTTTATTAATTTATCTTTATCAAAAGTAGCCGAGAAAAGCATTCCTCTCATTGTATCTTGTGAGAAGTATTGATCAAAAATAAAATTACCAAGTGAGTAAACTATTACTTTACCTTTATAATTTTCTATATCTTCCATAACATGTGGGTGATGACCAATAACCATATCTGCTCCACTGTCTATTGCATTATGAGCTAGAGTTTCTTGTCTTTTATTATGTATTAATTTATATTCTTCTCCAAAATGAAATGAAACTATAAGTACATCAGATTTTGTTTTTGCTTTTTTTATTATTTCACTAAGATTTGGATCACTAGCCAATAAAATTCCAGGAGAATTTATTTTAGCTTCTATCCAATTTGGGCCAACATCTGAAAAGCCTATGAAACCAAAACGGATTCCATTTTTCTCTATAATAGTGGGGTTCTCGGCATCTTCTTTGTTTTTACCGGCACCTGTTTTTAGTATATTATTTTCTTCCAATCTATTTAATGTATCTTCAAATGCTTTTGTATTCCAATCTCCAACATGGTTATTAGCAAAAGAGACTATATCAAAGCCAGCATTTTTTAATGTGGGTAATATTTTAGGATCCATCCTAAAAGAATATTTACTTCCAACGTTATTACCTACAATAGAAACGTCTCCTTCGAGATTCCCAAATAAGATGTCAGCTTCTTTAAGTTCTTTTAGATTTTCAAATAATTGATTGTAATCTCCTCCAAAATTTTTATCAATAGAACTTTTAACTCCACGTGTAAGCATCATGTCGCCTACAAAAAATAAGGTAGTTGTTTTATCTATCTTTGGAAAAGGGTTATTTTTTGTGATAATAATATTTTTATCAATTGTTTTAAT
>CAILJY010000029.1 GCA_903834665.1 uncultured bacterium | reverse complement strand
TCAAGCATCTTTTTACCATTTAAAATCATATTCTCAACTTCTTTTTTGGCATTTTCAATCATTTCAGATTTTTTGTTTTCTGCTTCTTGTTTGCCCTCTTGGAAAATAGTATGAGCTTCTGTTTTAGCACGAGCTACGATCTCATTGTATTCTTTGTGGGTATTTTTAAGCATTTCTGCATTTGTTTTAGCATCACTTATTCCACCTTCAATTAAAGTGGTTCTTTCACTCATCATCTTTTTAAGAGGTTTTACAACTAGAAAGTATAAAATAAAAAGAACAATAATAAAGTTAATAGCTTGAGCTATTATGATTTTCCAATCTATGTGAAATGTGTTTATAAATGATTCCATATTTGAAATAATTAACAATTAATAATTAAGAATTAAAACAAAGAAGCTTTAGCTCCTTACTCCTAATCATTTGAGAAAATCAAATGATTAGATGTAAATAGCAAAACTACTTAATAGAAAATGCGATAACAAGAGCGTAAATTGCGATAGCTTCAGCGAAAGCTGATGCAAGTAGCATTGGAACAAAGACTTTACCAGAAGCTTCAGGATTTCTACTGATAGCTTCCATAGCCTTAGAACCAATCATACCAATAGCAATAGCTGGGAAAATAGAACCGATAGCGATAGTTAGACCTTTTGTAAGAACTGCAATATTTCCTTCCATATATTTTTATTTATATTAACTGATAATAATCGACTTTTTAATTAATGTGCCCCAATTACTTCCCCTTCTTTACTATGTTCCTTGGACTCATCATGATCATGGTCCATACTGGAAATAGTATAGTAAACAAGAGTAAGAATGGCGAAAATAAATGCTTGTATGATACCAACTAGTACTTCTAGTATCATAAACGGTGTTGGTAATGCGTAAGCTAAGATTGCTCCCATTGAGGCAAGCAGAACTTCTCCTGCAAATACGTTTCCAAAAAGACGGAATGAGAGTGAAGCTATTTTTGATATTTCTCCTACAACTTCGATTAATCCAATAGCAAACATCACTGGTGCTGTTAGGATGATTGAAGGGTCTTTCACTATCTTTTTGAAAATACTACCAAGTGCCACTAGATTAACATATTTATTAATTGTTTTCCATAGGCCTATGGTGACTATCCCAAATATATTTGCACCAATAACAGACATTACAGCTAGAGATAATGTTCCGTTTACATCGGCTGTTCCTGATCGAATTATAGGAATAAAAGCTTTGCCGTGTTCAGTCATTTCAATTAGGCCAAATCCTCCTAAAGGAAGAAGGCCCATCCAGTTGTTTATAAGAACAAATAAAAAGATAGCAAAAACTACAGGAAAAGCTTTGTTGGTGATAACTCTACTATTAGTAACTTGATCACAGATAGATTCTGCCCCTTCTATTACTATCTCAAAAAGATTTTGAATTCCTTTTGGAATTTTCTTAATACTTATTTTTACTAGAATAGAAATTACTAATATGATGATTACAACTAGCCAGCTTGTGAAAAGTGCATTTGTAACCGTAAAAGACCCAAAGTGTGCAATAGGTTCAGCGTATAATGTAGATTCATGAGATATTTTTTCTTCAGCTCCCACTATTTCTGTTAATTCTTTATTCTCTTCTATTTTAATATTTTCTGTATTTTCTGTGCTCATAAATTATTTTTTTTCTTTTTTCTCAACTTCTTTTATATAAATTTTTATATTTTTCCAGATACTATATATTGAAACAATAAACGCGACTAATGTTAAACTTAAAAATATCCACGGGTCAGAATTATATTTTTTATCTAAATATTTCCCTACAATTAAAGCTATTATAATCGGAACTGATATTGAAGCAGAAACTTGAGCAAATACTATTAACCCTGGCCTCCACCACATATTGTTATTTTTATTATCCATA
>CAILJY010000028.1 GCA_903834665.1 uncultured bacterium | reverse complement strand
TAAATATTTTAATCTTAATAATTATGGAAAAGATGAAATTATTGGTTAGAGTGCAAACAACACTTAAGGAAACTTTGTTTGAAGATCTTGATTTCTTTGGTTTGTATTGCCTATATGAGCCATTGTTTGATGATGGTATTATTTTTGATGTAATATTAATACCATTATCTTGTGGAGTAGGGGTTTTTGTATTTGACACTCCTAACACTAAAAAGATAAATGAAAAATTCCCATTTATTTTTCATTTACATAAGGAATTTACTTATCTTCAAATTCCAAATGTAACTGATCAATTACTATTAACAGAATTGGAAAAAAATTTCACAGTTGAACGTGTTTAATAATTTAACCGTCTAAAGCAAAACCACTTTAGACGGTTTTGCTTTTTATTTGATTATTGATATTTAAAGTAGTATTGTAATAGTAAATTTCAAAATTTTAAATCCTTAAAAAATGGAAAAGACAAAATTAATAATTCACGTAATTGATAGATTGCCTGAATTGTATGAGGGATTTGATCCTATCTCATTGTTTTCGATAGATGCGATGTTGCTTGATGATGGGATATTATTTGACATAATTCTCTGTCAATATAAAAATCCTGATCGAGTGGGAGTTTTTTTGCTTGATACTCCAAATACGAGAGTCAGGCACGACGGCCAGTGGAGATTTATTTTCTCAATGCAAGGCAAGGATTACGAGTATGACGAAAGGAAATTCACTTATTTTGAAATTCCAAATATCAACAATAAAATGTTGTTATCAAAATTAGGTGAATATTTTGAGTTAGAACATGCAATTATTTATTAACCGTTTAGAGCATAACCGCCCTAAACGGTTTTTGCTTTATTAGTCTTATTTGGTTTAATTACTTTAATTTGTTAATATTAAATACTATATATGGATGCACAGACAAATTTAATAATTTTATTTTCTATTATTGTAGTTGGATTTTTAGTATTAGATCTTGGGTTTTTTAATAAAAAGAATCATAAAATTGAATTCAAACAAGCTCTTATTCAATCATTATTTTGGATAGGGATTTCTTTGGTTTTTGGATTTTTAATTTATATTTTTATTAGCAAAGAAATGTCTGTTGAATTTTTAAGTGCTTATGTCACAGAAAAGATGCTCTCAGTGGATAATCTTTTTGTGATAATGTTGATTTTTAGTTATTTCAAATTAGAAGAAAAATATCACCATAGAGCCTTATTTTGGGGGATACTTGGAGCGATAATCTTTCGAGCGATTTTTATTGGAGCTGGAGCTTATATAATTCATCAGTTTTATTGGGTTTTATATATTTTTGGTGTGGTGCTTTTATATACAGGAGTAAATTTATTACGAGATAAAAAAGAAGAACATATTGATTTTAAAAATAATAAAATAATAAAGTTAGCTCATAAAATATTACCATTTACTGCTAGCCATCATAATGGTAAATTCTTTTTCCGAGAGAATGGTAAATTTTATTTTACGTCATTGTTTATGATCGTTTTAATGGTTGAAGCGACAGATATCATTTTTGCAGTTGATTCAATCCCCGCGGTATTCTCTATTTCACAAAATTTATTTGTAGTTTTTACTTCAAATATTTTTGCTATAATGGGGTTAAGAGCATTATTTTTCTTAATAGAAAGTGTTTTGCATCGTTTCCATCATTTACAAAAAGGATTAGCATTTATTCTTTTGTTTATTGGAGCTAAAATGCTTTCAGGAATATTTGGAATTCACATATCATCTTTTATTTCATTCGCAGTTATAATGTTTGCTCTTATTTCATCTATTGTTTTGTCTTTGATATTCCCTAAAAAAATTTAATTATTAATTAATCAT
>CAILJY010000027.1 GCA_903834665.1 uncultured bacterium | reverse complement strand
TATAATTTTTTAATTTTTGGCAAGCTAAGAAAAAACTTTTATTGAAAGGGGAATCTCCTTTTAATTTTATTATTTTTTTAAGTTGATAGTCTGCATTCTTGATATCAGATTTTATATTTTTTGCTTCCTCGATATTTATAACAATTGCATCTTGAGTTTTTAATCGGACTGGGATTTCCACAATACTTCCGACGGGGATTTCATATAAAGAAAAATAAGAAAGATATTCTCTCTGGTTTCCTTTTGAAAGTGGTATGACAGTTACGATATACATATCTATATCGTAACATATAGATATAAAATAGACACAATTTCAGCTTTGCTGAAATTGTGTCATGATGATTAAAACTAAATTAAAAAACCGGATACTCATTTTCTGCTATCGCTTAGATTGAGTATTGGGGCACAATATTTTTAATTTTATAAATTAAAAATATTGTGCTATAATAACAACGTTTTTATATATATTATGTCAATCTTTTCTAAAAAACTGGGGATCGATTTAGGTACAGCCAATACATTGGTGTATGTTCCTAATAAAGGAATTATATTAAATGAGCCATCTGTAGTGGCTGTTTCTGAGCAAGATAATACAATTCTAGCAATTGGTATTGAAGCCAAAGATATGATTGGTAAGACCCCTGAAAATATTATTGTGTATCGTCCAATGAAAGACGGTGTTATTGCTGATTATAGGGTTACAGAAGCAATGCTTCGTTATTTTATCGGAAAAGCCCTTGGTAAATATAATTTATTTAAACCAGACGTAATGGTTTCTGTTCCAGCTGGTATTACTTCAACTGAACGTCGTGCTGTGGTTGAAGCAGCAATAAGAGCTGGAGCTAAGAATGCTTATGTTGTCAAAGAGCCAATTTTGGCGGCAATTGGAGCAGGAATTCCTATCCAGGAATCAAAAGGTTATATGATCATGGATATTGGAGGAGGGACAACGGATGTCGCTGTTATTGCTCTTGGAGGAATTGTTGCTTCTACTTCTGTTAAATGTGCAGGGAATAAGATAGATCAAGCTATAACTGATTATATTAAAAAGACTTTTAATCTAGCAATTGGGGATAAAACAGCCGAAGCTATTAAAGTACGGATTGGGGCGGCTATTCCTCTTGAAGAAGAATTGACTATTACAATAAAAGGACGTGATTATATACAAGGGCTTCCTCGTACTGCACAAATTTCTACAAATGAAATAGTCAAAGCTATAGATAAAGAGTTAAGGATAATGATAGGAGCAATTAAAGATGTCCTTTCTCAAACTCCACCAGAGTTAGCAGCTGATATTATTGACGATGGGATAATAATGACAGGAGGTTCGTCTTTACTTAGAAATTTGGCGGATCTTATTTACAGAAGAACTGGAGTAAAAGCTCGTGTCGCAGATGAGCCACTTTTGTGTGTAGCTAAAGGAACAGGAGAAGCTTTGAATCATTTAGACACTTATAAAAAAAGTATTTTAAGTAAAAAATAATGACTACTGATTATAAAAAAATTAAACGAAATATTTTTCGTATCTTTTTGTTCGGATTTGCTTTCATTGGCTTTATTTTTTGTGCTGTTTTTATCTCAATGCAATTTGGTTGGTTAAATGTGAAAGGATCAATTTCAGAAAGAAATTCATATTTTAATAATGTAGATAGAAATATTAAAAATAATTCAATAAAAGAGAAAACACAGATTCAAGTTGATGATTGGTCAACGACAGATGAGTGGGCTTTAATGAAAGAAGTATTTACTCGTGATCAATTAGTTATAAAAAAAGCCGCTAGTGATGCGGGTGTATCTCCTCGTTTAATATTGAGCGCCGTTATTGGAGAACAATTTAGATTTTTTAATAATAGAAGAGAATCATTTAAGAGTTATTTTGAACCTTTAAAAATTTTAGCATCATTGTCAAAAATTTCATTTGGAATTGCTGGTCTAAAACCTAAAACAGTTGGTATAATTGAAGATAATTTAAAAAATAAAAATTCAGTATTTTATTTGGGTCCAGCTATGGAAAATATTGTTGATTATAAAGAAGGAATTGATATTGAAACAGAAAGAATGAATCGAATAACAAATGCAAAAGACCCATATTATTCTTATTTATATGTAGGATTGTATATAAGACAAATCATGACGCAATGGCAAAGAGCTGGATTTAATATTAATAATCGTCCAGAAATATTAGCAACACTTTATAATCTTGGTTTCTATTATTCAATTCCAAAAGAAAATCCAATGGTAGGAGGAGCAGTTATAAATATAAATAATAAAGATTATACTTTTGGTGATATTGCTTATGAATTTTATTATGGGGGAGATCTTTCTGATATTTTCCCAATTGAGGTACAATAGTATATATGAATAGTTTAGAAAAATTATTTCCACAAAATTTATATCATAGTTACATAATAGAAGGAGATCCCAATTCTCTTTCTTTGGAAATTCTCAATTTTCTGGAAAATCGTGGTGAAATAATAAAACAAAGCCCTGATGTAATTTGTCAAACTTATGAATCTTTTACAATTGAAGATAATAAGCAAATAAAAGAATGGCATTCACGTTTAGGAATATCTAAAGCAAAAAAAGTTTGTATTTTAGCTACTAAATTTATAAATCGTGAAGCCGAACAAGCTTTATTGAAAATGATAGAAGAACCAGCCTTAAATTCGCATTTTTTTATAATTGTGCCGGATTCTTCTTTGTTGCTTGATACTATTATTTCAAGAACACATCTAATTAAAATAGATAAAAAAGATGATTTAGAATTACGTAAATTTGTTAATATTTTTATAAAATTATCTCCTAAAGATAGAATAGATAAAATTGCAGAAATAATAAAAGAAAATAAAGATGAAGAAAATAGTGGTAAATTGAGATCTTATGCTACATATTTTATAAATGAATTAGAAGTTATTTTTTATCAAAATTTCAAAAAAAATATAAATGATAAAAATAACAAATTTATCTTAGAAGAATTACAGAAAGCACGAGGATATTTGAGTACTCCAGGGGCTTCAGTTAAAATGATTTTAGAACATATAGCACTTGTGCTATAATTAAAGAATTAAGAATAAAAATTACGTAAAAAATTATGAATTACAATACACAAAATTTTAAGGTGGAATTAAAAAAAATAGAAGAGTGGTTAGGTAAAGAATATTCACAAGTTCACACAGGTAGAGCAACTCCTATTGTTTTGGATAGTATAATGGTTGAAAGTTATGGTAATTATATGCCAATAAAAAATGTTGCTGGTATTACAATTGAAGATCCTAAAACTCTTCGTATTGCTCCATGGGATAAGAATCAAATAAAAAGTATTGAGAGTGCCATTAGTGATGCCAATCTTGGTTTATCTGTTTTGTCCGACAGTGATGGGGTTCGAGTTATTTTCCCTATGCTTACAACAGAAAATCGTATTAAATTAGTTAAAATTTTAAAAGAAAAATTGGAAGATGCTCGTATTAGTGTCAGAAAAGAACGTCAAAATGAAATAGATAAATTGGATGATTTATCTGAAGATGATATTAAAAGAGGGAAAGATGATATACAAAAATGTGTAGATGAAGTTAATCAAAATCTTGAAATTATCTTTGGTAAAAAAGAGACAGATTTGATGAATAATTAATTTATATTTTATCTAAATATTAAAATGTGATATGATAATCTCATGTCTATTTTAATTTTTCTTCTTATTTTATTAATCTTAGTTGTATCCCATGAATTTGGGCATTTTATTGTTGCTAAAAAATCAGGTATACGAGTAGATGAATTTTCTTTTGGTTTCCCCCCAAAACTTTTTGGTAAAAAAATAGGTGAGACAACTTACAATTTCAATTTATTACCTCTTGGTGGTTATGTAAAAATATTTGGAGAAAATCCAGATCAGGATTCAATAGATGGCCCAGATAGTAGTCGAAGTTTTGTGAATAAACCAAGATACATCCAAGCGGCAGTTTTATTTGCTGGGGTGTTTATGAACTTTTTGGTAGCATGGATTCTTTTGTCTATTGGATTTATGTCTGGATTACCAACTTCTACAGGAGCTGTTCCTAATGGAGCAAAGATAGAAAATCAAATGCTTACAGTGACTAGTGTTGTTTCTGGTTCACCAGCGGAAATTGGTGGGCTTAAAACTGGGGATAAAATTATTTCTTTATCAACTACCAATGATTCAACTTTACTTCTTTCTTCAAAATTAGAAGCTGAAAATGTTCAAAATTTTGTGAAGTCTCATGACGGAGAAAATGTAGAAATATCAATTATTAGAGGCAAAGAACCAATGCAAATGACAGTTGTTCCAGGATTAAGTAAGATAGGTGAAAATATTATGATTGGTATTTCAATGGATACAATAGGGATACTTAAATTACCTGTTCACAAGGCAGTTTGGGAAGGTTTAAAATTAAATTGGGATATTACAATTGTAACAATCTCTGGTTTTTATAATCTTATTTCAAATGCTTTAGTGGGAGAAGCTGATATGTCTTCAATGACCGGCCCCGTCGGAATTGTTAGTGTAGTAGGTAATGCTGCAAAATTTGGTTTTGTTTACTTATTATCATTTACTGCACTTATTTCTATAAATTTAGCAGTTATAAATTTAATACCATTTCCAGCTCTTGATGGAGGACGATTATTATTCTTATTGATAGAAAAAATTAAAGGCTCACGAATCAAACCTCAAATTGCTAATTGGGTAAATATGATTGGTTTTGGCTTACTGATGCTTCTAATGGCAGTAATAACCTATCATGATATAGCTAAATTATTGTAACATTTTACATTTTAGTAAATGTATGATATTATAATTAAATATTCACTTAAGGTGATTTCAGGTTGAGGATTAGTCCGCCCTTGGCGGATTTTTGTTTAGAAAAATTTTAATAATTAATAAAAAAATTTATGGAGATTAGAAATATTGCAATAATAGCACACGTTGACCACGGTAAAACTACTTTGACTGATCAGATGATGAAACAATGTGGAATGAATGATGAAGGAGCCACTATGGATTCCAATGCTCTTGAGCTTGAACGTGGTATTACTATATATTCTAAAAACACATCAGTTATTTATAAAGGAACTAAAATAAATATTGTAGATACTCCTGGTCACGCTGATTTTGGATCTGAAGTAGAACGAGTCCTTCGTGCTATTGATTCAGTTCTTTTATTGGTTGATGCTCAAGAAGGTCCAATGCCTCAGACTCGTTTCGTTTTAAAGAAATCACTTGAACTTGGGCTTAAACCAATTGTTATAATAAATAAAATAGATAAACCTGCTGCAAATCCAAATCGAGTTCATGATGAAATACTTGAGCTTTTCTTAGAGCTTGGTGCAACCCAAGAGCAAATAGATTTTAAAACTATGTATGCAATAGGACGTCAAGGAATCGCTAAAACAAAGTTAGAAGATGATTCAAAAGATTTAACTCCTTTATTTGATTTAATCCTTTCTGAAGTTAAAGAAGCCTCTGTTAATAAAGAAGGAGCTTTTCAAGCACAAGTATTTAACCTCGGTTATGATAATTTTTTAGGACGTTTAGCTATTGTTCGTGCTTATGCTGGATCAATCAAAACAGGATCTCAAATAATAGTAAAAAGTGCTGATGGTAAATCTAGATCATCCAAAATTACTAAGATGTTTACTTTCGAAGGAATAAATAGAAAAGAAGTAGATATTTTAAATACGGGTGATATTGCAATAATTTCTGGAATCCCAGATGTATTTATAGGAGAAACTATTTGTGATAATGCT
This sequence comes from uncultured bacterium, assembly GCA_903834665.1. Lineage (GTDB taxonomy): Bacteria > Patescibacteriota > Minisyncoccia > Phycocordibacterales > UBA9973 > UBA8515. The sequence continues at coordinate 1,024 of CAILJY010000027.1, read as the reverse complement.
TCAACTGAAGCTCTTTCATCTATTGAAATAGATGAACCAACAATCTCTTTAAATTTTATTGTTAATGATTCTCCTTTTGCGGGGAGAGAAGGTAAGTTTGTGACAAGTAGACAAATAAGAGAACGCTTAGAAAAAGAATTAGAAATAAACGTTGGTCTTCGTATAAATTTTGATACTCCAGATCAAGAAGAAATTCAAGAAGGTTTTCTTGTTTATGGCCGTGGAGAATTACACATTGCAGTTTTATTAGAAAATATGCGTCGTGAAGGATATGAGCTTCAAGTTTCTCAACCACACGTAATCATTAAAGAAGAGCAGGGAGAAAAATTAGAACCATATGAAGAAGTAACTATTGATGTTCGTAGTGAATATTCTGGATCAGTTATAGAAAAATTAACAGGACGCAAGGGGATTATAACAAGTATGCATGAGAAAGAAGGAATAATTCGAATGCTAATAGAGATTCCTACTAGAGGTTTACTTGGTTATCGAGGACAATTTGTTGTAGATACTAAAGGAGAAGGAATACTCGCTTCTCGATTTATCGGATTTAAAAGTTATTCAGGAGAAATAAAAAAGAGAGATGTTGGTTCTATGACTTCCATGGTTAATGGTAAAATAATTGCTTTCTCTCTTTGGACATTACAAGAAAGAGGAACACTGTATGTAGAACATGGAGATGAAGTTTATGAAGGAATGGTAATTGGAAATGTTATTAAAGGAGATGAAATGACTGTCAATCCAACAAAAAGTAAACAACTTTCAAATATGCGCTCAAGTGGAACCGATGAAGCTATAAATGTTAAGCCACCTTATAAATTATCTATAGAAAGGGGATTGGAAATAATGGCAGAAGACGAATATTTGGAAATTACTCCTAAAAGTGTACGTCTTAGAAAGAAATTATTATCAGAAATGAATAGATCAAAAGCAAAAACTAGTTCTAAAAAATAAGATTATATCTTTATATTATAGTATATTTACTTAGTAGTTGACTTTATTTGATAGTAATGATATTATAGTA
>CAILJY010000026.1 GCA_903834665.1 uncultured bacterium | reverse complement strand
TTTAATAATATTATTAATAGTTAGTATTTTGGGTATTATTTTAGGGATTAATCTTAAGATTAATAAAATAGATACTACTTTTAGTAGAGGAAGTTTTATGATTGAACCCAATAATAATTTTTTTTATTCACTATCTAATAAATTGATAATTGTATCAACTCTATCTTTAGGATTATGTTTAATTTGTATATATGTTTATTTAAAATTTTTATGATAAAAAAATATATAGACATACATGCCCATACGAATTTTAAAGCATTTAACGAAGATAGAGATGCGGTTATTAGACGAGCCCTTGATAATGATACTTGGGTTATAAATATTGGAACACAATATGATACTTCCAAAAAAGCCGTAGAAATGACGAATGAATACGAAGGAGTATTTGCAACTATTGGGCTTCACCCGATTCATACAGGTGCTTCGTACCATGATGAGTCAGAGCTTGGCTCTGAAGGGAAAGAATTTATTTCTCGTGGGGAAATTTTTGATAAAGAAAAATACAAAGAATTAATCAAGCTTGGAAAAGTTGTCGGCATAGGGGAGTGTGGTTTGGACTATTATCATATGGATGAGGAAAGTATTGAAAAACAAAAAATTGCTTTTATTGCCCAGATAGAACTTGCTAATGAGCTTGATTTACCCCTAATGCTTCATGTTCGGAACCAGCCTGCTCCTGACATTCAAGGAGGGCTGGCAGGCAATCCTACTGGTAAAACTCATAATGCGTATTTTGATGTTTATGAATTAATTAAAAAACATTCAAAATTGTTGGAAGTCGGACTTCCAACAATTTCAAAAATCGGGGTGTCGCATTTTTTTGCAGGAAGTATAGAAGATATGAAAAGATTTGTTGAAATAGGTATTTATATTTCATTTGCTGGACCTATCACATATAAACCAAAGCCTGAGATATGTGATTATATTGGAGTTATAAAAGAAACCCCTCTTGATATGATACTTGCTGATACAGATAGTCCTTATGTGGCCCCAGTGCCTCATAGAGGTACTCGTAATGAGCCCGTCTATATAAGAGAGATTGTTAAGAAAATAGCCGAAATAAAGGGTTTAAATGAAGAAGAGGTTGCGGGGGCTATATTTGTTAATGCTCAAAAATTGTTTAATTTATAGTCGTCCATGAAATAGCTCTTCTCAGAGGGTACTCAAATTTTTTGCTAAAAATTTGCTCAGTTTTCGCGCCGACGCACTCAAAAGCCCCTCTGAAAAGACTATTTCATTTCCTCCCTTAATAATTCTATTTAGCCTTTTATGGGTAGACAAAACTTACTTTTTTTGTTAATATATGTTTTATCTCATTTGATGCGTTCCTGAAAACGTATCACATAGGTCCATAGTGAGATAATATTAAAATTAATAAATTAACGCGTATTTTACGCATTATCTAATGGCAAAAAAGAATATAGAAGAAAATGTAGAAGAGGAAAAAGATTTTCGTACCAATGTTTATGAAGTAAGTTATTTAATGGTTCCTACCGTAGCAGAAGAAAATTTAGGAGAAGAAGTCACTTTATTTAAAGACATGTTTATTGAAAATGGAGCAGTTTTCATTTCTGATGAATATCCTAAATTATTAGAATTGGCATATGTAATGTCTCGTTCTATTAACAACAAGAAACAAAAGTTTTCTTATGGTTATTTTGGTTGGGTTAAATTTGAATGTAGCGCAGATCAAGCTAAATTAATAAAAAGTATTTTAGATAAAAACGAGAAACTTGTTCGTTTTCTTATGGTAAAAACTGTTCGTGAAAATACTATGTCAGTAAAGCGTTCTTATGGTAAGCAAGAAGGAGTAAAACGTCGACCTGTCCAAAAAACAGAAGAAGTAACTCCTATCAATGTTGAGATTATAGATAAAGAGATAGATGCTCTTGTGGTATAATATAATTATTAATAAATATTAAGTAGGAGTATTAAGTATTAAGTAGTATAGGTTAAATATAAATTAATATTTCCTTTCTACTCTCTACATTTTACGTTCTACATATTCACATATGTATTTAAATAAAGTATTTATAATAGGGAATTTGACTCGTGATCCAGAATTGAAAGCTATTCCTTCCGGCATAAAAGTTTGTAGTTTCTCTGTTGCTACTAATCGCGTTTGGAAAGATAAAAATGGAGCAAGACAAGAAGCCGCTGATTATCACAATGTTGTTGTTTTTGGCCGTCAAGCAGAGACTGTGGCTCAATACATGAAAAAAGGAAGTCAGGTAATGGTAGAAGGTAGAATGCAAACAAGATCTTGGGATGACGCAGCAACAAATTCAAAAAAATATCGTACTGAAGTTATTGCTGATAGAGTTCAGTTTGGATCAAGTTCCAATGGAGCTAAAAGTGGAGGAAATTTTGAACAATCTTCATCTCCAAAAAATTCAACTTCACAAGATACAGACGAAGGAGGTTTAGAAACTATTGAATATCCAGAAGAACAGATTAATGCTGAAGATATACCATTTTAAAAAAATTAAAAATTAAGAATTAAAAATTATGAAACAAGATTATTTTTCATCAAACAATATAAAACATATTGACTATAAAGACGTAGAGTTATTGAAGAGATTTCTTTCTCCTTCAGCTCGTATGCTTGCTCGTCGCCGTACAGATGTAACAGCTAAGAACCAAAGAAAGCTTGCTGAAGCTATCAAACGTGCACGTTTTATGGGATTACTTCCATATATCGCTAAATAGGTAATAAAAAATCTCCGCTAGATCTTGTCTAGCGGAGATTTTTTTATATAAGATTTAGAAGTTTTAAAAATTCATTTAATTCTTGGCCTTTTATTTCTCTAAATTCACCAAGGGGTATTTTTTCTAAATTAATATTCATTACACGTATTCTTTTTAAATCTATAACTTCATGATGAAGAGCTTCACACATCCGTCTAATTTGACGTTTTTTTCCTTCGGTTAATATTATTTTAAAAGTATTACTTGATTTTTCTTTTCTTTCAACTTTACATTTTTTACTGACAAAACGATCAAAACGAACTCCATTTGACATTAGTTCAATAAATTTATCTGAGAAACTTGGTTCTACTTTTACAAGATATTCTTTTTCGTGAACGTAAAGAGGGGAAAGTAGTCTATCTGTAATTCTGCCATCATTTGTCACAATGATGAGGCCATGAGAATCTTTATCAAGTCTTCCAACAGGGAAAACTTTAGTCGGAAATCTTGTTACTTGTAATATATCTTTACTTGTAGTATCTGGATTTGTTGATATACCAGTGGCTTTATTGTATGCGTAATAAACATATTCTTTTTTTATTCCTTTTGTTTTTACTACAACCTCATCATTTTCATATACTTGATCACCAAGTACAGCCTTATTCCCATTGATGAAAACGAGTCCTTTTTTAATAAGCTCATCTCCTCCGGTACGAGTTGAGTAATTATTTTGGGCTAAATATTTATTTATTCTAATTGGGTAAGATATTTTCATAATTGTGTTTTAAATGAGGGATATAATATAAACCT
>CAILJY010000025.1 GCA_903834665.1 uncultured bacterium | reverse complement strand
CCAAAAATTAAAAAATTATACCCTAAGCAATACAGGGTCTATAATAAAAACCTTACTCCCTTCTGTTTTTGTAGAAAACATTAGTAATTTAAGAAAAGTTACTAATACAGAATCTCAAGACTTACTAAATATTAAACACGAAAAATTAATTTTCCAAGCAGCCCCAGCTGACAGATTAGCTTTTTACCGAACACTAATTCGTGAAGCTTTTGCTAAAAAAGAATCTATCTTCATTTGTGTGCCTAATCGTTATGATATAGATCATTTTAGTAAAGAATTAACAAAAGGAATTGAACAATACGTCTTTAATTTTCATTCTGACATGACAAAAAAAGTTTTAGTAAATACTTATAATTCATGTTTAAAAGAGACTCACCCAATACTTATAATAGGAACCGGAATTTTTATGTCTATACCTAGATCAGATATAAAAACTATAATAGTAGAACACGAAAGTTCTGATACCTATAAACAATCAAGTCGTCCTTATGTAGATATTAGAAGTTTTGCAGAAATATTAACTTCTATTCAAAAAATTAAATTAATTTTTGGTGATACCTTACTTCGACCAGAAACATTACAAAGACATGAGGATGGTGAGTGGGGAGAAATTTCTCCACCCTTATATCGCCTTTCTCTAACTGAAAATCAAATTGTGGTTGATATGAAAGAGGAAGTTAATTCTTTAAATAAAAAAGTTTTTACAACAATATCGAAAGAAACAAAAAAAATGATAGATAGATCTATTTCTGAAAATAAATCCATTTTTCTTTTTTCACTACGTAAAGGGTTGGCTCCTATAACGGTGTGCAATGATTGTGGAAATACCCTTTTGTGTCCATCTTGTTCAACTCCTATAGTTTTATATGGAACTAGGCAATTAACAGCCAACAAATCAACAACTCCAAGGATATTTATGTGTAATAAATGTGGACGTAAAGAGAAAACTGAGGTTTCGTGTCATAATTGTTCAAGCTGGAATTTAACTCCTCTTGGAATTGGAACCGACAAGGTCTACGAAGAAATTAAAAATATTTATCCTAATATAAAAATTTTTCAATTAGATAAAGAAAATGCAAATACAGCAAAAGAAGCTAGAGATATAATTAGTGAATTTAATAAAAATCCAGGAAGTATTTTGATCGGGACTGAAATGGTTTTTTCATATTTAAAAAATGAAATCCCCAACAGCGCAATAATCTCACTTGATGGTCTTTTTTCTATACCTAGTTTTAATATAACTCAAAAAATATTACATATAATAGAAAAATTACATAATATTACACAAGATACTTTGATTATTCAAACACGCATACCTGAAAATAAAATTTTACAATATATATTAAGTGGAAATGTCCTCCCTCTTTGTCGAGAAGACTTAAAAGAAAGACGTGAATTTGGATACCCTCCTTTTAAACGTCTTATAAAAATAACTTTTGAAGGTAATGCCAATGACACCGAAAAAGCTAGAAACTTCATCGAAAATATTTTAGGAAATTATGAACCTCAAATTTTTAGTGCTTTTATCAGTAAAACTAAAGGCCAATATATCACAAATACTGTGATTAAGATTGATCCCCAAATATGGCCCTTGCCCATAAATGATAAATTAAAATTAGATCAAAATCTTTTAGCTAATCTTTTAAAATTATCCCCATCTTTTTTAATAAATGTCGATCCTGAAGATTTATTATAAGAAAAGACTCTACTAATCTTTATAACAACAACTTCTATTGCTTAAAATAAAAAGGTGTGATAATATATTACCCATGATTACAGTTATAGAAGTAAAGAAAAACGCAAATGAAAGCAATATGAATCTTATCCGTAGATTTAGCCGAAAGGTTCAAGAATCTGGGATTATTCAAAAAGTTAAGAGTAAGCGCTATAACGAAAGAGCTGAATCCAAAATAAAAGTAAAAGCAGCTACTCTTAAACGCTTAATTCGTAGAAAAAATCTAGAAAAACTTTTTAAGTTAGGGAAAGCAACTAAATCAACTAAAAAAGGAGGTCATAAATAAAAAAAATTATGATAGATAATGGGTTTTGCACTATTACAAATAAAACAAAAGGCAAGCTTCCACGCTTGCCTTTTGTTTCGATAAAAAACAAGATCCTTGGAGATGATTACGAATTGGGAGTTACTTTTTTATCTCCTTTACAACAAAAAAGAATAAATTCTACTTATAGAAACATAAATAAATCTACAAATATTTTATCATTCCCTTTGTCAAAAAAAACAGGTGAAATAACCTTTGATCCAATAAAAGTTAGAAAAGATGCTCCTCTTTTTGAGATGAATTATCAAAAATTCTTGATGTATTTATTTATCCACGGTTGTCTACATTTGAAAGGTTTCGAACATAGTAGTACAATGGAGAAAGAGGAAAAGAAATATCTCAATATTTTTTCATAATTTATTCTTTTCTTAAAACCAAAATTAAAAATGATTAAAAACAATTATACTTGCGGAATAGATATTGGTACACACTCTACAAAAGTTGTAGTAGTTGGTTTTGATAAAAGTAAAAATGAAACTACAGTTCTCGCAACTGGCATATCTGAAACAAAAGGAATGCGCTTAGGTTATATAAATAATACCGACAAAACAACTGAGAGTATTAAAAAAGCTGTTAAACAAGTAGAAACTACACTGGGAATAAAAATTAAAAAAGCTTACCTCTCAATAGGTGGAGTTAACCTTGGATCAACTATTTCTACCGGTTCAGTAATTATTTCTAAAGCTGATCAAGAGATAACAAATCTTGATGTCTCTAAGGCTATCGCAAACAGTGAAGAGAATTTAGAAATAGTAAACAAAAAGATCATTCATACTATTCCTTTATCCTATAAACTTGATGGTAAAGATATATACGCAAGACCAGAAGGATTACATGGGATCAAATTAGAAGTCAAAACTTTATTTGTAACTTGCCTTAAACAAAATGTTGAGGATATTATAACCGCTTGTGGTTTAGCAAAGATAGAGATCGAAGAAATTACCGCTTCTCCATTAATCACTGCTTCTGTATTGTTAAACAGTAAACAAAAGATTGCTGGCTGTGTGATTATAGATATTGGAGCAGAGACTGTTTCAACTGCTGTTTATGAAAATAATTTACCTATATCTGTCGCTGTATTTCCTATTGGGAGTATGGATATAACAAAAGATATTGCTCTAGGTTTAAAGATTTCTTTAGAAGAAGCTGAGAGCATAAAACTCGGAAGTGTCATTGGCGGAGATTATTCTAAGAAAAAAATAGATGAAATTATAGAGGCTAGGCTTGGAGACGTCTTTGAGCTTTTAGGTAATCAACTTAAAAGATTAAAACGTAACGAATTACTTCCTGCAGGAGTTGTTATTACAGGTGGAGGTTCTGCAATAAACAATATTGAAACAATCGCTCGTAATCAATTAAAACTTCCTTCACGAGTTGGATCATTAGACCCTTCAATAAACAATAAAATAAAAATTCGTGATTTTTCTTGGTATACAGCCTTAGGACTTGCTTTGTCTACAGATAATGATTCATCGGATGATTTATCAAATAATATCATGAGAGAAAATATGAAAGAAGTTAAAAGTTTCTTTAAATCTATCTTTTCTCAGCTTCTTCCCTAAAAATAAGGAAACATTATTAAGGAATGTCAAACATTCCTTTTTTTTTAATTTCTGGTATCATATACATACATAAAATTATTATTAATGAAAGACTACGGTCTCAAAAATATATGCCTAAAATAAACCCAGACATTGAATCATTCGCAAGAATTAAAGTAATCGGAATTGGCGGTTCAGGTAAAAATGCACTAAACCACATGATCAATTCCAAGGTGAAAGGAGTTGAGTTCATTGTAATGAATACTGATACTCAAGACTTACACAACTCTCTAGCTGAAAAGAAAGTCCACTTAGGTAAGAATCTTACCAAGGGTCTTGGTGCTGGAATGAATCCTGAAGTTGGAAGACGCGCAGCAGAAGAAACTAAAGCCGAAATCCAAGATGTTATAAAAGGAGCTGATATGGTTTTCATTGCTTGTGGAATGGGAGGAGGCACAGGAACAGGAGCTGCTCCAATAGTAGCTCAAGCTGCTAAAGAACAAGGAATCCTTACTGTTGCAGTTGTAACTAAACCATTTTCATTTGAAGGAAATCAAAGAATGAAATTAGCAGATATGGGTCTTTCAGAATTGGAAAAAGAAGTTGATGCCATCTTGATAATACCTAACGATAGATTAATAGTTATCTCTGGTAAAGATGTAGGATTTAGACAAGCTTTTGCTATGTGTGATGAAGTTCTTAAACAAGCAGTTGAAGGTATCTCAGAATTGATAACAACACCAGGAATGATCAACGTAGACTTCGCAGATATTAAAGCTGTGATGTTTGATGCTGGATCAGCACTGATGGGGGTAGGTATTGCAGCAGGTGAAGGACGAGCAGAAAAAGCAGCTCTTCAAGCAATCAATTCTCCTTTACTTGATTTATCAATTTCGGGAGCAAAAGGAGTCCTTTTCGCTATTTCAGGTGGAGATGATCTAACTATCCATGAAATACAAGAAGCCGCTAAGGTTATTACTGAATCTATTGATAAAGATGCTAAAGTTATTTTTGGGACAATTAGAGATGAGAAATTAAAGAAAGGTGAAATGAAAGTTACAGTTATAGCTACTGGCTTCCCTACTGATATGCCTAAAAGATCTCTATTCCAAATGGGGCAAAATAAAATAAATACTGATCAGATAATAAATTCTACAAAAGAAGAAGTTATCCAAGCTGTAAATAAAGAATTGCCTCAAAAAAATACAACAACAGATTACATAAAAAAGACAGAAAAAATTGAAGATGATCTATTCATCGATGATACAGATGACTGGAGTACTGTCCCAGCATTTTTAAGAAGAAATAAAAAATAGAAAGGAGGAAATAAAATAGTCTTATCAAAGGGGCTTTGCAGGCTGACGAGCCGAAACCTGAGCAAATTTTTAGTAAAAAATTTGTGTACCCTTTGAGAAGAGCTATTTTATGGACGACCTTATTTTTTATTATGAATTTTTAATTATTTATTATAAAATAAAACTATGTACGATTTAATAATATTAGGTGGGGGTCCGGCAGGTACCGCAGCTAGCGTGTATGCCGCCCGTAAACAATTAAAAACAGCTATTATAACTTATGAATTTGGTGGTCAATCAATAGTTTCAGAGCTTATATATAATTGGATAGGAACCCCTGAAATTTCTGGAGCGAAACTTGCTGATGATCTAAAAAAACACACTCTTTATTATAAGGGTCCGTATTTAGATATTATTGAAGGAGAAAAAATTTCGTCAATTAATAAAAATGATAAAATTTTTATTATTAAGACAGAAAGTGGAAAAGAATATACAACAAAAGCACTCCTTATCGCTACAGGTAGTGGCCGACGTAAACTCGAAGCAATAAACGCAGATAAATTTGAGCATAAAGGTATCACATACTGTGCTTCTTGTGATGGGCCATTATTCCAAGATCAAGATGTTATCGTTGTTGGAGGAGGAAATGCCGCTTTTGAGACATCTCTTCAGCTTCTTGCTTATTGTAAAAGTGTAACACTTATACACCGAAGTACTGAATTTAGAGCAGATGAAATTACTATTAAAAAAATCCAAGAAAATCCTAAATTTAAAATAATAACTAATGCTGAAATAACTAAAGTTGAAGGAGAACAATTTGTAAGTTCTTTAACTTATAAAGATAAATTAACAGGAATTGAAAACACTATTCCATCAACAGGTATATTTGTTGAAATCGGCCAAACTCCCAATACTGACTTCGTAAAAGATTTAATACCCCTTGATCAAATAGGTAAAATAATTGTTGATCCTATGACACAAATGACACAAATAGAGGGTATTTGGGCCGCTGGTGACTGTACAAACGGCAAATATCATCAAAACAACATTGCGACCGGTGATGCTATTAAAGCCCTAGAAGACGCTTATATTTGGATTCATAAAAATAAATAATTATGTAAGTTGGGAGTTGAAATAGTCTTTCCAAAGGGGCTTTTGAGCGCGACTGGCGCGAAAACTGAGCAAATTTTTACCAAAAAATTTGAGTACCCTTTGGGGAGAGCTATTTCAACATACAACAAATACTTACTTACAAATTTTGATTAGCTAAAATGCCTTCAAGTATTTCTAGTTCTTGTTTAGAATTTGGTTGGAAACCTTCAATTATATTTTTGACAGGGACTGCTTCTATTATTCTGCCTTCCCTACTTGCCAATTTAACTAAATCTGTTAAATAATATTCTCCTTGAGCATTTTCATTTTTTAAATTATTTATATTATTCCACATCCATTCTGAATCAAAAGCATAAAGAGCTGGGTTTACTTCTTTTATTTTTTTCTCTTCTTCTGTGGCATCTTTATATTCAACTATACCTATAACCTTACCATTTTCATCTCTTATTATTCGTCCGAAATTCATGAGACCTTCTCTCCAATCTTTAAAATCAGGCAAAACAACAGTTCCTAATGTTATAACAGCATTATTCTTTTTATGTGTATCAATTATATTCTCAATAGTCTCTTTAGAAACCAATGGTTGATCATTTGATAAAACAACTACAATTTTATGATCTCTATGAGTAGAATCTTTAGCAGACATAACTGCATGCCCAGTTCCTAGTTGTTCTATTTGATGAGCATAATTATGGTCACTTCCTATAACTTCAAAAATTCTTTCTTTTTTATGCCCAACAACAATCACCGGTTTTATTGGTAAATTTAAATGAGAAATTGTATCTAAAATATGTTTAATAAATGGTTTACCGGCTAGCATCGCAAGAGCTTTGGGATCATCTGATTCCATTCTCTTTCCCTTCCCTGCTGCTAAAATAATTATTTGTGTATTCATGTGCGCGGTGAGGAACTCGAATCCCCGGCCTACCCCACGTCAAGGGGTCGCTCTACCAGCTGAGCTAACCGCGCAAAATTTTTAAATTTTCAAAAATATGCGGAAGCGGTGAGATTCGAACTCACGATACGGTTTCCCGCATGTCACTTTTCGAAAGTGATGCATTCAACCTCTCTGCCACGCTTCCTTAAAACTTTTACAGTATACAAAAATAAGGGTAAATAATCAATTATACTTTTAGTATTTCTTTTTTAAGAATATGCCCGTTATTATCTACATCATAAAATAAAACATCTCCAAAATCCATTTCTAAATTTGAAATATCTTCATCAGAAATATTTTCTATATATTTAATTATAGACCTTAGTGAATTACCATGAGCTACGATTAAAACATTTTTTTCTTCTCTTAAAATAGGCAAAACTCTATTCAAAAAAAATGGAACTGATCTCTCATAAACCATTTTTAAACTTTCCCCGTTTGGAATAGATACATCCCAGCCACGTCTTAATTTAACAAATTCATCATGACCCAACTCTTTTTCAATATCCCATTTATTTTTTCCTGTATAATCACCATAATCACGTTCATTTATATCTTTTACTGACTCAATTATAATATCTTTGTTTATAGAACTTTCACTAAGTATCTGATCAAGAGTTTCTTTTGTTCTTTTTAACACTGAAATAAAAATATAATCAAAATGAAAATCTTTTATTTGTTTTCCTATTTCTTTGGCTTTTTTTAAACCATCTAAAGATAAACCTATATCTGTAAATCCAGTCCATTTACCCAATTTATTCCATTCCGATTCCTGGTGTCTAATCAATATAAGCTTTCCAATTTTTTGTGTTTCCATATAATTATTATATCAAAAAAATCAAAAATCCGCATATATAATTTATTTATAATCGTAATTCAAATTAGAATTTGATTATAAAGAATATAGGGGTATTTAATTCCCTATCTTGCCAAAGTAAAAAATTTGATGTAATGTGAAGAAAAATAGATAAATTAACAAAAAATCTTTAGACATGATTAAACCTTATTTTTGGATGAATTTAGCTTATTATTTAGGCTTAAAAATTATCATTAAAATTGGTGGTGATAAAAAGATTGGGTATTTAACAACACCTAAGAACCAAATGGGCCAGTTCTATTTATGGAGTAAGAAAAAATTTCCAAGTGAAATGATTATGTTTCGCAAAACAAAAGAAGTAGAATATGTTTCTATCTTCTGGGGTTTCTTTTTTCATAAATCAAAAGCTCTTTCAAATTCATTAGTTGTTGAAAATAATAAGACAAAAGAAAATTCTTCGCGTCTAATATCTGAGTTTCCTGTTTCTTTATGTGTTCCTGTAGATGGGAATATATCATATTTGGAAATTCCACCTGTAAAAATTTTAGATATTCCTAAACCTTGGGAGAATAAGTCTAAAATAATTTATCGCAAAAAATAACATAAAAACAAAAACTTAAAATTCCACCAAGATACGTTCTGGTGGTTTTTAATTTGTGACTCTAAGGGGTTGGAATTGGAATCAGCTTGTAGAGAATATAAGGGGATTTGGAGAAATGAACTTTAATATTAGCTAATTTAGTAATATATTAATATCTAATTTTCTCGGGCTGTTTGTTATTATAACTTTTCTATCCTTTATGGATTCCATTAATTCAATCATATCTTTTTTGTGACCCTTATTCCAATTTAAGACCCATTTGAAAAACTTTAAATCAACTATATCTTTCCTACCTTTTTCCATTCCATGTCTTTTTTCAAATCCTAAATTGACCATTAATGATCTTTTAAAAATATTAAATAAATGACGAAGAGTTGAAACATTTATAAAAATTATCAAATCTGCCCAGTCTATTCTTTCTTTAAGCACTGAAGAATAATTACCATCTACGACCCCTGTATCTTTTGAAAGAAATTCTTTTTTACAAAGATTTAACCATTCGGTTTTTTCTTTTTGTGACCAATCTGAATTTAAAAGTATATTATCTAAGTGGTATATAGGATAACCTGTATATGTACTAATTCTGTTCGCTAGTGTAGATTTTCCAGAACCGCTACCTCCCAGAACTATTATTCTTTTATATTTCATGAAATTATTATATCAGATTCCAAATGATTAAAATATCACATAATTAATTCTACTGGGACCGCGAGTACGCTTATCGACGATTACATCGTCAGGTACTTTTCGCTCTGTTTAACAACAGAGAACGAAAAGTCTTTCGATTCCCGGACGCAAAGTATGCAGATACTTTGCTTAGGGTCACAAATTAAAAACACCCTCTTTCGAGAGGTTTTTAATTTGTGACCCTACTGGGAATCGAACCCAGATTACCGGCTTGAAAAGCCGATGTCCTAACCGTTAGACGATAGGGCCATATAAAACTTTCACTAAACTTTAAAATAACTTAAAACAAAATGGCTTTTCAAGCCGATGTCCGCTATATTCTAATTGGTTAGACGATAGGGCCATATAAAACT
>CAILJY010000024.1 GCA_903834665.1 uncultured bacterium | reverse complement strand
ATTTCCTGAAGATGTAAAATTCTGTTCCCAAATTAATACACTTACAGAAGTTCCAGTATTAGTTCAAGATACTAAAGGATATTCTTATTTTAAGAATTTTACTGAATAATTAATAATTCCTTAATCTCCCTCAATGAAACACTCGGGTTAGGGAACATCTCATCCCACCTAATAGTTCGTAAGTTATCCCTCCAAGCGAGCCTCGATATCTTTATGTATCTTTTGATATATTATGACTTCCTAGAAGGGAAGTATTTTGTGCTTGACTTTACAGATTGGAAAATGTAATGTAAAAGAAAAAACTAAATAATAGGAGAGTTAAAAATGGAAACAAGTAAAATCGAAATTCTTAAGGGTCCATCAAAAGAAAAAATGGGTAGAATATACAGAACTGGTAGTGGAAAAAATGTTTGTTTTGAAGTAAATTACATTATCAGCAGAACAGCTTTTATTAACATTCTTGAAATTATGAGTGTTCAGGAGATATCTGTAAAAATGTTAGCTTCTATGCCTGCTGGGTTTTTTATGTATTCTCAGGGGGAAGACTCAAAACCAGACAGTGAAAAATTGCAACACATACAGGTTTATCTTTTTTATACGACCAATACTAGAAAGGGATATATTGAGAAAATTCCCAAAAAGGAAATCGTAAAAAATCAAGAACCAAGAATATGTCCAAGATGTAATGGTGAAAAGTTTGACCCATATCATTATCAAGATGACTGCCAAAGATGCGGTGGTGTTGGTGAAGTTTATAGTCCTGAAAGTAATTTTAAGCCACCTGGTTTTGTAGATTAAAAAAATGAAGAATAGTAAAAATAACCATTGAAATTAAGTAAGTGGTTATTTTTTATTTAAGATACTTATTCGAACATCGTCCCAAGTTACAACTTCGCTAAAGCTACGTCGATATACAATCGGAGCAAAATTTTGAACCATATTTTATAATGGTTATTTTTTGGAGGTTAGTAGAAGTTCGAACCCCGTAGAAAAGATTACTTTTACGGGGCGTACCTATTGACTTTACAAACTGAAAAATGTAATGTAAAAGAAAAAATTGTTTAATTTAATACATTGAAAAAATGAAAACTGAATCAGAAATGGTTAAATGGATGGCCGAAAGAATTTATGAGGACCTCAATAAATTAGAAGGGGAAAAAAGAAAAAATTTTTTAAAAATCGTTAAGAATGGAGAAAAATACTTTTTTGAAAGGTGTATCATAAATGTTGGTGATTTGGCCATGCATTATTGTTTAGTAACCGGCTCTCCTGTTATAGTTGGAAACATTTCAGAGATTAGTATTCAAATATTTGAATCTATAAAAGAACTATTCAAAAATGAAATGAATACCATAGAAGATGAATTAACTAACACAAGAAATGAATCAACTCATATCTTGGATACAAAAGAAAAATCAGTTTCAAATTCAAGTTGGTTTTCAAAATTCAATTTATTTAAGTTACTTAATATAAGTAAATAATTTTATTTAATTAAATTAAAAAATTACCAATATGGGATGGAAAAAAGATCGCGAAGATCAATTAAGCGCAGAGTTGGCCGAACACCTGCGTTGTGGTAATACCCACATGGCGTTTGATCCTTATTATAGGAATGTGGTCGATATGCCTTACAACAATGGTGCATCACTGCGAGAACGCGCAAAAACTAAGGATGTAGATGATCTTAATCGTCGGTCTGATAGATTTCATGATCGATAATCTTATTCCGCTAGTCGGATACAGGAAAGCCTGCTATCTACTAGCGGTTTTCTTTTTGTATCTCCATTCGAACATCACCCCATGTTGTGAGCATTTTTTGAACCATATTTTATAATGTTTATTTTTGTTGTATAATCAAAATATGGAAAAAGATTTAATCACAAATATAGTTCTTGAAGATTACAAAACTAGAAATAGCTATTCTTTAGCTAAAAAGATCGATATGGGTGATTTTTATATGATTTTTGTGTCTGGTGTACAAGCTCCTAAAGATGAAAATCATAGAGTAATTACTGATGATATTGAAGAGCAAACAAAATTAGTATATGAAGATATTGCTAAGATTCTTGCAAAAGCAGATGCTACATTAGATGATGTTGTGAAAACGGTTACTTATATTACAGACATGAATGAGTTTGATAGAATTTCAAAGGTTAGACGTGGATATTTCAAGGGCTCTATGCCAGTAAGTACATTAATAGAAGTAAATAGAATGACACGTGATGGAGCAAAGATTGAAGTTGAAGCAACAGCAATTATTAAGAAATAATTTTATGATCAACTCTAAACAACTTTGTGAATTTTTAGTTAAAGCAAAGAAAGCAGGATATGCCAGTGGGAATAATGCTAACAAAATCAAAGAAAAGAATAAATCTAAAACGATAACTTTTAAAAATGTTGATTGGTTATATTATGATAATTACTTTGGTGGTGAACCATATGGTGGCGAAGAAGTAGTTTTCTTTAAAAATCAACCAGTTTATATGATGGTTTACTATGGTTATGTTGATAAATCAGTTAAGGATTTTAAAGAAGTATATAAATACTTACAAGAAGCTCTTACTCTCATACCTAAAGATAAACCTTTTCGTGGTCCTAAATTTTATAAGAATGGAAACTATGCGTATAGAAATTGGTTTAATGGAAAGGTAGATAATTTTTCTGGTATAGAGAAAATTTATTTTGGAAAGAAGAAAATTTATGAAGCTAAATATATGGGAGGATTAATAGACCAAAGAAAAGAAAAAAATGGATAAAAATAAAAAGGCAATAGAAATATACGATGTTATTGCAGAAGATTATTCTAAAACATATGATACCCAAACACCTGATGAAAGTTTGGTATTTCAAAATGCTATTTTGTCTTATCTTAATCCAAATTCCCATATTGTTGATATAGGGTGTGGAACTGGTTTTTCTGCTGATTATTTCTCAAAAAAAGGAATGGTCGTTGATGGTATAGACCTTTCTTCTAAAATGATAGAAATCGCCCAAAAGAAACACTCTGATATTAATTTTTATGTTGCAGATATGATAGATTATAAGCCATCCCAGAAAGTAGATGCAGTCTATGCTGGATATTCAATGTTTCATTTTGACCAGCTAGATTTTGAAAAAACTTTAAAAAATATTAAATCTTATTTAAAACAAGGAGGAATTTTTGCCTTGGTAATGCAAGAAGGTGAAGGTGAAATCGAACAAGTAGAACCATTTTTACCAGAAGAAAAAATTTATATTAAGTTATACAAAGAGAAAGAATTAACTCAACTACTTTGTAACCATGGTTTTGAAATCCTAGATATTAAAAGAAAAATACCCAAAAATACTAAAGAGTTTCCATATAATAAGCTTTTAATAATTACTAAATCAAAATCAGTAATTGCTTAATTTCCTTTAAAGAAACACTCGGGCTGGGGAACACCTCACACCAGTCTTTTGTTCTTAGCGTATCCCTCCAAGCGAGCAAAATTAGAACCCTAATTTATATGGTTTATTTTTCATACCCTAGATAGGTTACGAACTTGTGATAT
>CAILJY010000023.1 GCA_903834665.1 uncultured bacterium | reverse complement strand
TATAAATATGATAAATATAAATTCATCTGTGCCTGATTTTGAGTTAGAAGCATATCAAAATGGTGAGATAAGGAAAATAAAACTTTCAGAGTATAAAGGGCAGTGGGTCATTTTGATTTTTTATCCAGCCGATTTTACTTTTGTTTGCCCAACAGAATTGGAAGATGCCGAAAATCATTATGAAGAAATTAAAAAAGAAGGAGGTGAGATTATGAGCATAAGTAATGATACTGCTTTTGTTCACAAGGCTTGGCACGATACTTCTCCAGCTATTGGTAAAATAAAATACCCAATGTTGGCTGATCCAACAGGTAATGTTTCTAAAATGTTTGGGACATATATTGAAAATGAAGGGTTGTCACTCCGAGGGACTTTTATTATAGACCCAGATGGGATCTTAAAAACGATAGAAATACATGACAATAGCATAGGACGAAGTGCAAAAGAAATGGTTAGAAAACTACAAGCGGCAAAATTTGTGAGAGAACATGATGGGAGTGTTTGTCCTGCTAGTTGGGAGCCAGGGGAGGATGTTCTTATCCCGAAAGTTGATTTAATAGGTAAAATCTAAATTAATCATCGTCTTCCTCCTCTTCATATCTATCATCCTCATCATAATATTTTGAGATTGTTTCTTCTTTTTCGTTATCTTCTTCCTCATACTCGTATTGAGTAATTATAGGTTCAATAATTAAACCCTCTTTTATTACTGGATTAATTATAGGTTCTGGAGTAATATTTTTATTTGTTATTTTAGTAGTAGGAATAGTTATTTCCTCATAAGGCATTATTGTTTCTTCTATGACAGCAATTTCTGGAATTGTATTAGTATCATCAGATATCTTATTAGTTTGCACTGTTGCATATGCAACAAAACCAACAAAAGCAGATGCTCCAATAGCCATTATTATTTTTAAATATTTTTTCATTATCTTTTAAATTATTTATTAATTAACTAGCTCTTGATTGTCTAGCAGGGGTTACTATTTTTTTTGCAGCTGCTTGTTGTTGTGCAAGGATTTGGGCTTTTTGTAGGGCTAAAGCTTCAGCTTGTTGTTTGGCAAGAATTTGAGCAGCCGCTTGTTGTTGCGCCAACAATAAAGCTTGATTACGAGCCAAATCCAATTGAACTTGAGAACTTACGGAAGTTTGTGTATTAGTATTATTTTGAGCATTTTTTATTATTGCCTGCTCTTTTATTATTTGTTGTTTTATTAAATCTTCTTTTCTCTTAGCTTCTGCAATTAATATATTTTGTCTTTCGGCTAAGATCTTATTTTCATTTATTTTTTGTAGTTCTTCTTGCTTTTGAGCTAAAATATATTCTCGATTGATTTTTTTCTGATAGGCCAAAGATCCTTGTGTAAAAACAAGAGCGATTAATCCGAAAGTCATTATTACATTTTTAAGATCTTCTTTCATATATTTTAATCTAATTTTTGCCACATATGAGTGTCACTTTTTCTAACACTACATTCTGCACACTTAAAATCCATTGGAAGAGTTTCCCATTTAGTTCCTGGGGGAATTCCTCTTGCAGGATCACCTTTAGCTTCATCATAAATCCATCCACACTCTA
>CAILJY010000022.1 GCA_903834665.1 uncultured bacterium | reverse complement strand
TTCCCGTACCAAACAATGGCACTAACGGCTGAAGAAGTGCGAAAACAAATTGAAAATACAAATGCTCAAATAGAAGCTTTAGATAAAGAGATAAAACAATACCAAAGTCAGATATCTAAAACAAGCGAACAAGCCAATTCATTGGCTAAAATAATTAAAGAGTTAAGTTTAACTCGTAGTAAACTTGTAAAGGAAAAGGAACAAATACAAAAAAAAATAACAGCGACAGGATTAGTTATACAGACACTTTCAAGTAATATAGAAGATAAAGAAAATTCTATAGAAATCTCAAAACAATCTCTAAGTCGCACAATTAAAGACTTAAGCCAAAATGATGACTTGTTGATAGTAGAAAGACTTTTAAATGTAAATAATTTTTATGATTTTAGTAGAGAGTATAATAATTTATTATCCTTAAACCAAAAAATCAAAGATAATTTATTAGAATTAAAAGGAATAAAAGAAAATTTAATTAATTCAAAAATACAGAAAGAAGGCGAGAAACAAAATCTAAATACTTTAAAAAGTAATCTGGTTCAAAAAGAACAAGTTGTATTGATAACAAAAAAAGAAAAAGATACATTACTAAATCAAACTAAAAATAAAGAAGCTGAATATAAAAAACTTTTGTTAGAAAGACAAAAAATAAAAGACTCATTTGAGCAAGCTCTTGAAGATTACGAAGCTCAATTAAAATTTATTTTGAACCCTAAACTTTTACCAAAAGAAGGGTCTGGAGCATTGTCTTGGCCACTTAATTACGTATTAGTTACTTCATTATATGGCTCAAGATGGGGAAGATTTCATTATGGTTTAGACTTTAGAGCTTCAATTGGAACTTCAGTTAAATCTATGGCAAGTGGAGTGGTAGAAGGAACAGGAGACACAGATACTGCTTGCAAAGGAGCTTCTTTTGGAAAATGGATATTTATTAGACATAACAATGGTCTCTCTAGTACCTATGGACATTTATCAGTAATATCTGTTAAGCCTGGGCAAAATGTTAAAGTAGGAGATGTTATTGGTTTATCTGGTAATACTGGTTCATCGACTGGTCCACATTTACACGTAGCTGTATATGCATCAGATGGAGTTAAAGTTGATACAGTTCCAAGTAAAAGTTGTGGTGGAAAAATATTTACTCAACCCATATCAGCTTTGAATGCATATCTTAACCCCGCACTTTATTTACCTCCATTAACTTTAGCTATGATTAAAAAATAGTATATTTTATTTTTTAAAAATGATATAATAAAAAAAGTATGAACGATGATGAAAGAAAACCAAGATTACATATTCACACTGGAGGTTTAATAATTTTAATTATTATAATCTTAATTCTTTTTAAGGTTGATATAAAATCTAAAATTCAATCTCCTCAATTTCAAGAAAACTACACTTATATCACTGAAGAAATTAAATTTTTCTGGAATAAATATATCTCAATTCCTTTAAAATCAAAAGCCGGAGATTTATTCATAAAAGTTACAAATACTCAGTTAGAAAAAATTCAAAATAATTTTTCAGAAAATGTACTTAAAACACCGAATCTTGATGAAATAACAAATTAAAAAACTGGCAAAAGCCAGCTTTTTAATTTGTGCCCGAGGTGGGAATCGCGATTACGCTTTCGGTCACAAGTATTTTTCTGCTGAAAAATCTCGCGACCCCGACTCGACTCGTCAGCCTCCGTCTTTCGATTCTTTTTAAACATACATTTAGGTATGTTTAAAAATCACAAATTTTGTGCTTCGCAAAAATTTGTGCCCGAGGTGGGAATCGAACCCACATCCCTTACGAGACACGATTTTAAGTCGTGCGCGTATACCAGTTCCGCCACTCGGGCAAGTAATATAAATACTACTTACAGGTAATATAATTACATAATTTTCAAAAAATTACAAACTTTGTTATACTGGGGAATATGTCTAAACAGTATTACACAACAATAGGTCTTGAAATTCATGCTGAATTAAATACTAATTCAAAAATGTTTTGTGGCTGTATTAATAACCCTGACGAAAAAACTCCAAACATAAATATATGTCCTGTATGCATGGCTCATCCTGGAACTCTTCCTGTTATTAATAAAAAAGCAGTAGAAAATGTTATTAAAGTTGGACTTGCTATAAAAGCTAATATTGCTGATTTCACTGAATTTGATCGTAAAAATTACTTTTATCCAGATATCCCAAAATCTTATCAAATATCTCAATATAAGTTTCCTATAGTCTCTGGGGGCAACTTAAATGGGGTAGATATCACTCGAATACATTTAGAAGAAGATACTGCTACCTCAAAACACGATAAAGGAGATTATTCACTAGTAGATTTTAATCGTGCTGGTGTGCCTCTTATGGAGCTTGTAACAGAGCCAGTAATTCATGGGGCTAAACAAGCAGGAGATTTTGGACGAGAACTTCAATTGCTATTAAAATATCTTGGAGTTTCTAATGCGAATATGGAAAAAGGAGAAATGAGGGTAGAATTAAATATTTCTATTTCAGATGATCTTCACAAATTAGGAACAAAAGTTGAAGTTAAAAACATAAATTCATTTCGTGCAATGGAAAGAGCTGCTGAATACGAAATAAAAAGAATGTCTAAACTTTTAGATGAAGGTAAGGGAGAAGAAATAGTTCAAGAAACAAGAGGGTGGGATGAAAATAAACAAATAACATTTTCACAGCGTAGAAAAGAGAATGCTAATGATTATAGGTATTTTCCAGATCCAGATTTACCAAAACTCTTTTTAAATGATCTTTTTGATATGGAATTATTAAAAAAAGAATTACCTGAATTACCTGAAACAAAAAGAAATCGTTATCGAAATGATTATGGAATAAAAGATGAAGATATCGAAAGTTATATTATCGATCAAGAATTAGGATCTTGGTTTGAAAAAGTGTCTTTATCACTAAAAGAAAAAGAATTAATTAAAACTGCTTCAAATTATATAACCTCTGATTATCTTGGTTTAAAAAAGATAAATTTGGAAGTCCGACTTCCAAAAATTGAGAATTTTGTTGAACTTATAAATATGGTAAATGAAAGCAAGGTTTCTTCTCGTGGAGCAAAAGACATACTAGCAATGATTGTCATTAAAGATGAATCGCCAATAAAAATCGCAGAAGAGAAAGGCTTAATACAAAACCATGACGAAAATGCCCTTAAAGAAATAGTTCAAAAAATTATTGATTCCAATCCTACTGTTGTAGCTACATACAAAGGTGGTAAAGAAAATGCAATAATGTCACTCGTAGGTCAGATTATGAAAGAATCTAAAGGTTCTGCTAACCCACAAATGGTTCAAAAATTATTAAAAGAATTACTATCTTAATTTTATGGATAATTTTAACCCTAAAGAGTATAGGAATAATTTAGCAAATAATTTGAACTTACAAAGGCAAACAGGCGAAGAGGGTAAATTAAATGCGCAGAAAACTCTTTTAGAGGTACAAAATACTGACGAATATAAAGCCACAAAAAATATAAAAGGACTCAAACATGCTGCAATTAAATTATATGGGGAAAAATCTTTTGAAGATAAAAATAAAATAATAGACAATAAAATGGAGAAACTAGGTTTTGATATTTTTGATATTTCAAAAAAAATACCAGGCGACATTAAACTATTAATTGAAAAATCAAAAAAAGAAGGAGAATCTTCATATCTTTCAATAGAAAATCAAGAAAAAGTACACAACCTGTTAGATGAACTCTCTGGTGGTATATATTTAGGTAATAAATGTTTAAATCACATTTCTCGTCATGACCCACATTATTTTAGAACAAAAAATTATTCTAAAAATCAGGCAGAGGAAATTTTTTTTAGTAAACAACGAGATTTTACATCCGAGCTGATAACACATAGAGAAGAAGGATTTTATTTTGCAGTTGGAAAAAATAATTTTCTTGATGTGAAAAGACCTATAATGTTATTTTCTACTGAAAACCCAAATTTTATTACTTTTCTTATCTCTGAACTTATTGACAGGGAAACAAACTTTATCACTGATGAAACTATAGACTTTATAACAAAAAAATATAAGGATAGTAGTCCACAGTGCTTAACTGAGATTAAAAAAATATTAGATAATGATCCAAACATTAATAATTTAATATTAGAAAATACAATTTTAATTAAAAAAGATAATGATGAAATTTACCGTATGGAAGATACAGGATATCATGCTAAATATACATCAAAAATTATTGCGTATTTAATGTTATTTGGCAAAAAATTTGAATTATCAAATAATTCTGATGGTGTTAACATTTTAGGTGGCTACGATATGTTGGATATGGAAAAACATGGAGTTTACAATAAAAAAGGCGAGTCTCGTTCTTTTGCTACATTTTCTGATATAATTATTGACTTGTTGTCTGAGAAATTATACAAATTTAATAAAGAAAAATTTTTGAATTAATTATATTAATAAGATAAAACTTAGAAAACATAAACACTATAAAAGATTAAAGTTTAAATA
>CAILJY010000021.1 GCA_903834665.1 uncultured bacterium | reverse complement strand
TCCTTTTAAAAATAAAAGAAATGTTACCCAATAATAATTTTTTAGATATTAAATAAAGATTAAATATTTTCTACATAAAAAATAGTTTCTACTTCGCCAATGTTTCCAAAATCATCAACACCTATAACGCGCAAAATATTTGTTTCTGAAATATTTAATACATCACCCGGAATAAAACTTATATTAAAAGGATAAGTTTTTAAAGAGGTTAAATATGTGTTATTTATAAACACATCTATTTTTTTAATTAAATATTTACTTGTTGTATTTATTGAAATAGAAACATTTTCATCTTTTTTATATTTTGTATTTTTATTTCCAATTATATTTAATACGGGTTTAGATTTTTCAGTATGAATTGAATCATAGGTTGTTGGTATATTTAATTCAGTTATTATTTTATATTTATTTTTATTTAATTCCCACCAATTTTTTACACCATATTCCCAGTTATTAAACTGAGAATCATTTTCAAGCCCAGATTTTTCTAACTCCAAAGGTTTTTCTTTGTTTAACCAATATAATATAGTGTGAACATTTGTAATTGAAATTTCTTTTTTTAATTCTTTTGGTGTATATTCTGTTGCTAGATTCCCTGAGACAGAGTCTATTGTAAAGGTTTTTCCACCTTGCCAGAAACCACGAAGCACTGGTGGTAAGGATTCATTTATAGGATCTGGTTTTTCAAAAGACTCCACTGGTAAATCTTTAATAGCCTCTGACATAAGATCGTTCCAAATGGGCCCAGCAAGGGCTGCACCGCCCTTTTTCATTGGTTTGTTGTCATTGTTACCAACCCAAACTCCTACTGCAACAGAAGGCGTATATCCAATAGTCCAAGCATCTTTGTTATCATTTGTTGTTCCTGTTTTTACTGCTACTTCTCTTCCTGGTATTTTTAAAATAGAGTTAGCTCCAAAAGTTGGAGTTCTTGCCTCATTGTCTGAGAGAATACTAGAAAGAATGTTTGCTGTATTCTTTTTTATTACTTGTTGTTGATTATTTTTATACTCTTCTAAAATATTTCCTTTTTCATCTTCTACAGAAAGAATTCCTTGGTGTGTATTTTTTAATCCACCATTTGCAAAAACACTATAAACAGATGTCATATCTAGTAGTGTTGTCTCTCCTCCACCAATAACAAGAGATAAACCATAAATATTTGGGTCATTTTTAAGAGTACTTATACCTAAATCATGGGCCATTTTAATTGAATCTGAGACCCCAACCAAATAAAGAAGTTTTACGGCAATAATGTTTATAGACTGAGCAAGCCCTTCTCTTAATGTCATAGGTCCACGAAAAGCATTGTCGTAATTATTAGGAGTATAACAATTTGTTGTTGTTTCTGATCCATCAGGGTTACAAGAAGAATTAAATTCTGTTTTTACATCAAAAAGGGTAGTTTTATCAGTATAACCTTTTTCAAAAGCCAGAGCATATGTTATTGGTTTAAAAGAAGAACCTGGTTGTCTTTCTGCTGTTGCAACATTGAAATTACCATCAATAGTCTTATCAAAATAATCTCTTGAGCCAACCATAGATAAGATTTGTCCTGTTTTAGGGTCTATCACAACAATAGAAGCATTGTTTCCTCCCCAATTTTTTTCATTTTCT
>CAILJY010000020.1 GCA_903834665.1 uncultured bacterium | reverse complement strand
ATTATACTAAAATTATTAATAATAAAAAAGCTAATACACCTCATCTTGATAACATTTCTCACAATAAACAATTTCAGGGCGTTCGGGAGCATACGAAGTCTCAAATTCATTATGACATCCTTCCTTCATACAACTTCTACTCCAGAGTTTCATTGGATTTCTTTTTCTAAGCCTGTCATAATGACGACAACCATAACAAATTCTTGGTAAAGGAATATTAAATCTTCTATAAAAAATTAATTCTTCTGGTGTTATTTTAAAAGCAGTAGCACAACGATCTCTACATTTACCTTTATGTTCACATTCTATGATTTCGTTTACAATTGAATCAAGAACATCATTTATATTATCTGGTAAATCTATAGATTTTATAGTTGGTTTATAATTTCGAATTTCTTCTTCTTTCCAGAGTAATCCCATATCCAAAACTTGTTCTTTTTTTAATGGGAATAAATCTTGAGCTACTGTCTCATTATATGCAAATGGAGATAATTCAGCGGGAAAAAATTCACCATATCTATAAATAATTCCTTTTTTGTCTATATAAGGCATTTCATTCATATGTTTAATAATTTTCTCTCTTAACTCAAAATATTTTTCTTTGCTATATTGGCGATTTAAAATACAATGTTTTTTACTTCTTAATCCAATACAAGCAAATAAATCAGATGAATTATAACAATTAAATGAATATTCAACATTTTCTGCATAATAAACAACACTATCAAATAATAAATGCCCTCCTCCGGCCCCTGTATCAAAACATTCATATCCTAATTGAAGCATTCCTACCCCAGGGCCTGAATCAAAAACATCTCTCACATTTTTTACTGACCAAAATACATTTTTGCAATCTTCTATACCATCAGAAACATCATAACAATTATGACAATTTTTAGCGTGATCAATATTGTTTCCACTAACTTCATAAGAATTTATAATATTTGAAAATCTGTGAATACATTTTAATTTCATTTTCTCAAATTCTTCTTTTTTTTCTTTTATAAATTCATAACTTCCTAAATTCATTTCTTTAAATCTTTTATTATATTCTTCTTTAGAAAGTTGCTCTCCATACATGACGTAACTTTTATTTCTTAAATTACAAGACATAAAACAATCAGTACAACCACGACAATCATAGATAAAATAAGAATTCACACAGCTTATCGCAATTTCACTATAAAATAATTGATATGAATCCGTGCACACAACATCATCATAAGAAAATTCCGTTCTATGAACAACATGCAAATCCATTGAGTCTTTAATACTTGAAACTCCATCTGAATATAAAACTCTCTCTATTTTCCACGAAGCAGAAACCAAATAACTATCGAAGCTTTCTTCTGCTACATTACAATAATCACTATTTGTTGCTTTAGAATTAGACATGCCTTGCAATGGAAATTTATTACGAAAATTTCTCCATTGTTCAAAAAACGGAACATTAAAATCATAATCAAGTCCATAATCAAATGGATCCCAACTATCTCCCCACCAAGTTTTTTGATCTATAACAACCAAATCTTTATCTGGGGAATAAATTGATATTATATTTTCTCCAGAAAAAGAATCTTTTCTTTTATATAAAGAGTGTGTATTTCTATAGGTTAATCTACGCTGAGCTTTGCATTCAATACAAAAAGTTGGAGGAGGAACTTTTATCTTTTTATAAAAAGAAAAATCATCAGGCTCGATTATGAAGTCTTTTTTACAGTTCTGACATTGTTTTGTTTCAGAGTTCATATAATTTAAAAATTCTTATACCACCAAATTTTGATTCTAAATTTAATTGTTTTTAAAACAATTGGAATAATATATTTAAATGATTCTAATTTTAATTTAAATTTTTTCATATTATATAAATTCATCTTGATAACATTTCTCACAATAAACTATTTCAGGGCGTTCGGGAGCATACGAAGTCTCAAATTTATTATTACAACTATCCTTCATACATTTTCTATTCCAAAGTTTAATTGAGTTCATAAATTTTAATCTTTCATAATGTCGACAGTTTGGACAAAGTCTAGGTAGAGCCAAATTCATTTGTTTGTAAAACTGTAATTCATTGGGTAAAATTCTAAAGACCTCATTGCATTCTTGATTACAACTTTTATCTCGATGTTCACATTCAATAATTTCATTTAAAATAGTATCCTCGATATTATCAATATGATCAACAAGAGTTTCCACTTGAACAGTTATTTTATAATCCTTACTTATAGGTTCACGCCAATTATAACCCCTATCTAATGCTTGTTGTTTTGTTAAAGGTAAATATTTATTGCCCCAGGACTCATTATAAGCCCATAAAGACAATTCTATCGGAAAATATTCACCATATTTATATATTCGCCCCATTTTATCAATATACGGCATTTCATTCATTTGATTTTTTATTTTTATAACCATTTCAAAATAATCCTCCTTTTTATATTGTTGATTTAAAATACAATATTTTTTATTTCTCAAATTTATACACCCAAAACAATCCGAGCAATTAATAAGTCTCTCAGAATATTCGATATCATGAGAATTATTTGGTGCCCGACTAAAAAAACATCTTTGAGATTGCATTCCTCCATTCATCTCATAAAAAATCTCGGACCGATCACCACCAAAAGTTGCATCATAACTATCTTTTAATAATAAACCGCATGCAAAAATATTTTTACAATTTTCTACTCCTTGTCGCGTAAAAAAACAATTTTTACAATCACTAGTATTTCTAATATCATTACCAGTAACATTACTAGAATTCGTAATTAGGGCAAAACGTTTAGGAGTTTTATAATACAGATCCATAAACTTCTCCTTGGCTTTTTGGTTAATAGTATAACTACCTAAATCCCATTCTTTAATTTTTTCCTCATATTCTTTTTTGTTATATTGAATATTCCAAATACAATATTTTTGATTCCTCAAATTTACACAACCAAAACAATTGGAGCAACCAATACAGTTAAATAGAAAAGATGCGTCTATACAGTCATTAGAAAAATAAACAAATTTCGTATTATATAAATTATTTGAACCAAAATTTTCATAAGAATGATCTGCATTCATAACACTATCAATATCGATAGAATCTCTAGAAAGCATTGCAACCTGAGAATTGTAACAATTAATTGATTCAAAACAATCAAAAGTTAATACACAATCTTTGCATCTTACGTCTCCATTTGAATATTCACAATTTTCATTATTTTTCTGACCTGTCGCTTCACGAGGAACAGTTATCCTTAAGTCTTGAAATTGACCAAAAAATGTTTTAGAAAAATCATAACTTTTACCATAATCTATTGCATCCCATTTATCTCCCCACCAACAAGAATTACAATAAGTTTTGATATTTAAATCTTCATTAAAAATACTAACTAAATTTATTCCACACTCATCACAAGTATCTTTACATAAAGGCCTAGACTCACGAAAAGCTAAACGTCTAATTAATCGACATTCTGGACAAAAAGTTGGAGGAGGAACTTTTATCTTTTCATAAAAAGAAAAATCATCAGGCTCGATAGTAAAATTAAGCTTACAGTTTTGACAATTTTTTACTTCAGAATTCATAAATTGATTATGCCACAATACACCCACCGAGACAAATATCCCCATCGTATATCACGATGGACTGGCCCTTATCTACAAGTACATTTTTATCAAAAACTATCTTAGCCGAGGTCTGACCTAGTTTAGCCGAGGTCTGACCTAGGCAATCAACTTTGCAATTTAAAAGTTCTCCATGATAACGAATCTGGGCTTTATATCTCTTATCTTTTTCTGGGATATCTGAAATCCAATTTGTATTAGTAGTATTTATCTGTGAGCCGGAAAAATCATTTTTCGAACTGGTCTGGCCCCTCATCCTCCCTCGTCCGAGGACTTGAGAAAAAGAATTTTCCGGCGAAATAGATACTGTAATTGTATTATTCTCTATATCTTTTGAAACGACATATAATGACTTACTATTATTTTTATTTTTAAAAATAATAAAACCATGACGTTCACCAAGAGTAAAAAATATAGCACCATCGTGTGAACCAATAATTTTTCCATCTTCATCAATTACATCACCTTTTTTAGTTTCTATATAATGCCTAAGAAAATCTTTCATATCAAGAGGCCCAAGAAAACAAACCCCCTGGCTATCTTTTTTTGTAGCAACAGGTAATTTATATTTCTCAGCAAGTTTTCTTACTTCAGTTTTTTGCAAATGACCCACTGGAAAAAGTGTATGCTTTAAATCATCCTGAGTGAGAGTCCAGAGAAAATAACTTTGATCTTTAGTTTTATCTAGACTTTGCTTCAAGATAAATAGCTTTTCTCGAAGCTCCTTAACCCCATTTTTGTGAGTACCCAAAAACGGCACGCCCCCACCCGTCGCTTCTCTAAAACTATTTATCTCTTCGCAAATAGCGTAGTGCCCTGTTGCAATAA
This sequence comes from uncultured bacterium, assembly GCA_903834665.1. Taxonomy (GTDB): domain Bacteria; phylum Patescibacteriota; class Minisyncoccia; order Phycocordibacterales; family UBA9973; genus UBA8515. Next base: position 1,375 of record CAILJY010000020.1, on the reverse strand, counting down.
AATCAGCACCATGATTTTTTGCGAAATCCCAAAATACTCCAAATTTTACCATACGATTACACATCACATCTGGATTTGGAGTATTACCTTTCTTGTATTCTTCTATCATATAATCCGCCACACCCTTTTTGTAAGCAGCTTCCGCATCACATTCTAAAAATGGTATATCAAGGTGTGCACAAACTCGCATTGCATCACGTCTTTCGTCGCGCCAAGTACATTCTATAAAATCTGGAGTCCAGGTACGAATAAAAACTCCAACGACATTATATCCTTGATCTTTAAGTAGTGCCGCTGCGACAGAGCTATCAACTCCCCCCGAGACACCAACAAATACAGTTTTTTTATTATTTAAATTCATTTCCTAAAATTGCTTCATAAAATAAGCTCTTCTCAAAATGCACACATAAAACCTTGCTAGGTTTTTGCTCTGCTCGGGCCAGTCGCCCTGCGCAAGGCATTTTTCAAAGACTTATTTTATTTTGCAATTACTAACTCGTAATTATTAATTACTTCCTACTCCACCTTGCAAATATACCACAAGGAAGCAATCTGTCATTATTGGTTTCTTCTATAACCAATTCACCAATTTCAATTTGACCTTTATATTTTTTCATCATATCTTTTAAATTATTTTCATAAGCGATAGAAGAATAACCAGCGGTATAGCCATTTATTATTATAAATAATGGATTATCTGAAAGAATTTCTTCACATAATTTAATTAATAAAAGAAAATGTTCTTCTATTTTCCATAACTCATCTTTTGGCCCATGACCAAAAGATGGGGGGTCCATAATAATAGCATCATATTTTCGTCCCCTTTTTATTTCTCTTTTAAGAAAAACTAAAACATCATCAACTATCCATCTGATAGGAGCATCTTCTAACCCAGATAATTTTGCATTTACTCTTGCCCATTCAACAGCTGTTTTTGACCCATCAACATGACAAACTTCTGCTCCTGCTTTTGCACAAGACAAAGTCGCGCCACCAGTATAACCAAAAAGATTCAAAACACTTACTTTTTTATAATTTTTATCATTCTTAATTCTTAATTCTTCATCTTTAATTATCTTCTCAGCCCATTGCCAATTTGATAATTGTTCAGGGAAAAGTCCTGTATGCTTAAAAGACGTAGGTCTAATTGAAAATTTTAATTCCCCAAAAATAATATCCCAATTTTTTGAAGTACCTTCTTTTGTTATCCATTTAGTTTTATTACCATTTCGAACAAATTTTAAATCCGCTTTCTCCCAAAGGACTGAATCTTTTGATTTCTGCCACAAAGCTTCAGGATCAGGACGTCTTAAAAAATACGGCCCATATCTTTCTAGTTTTTCTCCTTGGCCTGAATCTATTAATTCATATTCAT
>CAILJY010000019.1 GCA_903834665.1 uncultured bacterium | reverse complement strand
TTTAGAATAGCGAAAGAATGGACAATGGAAAAATGGTTAAGTCATTAAAATCATAAAAAAACACAAAGGTCGGAAACTATTCCGGCCTTTCACTATATTTACTACAGTGGTTATAAAATATGCTATAATATACATATATGATAAACAAAAGATCGATTAAAGTTATTTTAGCTTTTACTGGGATCATATTACTTGGTCTCATTTCTTTAGTAGTTATAGATTCATTCAATAAAGAAGACAATACAAGTTTGACAAAATAGGATTATTTGATAGTATAGTTTTGTAGCCGTAGAAATAGGTAGTCGAAAGACTTTAATGATAAAACACCTATCGAGGTCGAAAATAGCTCTATTATAGAGTTATCTACGCAACGGCCCTAAAGGGCCTTTTTCAGTTAATAAAAAACATTATGCCAATTACATTAGAAAAAAAGAAAGAGCTTGTGGCTGGTTTGGAGAAAGCACTTAAAAATGCTAAATCTGTTGTTTTTGTGAAATTTGATAAATTAACAGTAGCCGACAATAATACACTACGTCGTAGTTTACAGACAGAAGAAGTCGGATATGTAGTAGCAAAGAAAAGTTTGCTCAAGCGTGCTTTAGCATCCTTTGGAGTAACAGGGGAGGCGCCAGAGACACCTGGACAAATTGCTGTAGCATACAGTACTGATTTATTGGCAAGTTCACGTGGAATATTTAATTTCCAAAAAGGACATAAAGATAATGTAGCAATTGTAGGAGGAATTTTCGATGGCAAATATATGACAGCCGAAGAAATGATCTCAATTGCAACAATTCCACCACTTCAAACTTTACGCGGTATGTTCGTCAATATTATCAATTCACCAATACAAAGGTTTGCTGTTGTGCTTGATCAAATAGCAGCAAGTAAGTAATTATTAATTTAAATAGTACTTCATAAAATATCAAAATTTTTTCAGGTCCTCGGATCTCCTCGCCAATATCTTCTTCTTCGAAGATAGAAGCTCGGCCAGACCATTCAAAAATTTTATATTTTATTACGTGCAAAAATTTTATGGAAGAAACAAAAGTAACAGTTCCTGCAAAATTCAAAGACATCGTTTCAAAAATTGAAGAAATGTCAGTTATTGAATTACATGAACTTGTAAAAGTATTAGAAGAAAAGTTTGGAGTATCAGCATCTGCTGTTGCTTCTGCTTCACCTGCCGCTGCAGGTGCTGAGGCCGCAGAAGAGAAGAGTGCTTACACTGTTGAATTGACTGCATCAGGAGAACAAAAAATTGCAGTTATGAAAGTTGTTAAAGAAGTTCTTGCTCTTGGTCTTAAAGAAGCAAAAGATTTAGTAGACGGAGCTCCTTCAGTTCTTAAAGAAGGAATGAAGAAAGCTGAAGCTGAAGAATTCAAAAAGAAACTTGAAGAAGCAGGAGGTAAAGTAACATTAAAATAATTAGACCTCAAAAATACAGCCCCCAAGCCTTGCTTGGGGGCTGTATTTGTTTGTACTTGAAAGGATTTGAGACTTGGCGTATAATAACCCTTATGGAAACCCTAGCAAAACTTTTTGGTGGTCAGGCACGAGTTAAAATAATGCGTCTTTTTTTATTAAACAATAACAACACTTTTGAGATGGAAGAAGTGGCTAGTCGTAGCCGAGTACTCAAGTCTAATGCGCGTAAAGAAATAAATGCACTTTTTGCTATGAGATTTATAAAACAGAAGATGGTAGTTCATGAAGGCTCACGTGGAGCAAAGAAAAAAGTTTCAGCTTGGCACTTGGATTCATCTTTCCCTTATATCGATTCTATTCGTGATCTACTTGTTGATCCATCTCTTTTGCTTCGTGAAGATTTACCTATTCGATTTAAACAAGTTGGGAAAATTAAATTAATGATTGTATCTGGAATATTTATAGGGAGTGATAAAAGTAGAGTAGATATTTTGGTAGTAGGGGATAAGCTTAAGAAAAATATAATTCAACAAATAATAAAAGGACTCGAGTCTGAGATAGGGAAAGAACTTGATTATGTTGTTCTCGATTCTGAAGAATTTAAATATCGTATAGAAATGTATGATAAATTGGTTTGCGATATTATTGATTTACCTCATGAGACTCTAATTGATAACGGACAGTTATCCACATATATTTCTAAAAAGTAACATAATTTGGTATAATAATAAGGTACTTTAAAAAGGGTCGAATCTTTGTTAGTACCTTATTATTTTTTAAAATATCTATTATATTATGATGTTTATACAAACTTGGGGCGAAGTTTTTAGCCAATCTTTACTAGGTCTCTGGTATGGATTTATAAGCTTTGTACCTGGTCTATTGGGAGCAATTATTTTGTTCGTTGTTGGTTGGGTAGTCGGTTCTGTTATTGGTAAAGCTATTACTCAATTAGCTGTTGTTCTTAAGGTTGATAAACTTTTCGAAAGTGCAGGAGCAGAAGAATTTATGAATCGTGCAGGTCTTAAATTACATGCAAGTGGATTTATTGGTGGAGTTATAAAATGGTTTGTGATAGTTGTTTTTTTAATGGCATCACTTCAAATAATGGGATTAACACAAGTTAATGATTTCCTCCGTGAAGCAGTTTTGTATTATCTACCTAAGGTAGTTATTGCATCTCTTGTTTTGATTATTGCAACTGTTCTTGCTGATGCAATGAGAAAATTAGTAAAAGCTTCTGCTCAAGCTGCAAATATTCGTTCAGCTAATATGCTTGGATCAATAACTTTGTACGCAATCTGGATTTTTGCTTTCATCATTGCTTTGTCCGAACTTGGAATTGCAAGTGCATTTATGCAAATTCTATTTACCGGATTTATCGCAGCCCTTTCTATCGCTCTTGGTCTTGCTTTTGGTCTTGGTGGTAAAGAAGCAGCAAGTAGTGCAATTGAAAAAATTTCAAGTGAGATGGGAAGATAATTGTTAAATTAATCTTTTAAAATAAAGACAAATTGGGCTGGCGACATTAGTCGCCAGCCCAATTTGATTTCCCCTAAATAAATGCTTGACTTTATTTTTCATTTCGTATATTATACGAATCACGATGTTAAGAAACGAAAATCACCAAAAAATCAGGGTTTAAGTAAGACCATTTGGTTTTCCTTGTCCGCCTGATAGGCGGTTTTTTATTTTAAAAACGTTGAATATGATATTTGAAAACTGAATGCTGTTCCAACTCACTGTTATCCTTTATTTTAGAGGGTCTTTTAATCGAGTTGGAAACAGAACGCAATAATTAAAAAGTTGATAT
>CAILJY010000018.1 GCA_903834665.1 uncultured bacterium | reverse complement strand
TAAAATAATATGATATATAAGGAGATGGAAAAGAAACAAGTTAAAAAAAATGGATTAAATGCTAAAACAGTTGTAGGAATAGGAGCAGGAGTAGCGGCTTTAAGTGCTGCTGCTTATATACTCTTTGGTCCAAATGGAAAGAAAAACAGAAAAGTTATTCGTGGATGGTCAGTAAAAATGAAAGGCGAAATAATTGAAAAATTTGAAAATGCTAAAGAATTAACTGAACCAGTTTATCATGAAATAATTGATAATATTCAGGCTAAGTATGCAAAACTTAAAAATGTTGATCAAGCTGAATTAGTTGGAGTAGTAAATGAAATCAAAAAACACTGGAAGACTCTTAAAAAGGAAGCTATGGGTGGAAAAAGTAAAAAGGTATCCCCTGCAAAAAAGAAATAATAAAGTAAAAGACTATCCACTTTGGATAGTCTTTTACTTTATTTATAAATGAAACATTGCTATAATAAATATTATGGATGAAATAGTAATAGACACAATAAGCTGGACAGTTCCTGAATATTCTCACAAAGAAAGAGGTAATGATTGGTTTTGGGCATTAGGGCTTATTACAATTGTTGCTTGTGGTGTTGCTATTTGGTTACACAATTATGTATTTGCTATTTTTATTATTATTTCTGGTTCTTGTCTTATTCTCTTTACTCTTCGTCACCCACAAGATATCACTTATATAATAGAAACAAAAGGATTATCAATGGGCAAAGATTTATATTCCTGGAAAAATTTAAAAAGTTTTAATATCAAAAATATAGAAAAAGAACAATTTTCAAAATTAATGATAGAAACCAATAAATATTTTTTACCTGTTTATACAATTCCTTTACCAAAAGAAATATCTAAAGATGTAAAGGAAACTCTTCTAAAAATAATCGAGCATTCTGAGATAGATGAATCAAAATCAATGGTTTTTGCAGAAAAATTAGGATTTTAAAAAACAGCTATGTCTTTCCTTTGGTACTTACAAGGTAAACTGGCTGTTTTTTTATTGTGATCCCGGTAGGACCATGAGTACATTTATCGGTCATTACATGACCAGTACACCTTTTCTACTTTTTTAAATTAGTAAATTTTAAAAAGACAGAAAAGCTTTTCGATTCCTACGCAGGAGACAAGTAGTTGTCTCCTGCGGGATCACACAACAAAATTGCCACTTAAAAGTGGCTTATTTTGTACGTGTGATCCCGGTAGGAATCGAACCTACATCGCAACTTCCGCAAAGTTGCGTCCTATCCATTGAACGACGGGACCAATCTCTTACGCTTTTAATTTACACTATAAAGGGTATAATCGCAAGCAAATACCAATAATTTAATTTGTGATATAATAGATCTGTCGCTTTTAATAAATTTAAATATAAAGATATATGGAAGAAAATAAAAAATGTTGTGAAAGTGGTGAAAGTGAAAATAAGGGTGAATGTTGTATGTCAAAAATGTGCTGTAGTATGAAAAAGTGCCATGGAATGAAATTCTTCATGATGATCATTGTTATGGTAGTTGTTTTCTGTTTAGGAGTTCAATTAGGTGAACTAAAATCAGAAGCACGAGGTGGTCGTGAATTCCGAGGTAAAATGATGGATTGGAATTACAAAGCTGTTAAACCTATTACAGATGATACAATCATAGATACCCCAATTACTGGAGCAAAAATAATTCCAGAAACAATTCAATAAAAATTCAAATAAAAAATAGCTAGTCTTACCTCAAAAACATTTCAGGTAAGACTAGCTATTTTTTTGTACACCTTGTGCCCATTTTTTCAATTCTTTATAAGTTGCTTCACCACAAATTGTTTTACCTGTAATTTGATTAATAAAAAATGGAACTCCTCCACACATATTTTCTCCTTTATCTAACTCCACCATCAAAGAATCATTCTCTTTATTGTTCCAAACCTCTAATTTCTTTATATCAAAACCTTCTTCTATCAGAGTATCAACATATTTCTCAACTAAAACACAATGAGGGCAATCAAAACCATAAAAAAATAATAAACTTTTATCTGTATTCATGGATAAATTATAACATAGCCGGAATAGAAACATAAAAGAAAAGCATAAATAGTCTTATTGGAGGAACTAGGGAGCGTGATGGCGCGAGCTCGAGGAATTTTTTAGCAAAAAAATATCCGTGTCCTCTAAGAAGAGCTATTTATACTTTTCTTCATAAAAAAAATAGCTAGGACTTACCTCGGGAGCACTTGAGGAAAGACCTAGCTGTTTTTTATTTTGTGATTTTTGAAAGTCTAGCTTTTTTACGTGAAGCTGTATTCTTTTTTATTACTCCCCTTTTTGCTGCTTTGTCGATGACACTATAAGCATCAGGCAATAATTTCTTGGCATCTGTTTTATTTTTTTCTTTTACTAACTTTTCAATCTTTTTAACAGTTTCTTTTATGTTCTTCTTATTACGATCATTCATTGCTTTTTTCACAAGTGACCCTCGTAATGCTTTTTTAGCTGATTTTGTTATTGGCATAGTTTTTTAATTTAAGTATTAATAATCATTATTTTAAATTTAGTCTCATATCAATCTTGCCGAGACACCAGCAAAACTGAATATAGTGATATTAACAGAAAAATACACAAATGTAAACATTATCCACAAAAACTCAAATATCTAGTATACTATAAGAATGATTGCACGAATTGAAGGAATAGTTGTCCATATAGCAGACAAATTTGTAATTGTTGATGTCTCTGGCGTAGGGTATAAATTAAACATCACAATAGATACAATGTCTTTAATAACACTTGGAGCTCATGCTTCTTTTTGGGTTTATACAGCAGTAAGAGAAAACTCAATAGATTTATACGGCTTTAAAAATATAAATGAATTGTCTTTCTTCGAACTTCTTTTAGATGTCTCTGGAATTGGTCCTCGTTCAGCCCTGTCTATCTTGGCAATTGCCCCTATTGATACACTAAAACGTGCCATTGCGACAGGAGACGTAGGATATTTAAATAAAGTTTCTGGAATTGGTAAAAAGACTGCTGAAAAAATTATCTTAGAATTAAGAGACAAACTTCAAGCCTTTAAAGATGACAATGATACTCCGGGATTATTGCGAGATGAAAGTGATATTGTAGAAGCCCTAAAATCACTCGGGTATTCACAAAACGAAGCCCGTGAGGCCCTTAAAGAAGTCCCTTCTACTACGATTGGTACAAATGCTCGAATAAAAGAAGCTCTCCAAGTTCTGGGTGGTCATCGTTAATCTTATTTCTATTCTTAATTATTAATTTTTAATTCTTAATTATTTTTTCATGCCAGAATTACCTGAAGTTACAACAACCGTAAAAGGATTACAAAAAGTCTTACCTGGACTTGTTTTTGTTGATGTCTGGACTGATTTAGCCAAAAAAAATCAAAAGATAAAACAATTCGAAGACACTATTAAAAATGAAAAATTTTTTATTGAATTTAAAAAGAAAATAATAGGAGAAAAAGTAATAAAAATAGAAAGAAAGGCAAAAAATATTTTGATTCATCTTTCAAATGATTATACAATCCTAATCCACTTAAAAATGACCGGCCATCTTCTCTTTGGTGAATACAAAAAAGTAGTAAGTAGTAAGAAAAAAGTATTAAGAATTACGAATTGGGTGCCGAAGAATAAAGGACCATTAAATGATCCTTATAATAGATTCATCCACGTTGTTTTCACTTTCTCAAATGGTAAACATTTAGCATTTTGTGATGCACGTAAATTTGGCAAAGTAACTCTTATCCCAACTCATACACTAGATACAAATCCACACCTAAAAGATATTGGGCCTGAACCATTGGATAAATCTTTTCTTTTTAATAATTTTAAAACTCGTCTTTTCTTAAAAAATAAATGGTACATAAAGACTGTTTTAATGAATCAATCAATCATTGCGGGTATTGGAAATATCTATTCAGATGAAATGCTTTGGCTTTCAGATATTAATCCTGAGTCAAAACCTGAAAAAGTTCCAGAGAAAGAATTATTAAAATTATTTAATTCTATGAAAGAAGTTCTACAAAAAGGAATTGATTTCGGGGGTGATTCAATGTCAGACTATAGAAACATCGATGGCTTGCCTGGTGATTTCCAAAATCACCATAACGTTTATAAAAAGAAAAATACAAAATGTGTGAAAAAGAATTGCGGAGGTGTTATAATAAGAAAAGTTATAAATGGCCGTAGTGCACATTTTTGTAATAAACATCAGAAACTATTTTAGAATCTCATTATTAATTTTTAATTATTTTTATATGGCAGAAAAATCAAAAGACAAAAAAGATGAAAAGAAAAAGAGTCATCATAGTAAAGGTGAAATGCATTTTGGACTTGAAGTAATATTGTTTGTTTTGGCAATATTTGTAATTTGGATATTAATGGGAGGGGCCAAGAAAAAAACTCCAGATGAACCACTCCTTATTCCAGATTCTGGACAAACAATCCCAAGAGGAGCATTCTAATTTACTTTTTTAGAATTCTAAATAAAGCTATTCCACAAGCAACTGAAACATTCAGAGATTCCTTCTTCCCTTCCATGGGTATTTCAGCAATTAGATCACATTTGTCTAAAATTTTTTTAGATAAACCAGTAACTTCTGGTCCCATAATAACTGCAACTTTATTTATTATTTTTATTTTTTTATAATCAATCGCTTTCTTATCTTGTTCTATTGCAACAATAATATATCCATCTTTTTTAAGAGTATTTAAAACTGGCGTAATTGTTTTCTGATATTCCCATTTTATATACTTCTCTGCCCCCAAAGCACTTTTTGCAATATCTTTTTGGATCCTTCCAAACTGATCATTGGGCCTAGGAGTGCAACCAACTAAATATATCTTTGAAATTCCAACCGCATCTGCCGTCCTAAAAATAGCTCCCACATTAAGAGCTGAGCGAATATCCGGTAAAATTAAAACTGCTTGTTGTATTGTCTTTATCATATAAAAATTCTATATGATGATGATCTTTTTATCAATACACCACAGAAGAGAAATTTTTATTTAAAAAAATTAAATAAATTTTAATT
>CAILJY010000017.1 GCA_903834665.1 uncultured bacterium | reverse complement strand
GGTTAGATCATAAGAAATAGGGGATATATAGGTAGGAAGACGCGCTGATTTTTTAGTTTTATTTTTTTGCATATTTTGATATTATAACAGAAAAACCTTTATTTATAAAGGAAATAAAAGTACTTGACAAATGATATATTTATATGCTATAATATAAAAATGGATAAAAAAACAACAAAAAACTTAATAATAATTGTGGTTATCTTTTTTTCTTTTATTTTAGCTAATTCAGTTTTTGCTTATGAAGTGAATTATGCTTTTGATAGAGATTCAAGCTATGATAACAGTAATGATTATTCTTATAATGATAATTATATGTATTATCCTTATAATAACAACGATAACTATTATAATAATGAAACTAATCAGCAAACACCAATAATAAATAACTATTATTATCAAACAATTCCGACAACAAGAGTTCCTTCAACTAATTCTAATACTAGTTCTAATACCAACTCTACTACAAAAAATACAAATACAACCACAACAACACAGAAAGAAGTTTATGTTGATAACCAAGCGATTGAGACAGAACCTGTAAATTCAAATAGTAATTTAGGTGCTTCTGCTTATAATAGTTTAGGTGCTTCCGCTTATAATTCATATGAACAAAATAAAGGGAGTCAAATAACAGCACTTTCTTTAAAAGGTTCAGGGGGATTTATGCCAAGTTCAATTTGGCAATGGATACTTGTAGTTTTATTAATTTTAGCCATTATTGTTATTGCTAGAATGATAAAACACCGAAGTGAAGTAAAAGAGGAAACTCATACCACTGTTCACTCTCATTAATTAAATATAAAAAAGCAAAACCTACTAAGACCTAGTAGGTTTTGCTTTTTGTATCTTTTTTTGATATTATAACTTAGTCTACTTAAAGTAGATTATTTATGCAAAATAAGTACATTCCGTGGTGACATGGAAGGCATAAGTTTTAAAAATTAAATACATTCCGTGGTAGCTCAGCGGTAGAGCGATCGCCTGTGGATATTTTTTCAACAGAGATATATAATATTTATATGTCTGATACTAGAAAATATGCTGATAGGCGCGAAGCACTTATCAAAGCTGTTGCAAAAAGACGCAAGAAAATAAAAGAACTTGCTGTTGAATATAAAGGTGGTAAATGCCAACTTTGTAAATATTCTAAATGTATAGATGCTCTTGAATTTCATCATCTTGATTCTTCAAAAAAAGAATTTGGTATAGGACATAAAGGGTATACTAGATCTTGGGATAAGGTTCGCAACGAATTAGATAAATGTATCTTACTATGTGCAAATTGCCATAGAGAAATCGCGTCAGGTATAACGCAGCTTTCTACTGAAAAGTAGATTGAAAAACGAGGTGAATTCGGGGAAGCCCTATATGGGTAATCCCGAGCCAAGCTTCAATTTAAAAATTGAAGAAGGTGTAGAGACTATCCCTTCGGGGAGTACTTCAAAATTATTATATTTTGCGGGAAGCGCCTTGGTCCTAAGTTTCTTTTTAAAAAGAAATATGGATATGATATAGTCCATCCCTTTAAGTAATTTTAGGATAAATGTAAGCGATTGGTCGTAGGTTCGATCCCTACCCACGGAGCCAGTAATAATACCCTTATATAATAAGGCTTTTTACTATTGACAAATAGGGTTAAATATGCTATCATATGGGTAGTTATAGTTCTTTGATATTTGGGGTTTAGTTGTGAGAGTTAGATTGATTTTCCAAGTTTCTTTTTGGAGATTTAGAAAATCAATCTAACTTAATAATTACTAATATGAACATTTTTAAGAATTTAGAAGCGGGGAATAAAATTTCTCTCTTCAAAATTGAGTATCAAGAAAGAGCCTACAAAGATCAGTATAACGTATTTCATCCTGCTTGGGTTGTCCTTGAGGAGGTAGAAGTTACTATCGTTGATACAAAAGAGGTTCTTGGAGATTATGATTCCAAATGTAAGGAAACTGGATTTAAAGCCGTTTCTGAAGCTGGGGAAGAATTTTTTCAGAACTGGGAATCTTTTTCCATGACATCACCCTCGCCTTATCATCATTGGTACAAAACAAATGGTGATGATTATGAGGAGTATGTAAACTCTCTTTTGGAAGTTAAGAAGTTCTTTTTTGAACATACGACTTCATTAAACAAAAAAAATGCCTCTCTTGAACCTGGGGAATGCAGGATGCCAGTCATACGAAAAAATGGCGAATTTGTGCCATCGGAGTATGAATACTGTCGTCAGCATCGCTATTCCTTTCATAAGAATGAAAAATGCCCCCATTGTGCCTAATTCCAAATTTGGAATAAATTTTTTAAAAAGCCCACCTCTCACTTTTAGTGATGTTCAGGGCTTTTTATTTATTCATAGCAATCTCCATTCGAACATCATCCCGTATCTGGAGCAAAATTTTAAGCCATATTTTACAATGGTTATTTTTTGTACCCTAGATAGGTTACGAACTGAGATTGACTTTATTGTCGGTTGGAAGTAATCTGAAGAAAAAAGTATAAATCCCTTAATTCATTCAATATGAAAACAGTTTTTAAGGTTGCAATCTGGATTACAGTTTTCCTGGTTTTCCGTTATGTAGGACAAGAGACAAGGAAAGTATCTCAACGTAATAAATTTGTTCATGAAGTTCTCATGGCTGCAGATTTAATTGAATTTCAACAAAGTGGTGGAGGTCCCTTTGGGTATGATAATTATTTTAAATGGACTTATGCAAAATGGAGGGCTGAACCAGAAAGAACAGTATTTGAAAAAATGATGTACTGGGATATTGGATTCTTTTATGGTGCATCTAATCCACCAAAAGAATACAAATACCCGTTTCTTCTTTAGTCGTTTATTGTTTGTAAAGATGAAGAATCTTGCTGTTATGGTGAGGTTCTTTTTTATTTTTCTAATAAATATTTTATCTCTCTCAACGAAATACTCGGGTTAGGGAACACCTTACACCAGTCTTTTGTTCGTAGCGTATCCCTCCAAGCGAGCAAAAAACAAAAAACACCCTCTTTCGAGTGTTTTTTGTTTTATAATAAGTTAATGAAAAGTTTTAATAATGCTGTAAAAATTTTGACTCAAAAATTAAAACAAGAAAATCCAGAAAAATTTAGTAGCTCTTGGATACTTAAGAATACTCAACCTGTTTATCATTACATTAGACTGAATTTTAAAACAGAAAATGGTGATATTGATTGGGATGTACTGACACAATCTCTACCTAAAACATTTCAAAAAAGATGGATAAGATATAAGAGAAAAAATGTTAAGCAATACGAGCGACAGTCTGAAGTTGATATTATTTTAGATAAATATAAAAATAAGTTATATACATTTATTACTCAAGCTGATGAAAGTGATAAAAAGATACAACATAAGATGTTAATTAGTTTAGTGAGAGTAGGACAAAAGGGGAATATATGTGCTCAACAGGAATTAATTAAATGGGTTACTTATATAACCGATGATTGGATTGACCGCTATCCTAAACTTTATAGATGGAAAGGCTATGAATATGAGGTAAGTGATAAAATAAAAAATTGTATACGACTCTATAGATATACGGGTACTTTTCTTGGTTATTTATATAAAACACTTGAATATTCTGCTTTAGGTAAGCCCCCATTATGTTCACTTAATGACAAGATGTTTTATGGAGAAAAGACCCTTGAAGAGTTTGCTGTAGTTGAGGAAGATTGGCAAATATATAAATAAGTGGCTTTACTATACTCAAAACCGTGAAAAACATTAAAAAATCGACTATTTTCACGATTTTGTTGACAAAACCGTGAAAAAGACTATAATATTAACATATGGTAAAAGTATTGAGTGTATATAATAAAATAAATTTATTAAGAGAGCGTTATTATAAAGTTTCTACAGGTAAAGATTCTCTTATAAAACTAATAAGTGAAGCAGAAATTGCTGAGCAAGTTTATAATTCGAACGCAATTGAAAACAGCACTCTTACTTTAGAAGAAACAGAAAAAATACTTTTACAAATTGATCTTGATAGATTTATAAGTGAGCGTGAAATTTTTGAAGCAAAAAATCTTGCCAGAGTTGTATCTTATCTTGATAAAAGAGCAAAGGAACAAGAATTAAACCTTGATGTAATTTTATCTCTTCACAAAATGCTTATTTCAAATATTCGAGATGATATTGCTGGAAGATTTAGAAAAACAGGTGAATATGTCAGGGTTGGAAGTCATATTGCTCCTAAACCAGAAGAAGTAGTTGAAAGACTTGAAAAAATGATAAATGAATACAAGGCAAGTAGTCATGAAAATATTGTACAACGTATAGCGAAACTTCATTTGGTTTTTGAATACACACACCCATTTTGTGATGGAAATGGACGTATTGGAAGAGTATTAAATAATTATCTTCTTATTAGAGAAGGATTCGTACCTATTAATATTAAATTTATTGATCGTAAAAAATATTATGATGCTTTTAAAGAATTTGATGAAAAGGGTAAGATTAAAATAATGGAAGAAATTGTGGCTAGGTCACTTACAAATAGTTATCACAAACGGTTGGCATATTTAGAGGGCAAAAAGATTATTCCATTGGTTGAATATGCCAAAAAAAATAAAATATCACATTCAAATCTTATTAACAAAGCTACTCGTCAGACTATTGAAGCTTTTTTTGAAAAAGGAATTTGGAAGATAGGAGTTTAGTGACGACATTACGATACTTACGATATATTCCTATATCCTTTATCCATCTTTCAAGATCTCCATTTGAACATCACCCCAAGTTCGGAGCAAAATTTTCAACCATATTTTATAATGGTTATTTTTCGGATTCTAGATAGGTTACGAACCAAGTGGTATAATTAAAAAATGATTGGTCTTAAAAAAGGAATTGTTAAGGTAAAAAAATATAATCCTGAATGGCAAGAAGAATTTAATAAAGAAAGAAAAAACTTGAAAAAAATTTTTGGTAATGTCGCTATATCAATAGAACATGTAGGATCTACTTCAGTTGTAGGCTTATCCGCAAAACCAATAATTGATATTGCTATTGGGGTTCATTCACTCGAAGACTTAGCCAAGGTTAAAGAGAAAATATTAAAGTTCTCGCATTATTCAATCAAAGAAAATAACGCAGTTGGTGAAATTCTTATGAGAAGAGGTGTGCCAATAAAGCTGGGAGAGGATAAACCAAGTTTTGTAACTCATTTTATTCACATTATGGAAATAGATGGCAGGAAATATAAGGAAACAATAGCATATCGTGATTATCTAAGAAAAAACAAAGAAGTCCTAAAAGAATATAATGATCTAAAGCAAAAGTTAGCTATCAAATATCAGAATGAAAGAAAAGATTACACTAAAGCAAAAGATGAGTTTATTAAAAGTATTTTAAGTAAGTTTTAATAGCTCGAATTTCTAGTACGAGATCAACAGTAAATTATGGTATAATAAAATAATTATGAAAGAAACTTTTATTTGTTTCATCACTGGACCAGCTGGTTCTGGAAAATCTTCGGCATCAAAAGAATTAGCTAAAAAGTTTGAACGAAGTGCTGTAATAGAAGTAGATACTCTTCGTGGAATGATAAAGGGTGGCTATGTGAGGCCTTGGCCTTATAACGAAGAAGTGGAATTGCAAGCTTCACTTATTGTAAAAAATGCTTGTGATATGGCTAATAATTTTTTAGAAAAAGGTTTTAGTGTTTTTATTGAGGGTACTGCAGGAAGAAAAATGTTAGAACAGTATTCAAGTTTCTTTAAGGATAAAAATTTCAAAGCATTCTTGCTTCTGCCTTCTGTTGATTCCCTTTTGAAACGGTTTGATGATAGAGGTGTTAATGAAGAACTTCGCCAGAGAACAATTGACCTCCATAAGCAATTTTTAGAAAAGAAAGATGAGTTAAATTGTCAAATTATAAATTCTAGCGACCAAACTCTAGAGGAAACCGTAGATGAGATTTATAAAGTAATTTTATGAAACTAATACTTGCGTCAGATTTAAGTTTTCTTTTGAAATACGGTTATGGCCTAACTGGTATTTCAAAGAGCGAAATGAAAATAGGTCATATTACAACTGCATACAAAGTATCTCGTAGTAATATAGAGTTTTTCAAAAAAGTAAGTGAGATAATAAAAGAAAACGGGTATGATATGGAGGATTTTGACATAGAAGGTAAAACAAAGGAAGAAATAAAAGATTTTTTCAAAGATAAAAATGTCGTTCACATTGAAGGTGGTAATACTTTCTATTTACTCAAAGCCATAAGAGAAACTGGCTTTGCTGATATTCTCAAGGAATTACTTGATGAAGGTAGGGTTTATATTGGCACCAGTGCAGGGTCTTATATTATGTGTCCTACGATTGAAGTATCTGACTGGAACCCAGACGGCAAAGACAGATTTGGAGTAACTGATTTTACTGCTTTGAATTATGTTCCATTTTTCCTAAAGGTTCACTACAAAGATGAACAAGAAGAAACAGTTAGAAAAGGAATTAAAACATTGAAATATCCTATTCATATACTAAAAGACGGACAAGGAATGTTTTGTGAAGATGGAACTTGTAGATTTATTGGAGATGAAGAAGAAGTTAATTTAATATAAAAATTTTATGATTTATTTTGTAAGACACGGATTAAGTGAGGCAAATGTAAAAAAGGTTTTTGCTGGTCAAAAAGATGACACTCCTTTAGTTGACGAAGGAAGAGAACAAGCAAAAATAACAGCTCAAGAAATAATTATAGAAGGACTTAAAATTGATAAGATTTACTCTTCTCCATTAAAAAGAGCATACGAAACAGCTGAGATTATTGCTAAAGAAATAGGTTTTGATACTTCAAATATAATTACCGAAAGCCGTATTATTGAATATGATATGGGTAGTTTGTCTGGAACCCCTTGGCACACAATTTCGTCTGCTATTTTAGTTGGTGCTGAAAATGTTGAGGACCCAGAAATGTTTCGTAGTCGTGTATGTTCTTGTGTAGAAGAGTTATCAAAATTACCTGAAAATATCTTGTTGGTAAGCCACGCAGGAGTTGGCAGAATACTTGAGACAGTAAAAGAAGGTATAGACGCTAAACTTTTCTATGATTTACCTGCTTATAAAAATGCTTCCATTACTAAGATTGATTGGATAAAATAATATGATAAAAGCAATTGTATTTGATTATGGTGGAGTAATAAAGATAAACAGCAGTGATTTAATTGCTGATATTTGTGATTATCTTAAAATAAACAAGGAGGATTGGAGAAGGGAATATTTTGCTGTTAATCATTTATTTAATGTAGAGAATAAAAGTTTTGAAGAAGTATTTTTACTTGTTGTTTCTAAATTTGATAATTCAGAAGAAACAAAAAAATATATTTTAAATTTACTTAAAGATAATAAGGGTAAGTACTATTTAAACGATGAACTTATCAGTATTATAAAAGACTTAAAAAGTCGGGATTATATAATAGCCCTACTAAGTAATAACTCGATTGGATTAAGAGAAAAACTCACAGAAGAAGGAATTACTGATTTATTTGATCAAATTATAGTTTCAGCTGAAGTAGGTTATCAAAAACCACAACCAGAAATATTTCAGATCTTATTTAATAAATTAGGACTAATGCCTGAGGAAGTTGTTTTTATTGATGATAGTACTCGATCATTAGAGGGAGCAGATAAAATAGGGTATGTACCTATATTGTATAAAAATAATGAGATTTTTAAATCTGAATTATCAATTATTTTGAAGGATGAAATTTAGCATAAAATAAGGAGTTAGATCCCGACTGTTAGAGCAAAATTTTTAGCCATATTTTATAATGGTTATTTCTTGTACTCTAGATAGGTTACGAACTTGTGATATAATTTTAATATGAAAAAAATTGTAATTGTTGGTTGTCCTAGTACTGGTAAAACTACCTTAGCAAATAAGTTAGGTTTGTTATTAAATATACCAGTATTTCATTTAGATAAAATTTTTTGGGTTCAAAAAGGTGGAATTAAACAAGATGTATTTATAGCCCAACAAGAAGAAATCATGAAGAATGATAAATGGATTATTGATGGAGATTTTATTAAATCTAAATCATTTGAACTTAGACTAAACAAAGCAGATACAATTATACTTCTAAAATTTTCTAAAATTAAAATTTATTACAGACTTTTAAAAAGAGCTATTAAATATTTTAATAAAACAAGACCAGATATGGCAGGTGATAGTAAAAAACATATAAATTGGCCCTTACTTAAGCTTATCTGGAATTATCCAACAGATGATATATATAAAAAAGTTATAGAATATAGTAAGGATAAAAATGTTATTGTTTTAAGTAATTTTAAAGAAGAAAAAGATTTTTTAAATAATATTAATTAATTGTCTTATATCCCCCAACGAAACGCTTGGGTTAGGGGACATATCTTTCCACCTAATAGTTCGCCCTTCTTGACTCGGCGAGGCGGGTAAGTTATTTCTCCAAGCGAGCCTGTGAACATTGTGTACTTTCTGAATTTCCTAGAATGGAAGTATTTTTTACTTGACTTTACAAATTGAAAAATGTAAGGTGAAAGAAAAATTGTTTAACTTAAATTCTTTTATATATGAAAAATTATTACTGGTGGATCATTTCACTTATTAAAAAAGATTTTGTTGGGGGAGAGGG
>CAILJY010000016.1 GCA_903834665.1 uncultured bacterium | reverse complement strand
CCCTCTCCCCCAACAAAATCTTTTTTAATAAGTGAAATGATCCACCAGTAATAATTTTTCATATATAAAAGAATTTAAGTTAAACAATTTTTCTTTCACCTTACATTTTTCAATTTGTAAAGTCAAGTAAAAAATACTTCCCTTCTAGGAAGTTCACAACATTCACAATTTTCAATGGCTCCGAATTTGAGAGGATGTTCGAATGAGTATTTTAGACAAATGAAAAACCACCTTTCGTTTCCTACTTGGTGGTTTAATAATTAATACCAGTTACTACACAAATTTTTTTTTGAATTTTTCATATCTCTCTTCCCTCCATTCCATGAAGATATGAGTACCGCCTTTTTTGCTGATAAATACATTATCCTCCTGAAATATAAAAATATCATTATCAACAACTGATATTTCAGTTTTAAATTCAAACAGACAATCTTTACTATCAGGAATCAGGCAGGTTCCTTTATGATGATAAACGATTATCAATCCTAATTTTTTTAATTTACGAAATGAAACAGCAAAAACTCTTTCAAACGTGCCTTTTCCACGGAACCAATCAATTTCGGGGCAGTCCTCGACAGATTTTATATCACCAAATCCGATACCACTCCAGTACAGTCTTCCTTTTGTTTTTTTTCTCAAAAGTGTAATCACCTGATCTATTGTTTCAGGTGTAAAAACTAAAGCTTCCATAATCTATTTTTAAGTTAGATATTTTTGTGAATTTATTTTCACATTACTTCTAATTCAAAGTACTGTCAATACCCAAAAAAATAACCATTGTAAAATATGGTTTAAAATTTTACTCCCTGCCTGCGCAGGCGGGCGAACTTGGGGTGATGTTCAAATATTTATCTTAGAAAAAAACTAAATAATAATTTCAAAATCTTTAAGAGATTCCATTACCTCTTCTATGGGTAAACCTGCTATATTTGATTTACTCCCCTCTATTTTTTCGATAAACTTCCAACCATTTTCTAAAATACCATAAGAACCAGCTTTATTTAATGGCTCACCAGTAGCAACATATTCATCTATTTCTTTACTACTAAGATTTCTGAAAAAAACATTTGTTTCAACAACTCTGGATATAGTTTTATCCTTTTCTTTATCTATAATAGTAAAACCAGTTATTACGAGATGTTTTTTGCCACTTAACATATTAAGCATTTCTTTAGCTCTATCAGCTGTATATGGTTTGCCTAAAATTTTATCTTCATATACTACAAAAGTATCAGCCCCAATCACCACACCAATAATATTAACATTTGCTACCGATTCAGCTTTACCTCTAGATAGATGTTTTGCAAGTTCATAAGGAGAAAGAGGTAAAGACATATCCTCTTCGTAATCACTTGGAATAATTTCAAAACTTAATCCTGCTTCAGAAAGGATTATTTTTCTAGTTGGTGAACTTGAAGCAAGAATTACTTTTTTCTTCATATTATTATTTGTTTTGTTTAACTTCTTTTAAAATATCTTTAGCTATAACTTCTGGACTTAATTTTTCTGAGTCAAAAACTTTTGTATGTTTATATTTACTATTCAGATGTATTTTATAATTTCTTTCAATTCGGGCTTTAGATATTTGAGGTCTGTTTGCTAATTTAGTTCTTTCAAAAACTCTTTTTTGTAAAAGTTCCTTTGGTGCATCAAGTTGATAAATGAAACATTGGGCCTTGTTTTTTGTTGCTATTTTTTTAAGAAGTTTAATATAATCTTCTCTCATCCCCTGTTCTATAATTACATTAATTCCTCGCTTTAAATATTCACTTGTCATAGCCAAAACAACATTGCGACTTATTTCATTATCGATAGGATTCTTTTTGAAATCAGAGATAAATCGTTTTACTCTATCAAGTCCTATGTAGGCTGTACGTTTTAATTTACTATGTAGAATTTGCGCTATAGTGGTTTTACCTGATCCCATTGGGCCATCAATTAATATTATGAATGATTTATTTTCCATAAAAAGATTATATCATAAATTCGTAACCCATCTAACGTCTAAAAAATAACCCCTGCCTGCGCAGACAGGCGAACTTGGGAGGATGTTCGAATAAATATTCTAAACAACTAAATCTCTTTATAGGGTGTCCCTTGATGGAATAACATCTTCCATTTACCTTTCTCATTTCTCCATAAAGAACTTCGGAGAGAATAAGTTGTGATACCTGTTTGTTGATTTATTTTTTCTGTTTTAAATAAAGATTGAATAATGCCTGAATTAAGTATCTTAATTTTAAAATCAGTCATAATAAATTTAATCTCGGGAGAAACAGGAAGATTATTCAATACATCTTTTTTTGTATAAATTTTTCCCGAACTACCAAATTCTATTAAATCATCCGATATCAGTTCTTCAAGTTGTTCTACAGATTTTCTAACATCTGGTTGCTGTAGTTTATTTTCAAGTTCAAAAATTATTTCCTCAAGATTGTCCATAAATTTATTATTTAATTTTTAATAAATTATTAATCTCACTATTTTTTTCTTTCCAATTTGTAAGCTCATAGAAATTTAAAACTTCACGAGCTTTTTTTTCTTTAATTTCTTGGGGAATTAATTTATCTATATCAACAACATAATCAAATCCATTTTCACCTAATTTAATTTTATCCTTTGGTATTGTCTCAGAATCAATACAATAGATATAAATAGGTTCATTAGGATCAAATAGCTGTGGATTCTCAAATTTAATCTTATGATTCTCATCATCAAAATTGTTTTCTCCATTTGGGGCACAACCCATGGCAAGAGCACGACCATAATCAGGAGTGATATATATATATAGCATTTAAAACCTCATCTTTTGGGACTTCAACCATGCTTTGTGCTTGTTGACGCTGAAGATAAGGGAATTTTCCTTTCGATCCATGATATAGTTTCATATAATTATTTTTTAATATCTTCCTTAATCATCTTAATTATCTCTGGGAACTTAGATATTTTAAAATGACCGTTCTTGCTTTTATAAATAATTATTTTTGAATCCTTTAATTTATTTCTATACTTTTCAGCATGATATACAGGAACAGTATCATCATCAGCAGAAAACATAAGAGTGACATCTTTACAATTTTTTTCAATTAAAGAGAGATCTGATTTTAGGTTGAAACCACCAACCAAATCTTCCCCCTCAATTTTATTATCAAATGGAGGACAAATCATATATACAGATAATAATTTCTTAGGAAATTTATTCTCTGATAAGTATTTAGCTAGAAAAATACCACCCAAAGAACCTCCAATTAGGATAGAGTTATGTCTTAAATATGGAATATATCTTTCAAACCATATTTTCCAATCTTCATATTTGGCATTATCTTGAAGTGGAAAACGGGGTTTAATTATTTGGAATTTATTACCTAATTCCTTGTCTATATAATCCCCTGCCCAACTGGGTTTCTTTTCTAGTTTAATTTCTTTATTCTTAAGATAACTTAAGTAATCCTTTTGATTTTTAAAAGTCATTCCACCATGAATCATTAATATTTGGGTTTTAGATTTCATATTATTTTTTATAAATAATTCTTCCAATAAAAAATAAAAACAACACCAAACATAGAATCACAGTAATAATAATACTCATATATTGTCCTCCAAAACCTCCAATAGACAAGTGTTTAAACAGTATCCATGAATATGCCCAGATAAGCACTAATCCATAAGCAATATTTTTATCTTTATTCATCCGCATTATTCCTATTACAGAACCAACAAGGAGTATTATGCTTGTCCAAACGAAGTCAGTAATTCCGAATCCATTCCAACCTAAACTAACTAAAAATATCGTAATATTGGCAATCGATGCGACAGTAATCCAACCGAAGTACACACCAAAAGGAGCCCATATAAAAAGTTTTTCGATAGATGTGAACTTTTCCGTACGAAGAATGTCAGCAATTTTTATAAGCAAAATAAGTAATGTCGCCATAATTAAGACTGACAAGCCAATATAATCATAGTGCCAAGCAAATATCCAAGATATATTTGCAATTGAGGTTGCAATAAAAAGAGGGTTTATTTTTTTTAGTAGAACGTCTATTTTTTGATTTTTATTTAGAAATTGATAGAACACATAAACACCAAGTAAAAGATATATCAAACCCCAAATAGAAAAAGCCGGGCCAGCAGGAGCAAATAGATTTGGATAAGCATCTGAAATTTGACCAGTAGAACAATTATTAATAGGTAACCCATTGGCTAAAAAATTCACAACTACCATGGCTACATACGCAAGACCTGCAAAAATTTTTATAGATGTATTTTTCATAATATAATTATATCATAAGTTCGTAACCTATCTAGGATACAAAAAAATAACCATTATGAAATATGGTTGAAAATTTTGCTCCCTGCCTGCGCAGACAGGCAAACTTGGGATGATATTCGAATTACTATTATAGACAAATAAAAAAGCTGTAAGATTATCTTACAGCTTTTTTGATACTTGAAGTATTGGAATCAACAAGGATAACTCTGAGACTTCCCAATGTTGCCATCGTAATCAAAACGGAAGCGTTCTGCTCGTCTGCCTACATTCAGTAATTTACCTGCTGATTCGGAGTTAGAAATGTCTGAGCGGACTTCCATTAAAAATTTTCCCAACCTCTTTTGAAGACTATTCTTTGATTTTCTAAAAAGTAAACAATTGAGTTTTTTCTCGCAAAAATTTTCAATTGTTTTAATCTCTTCCGAAAGTATCGTGCTGGATATGATAATTGTTTTTCCACCACAATCTTTAATAAACATTTCATAAAAAGTAAGTCCTTCAAGTGTCGGCTCCTGGTTTTCCCCCAAACAACAAGTAACCAAAAAAGTTGTTTCTTTATCAGTATTATTGTTTAAAATCTGCAAAATTTTATCCATTGATTCTTTTTTAATAGAATCATTACCAGAGAAACCCCTACCGAGCAGCGCTCTAAATTGACAAAAGTCTTCTTTTGAATTTGGGTAGAAGGTTAAAGATATGCTCTCTAAAACCTCTTTGATTACTTCAAAATAAAACTCATCATACTCGACAATGAAGATTTGTGCTTTCATAATTATTTAGATTTGTTTAATGTTTTTCTTCAGAATATCTCTATTTATACGTAAAGTCAATTAGGTTCAAACTTCTACAAAGATAGGTAAAATAACCATTGTAAAATAGGACTCCGAACTTGGGAGGATATTTGAATGAGTATATTAAAAGAAAACCGCTAGAGAGTAGCAGGTTTTCCTGTTATCCGCCTAGCGGTTCATATTAACATCAGCTGTTCTCGACAAATGTATGAACAAAAAAACAAATATCCTACATTTTGATCACCACTATATGGATTTTCATATAAACATGTCCCTATAGAATTATGGTAGGTTGGATCCCACTCAACAATACGATCATCATCATACCCATCATTTTTTTCTAAAGGATTACTCATAATAAAAACACGGTCCATATTATGAGTATTTAAAAATTCTTTAGTAATAAAATGTGATATTAAATATGCGATATGAAATGTAATTTCTGTTGGAACAAGAATAAAATCCTCAGGAAAACCATTTCTAATTAGAATCATTGGGGAACGAGACCTCGCTGTTCTTCCTTTAATTATTACTATCTGTGAAAATATTCTTTTCAAAAAAACATCTAAAGGTAAATTAAAAAATCCAGACTGAATTAATTTTTTAATTTTATCATTAATTTTAATACCCTTGGATTCTAATTCATTGGCCATCATTAAAGTTGTGAATTCTGCTCTTATTCCCACACCACCAGATGGTAAAAGAAAATTGAGGTAAGAATTAATCATTGGACGTTTCCCTACTAATGATATGTCCACAAAAACCATATCGTCAACTTTAATTTTAAAGCTTCCAATATCTATTTCTATAGAACTTAAAATTTTTGTCATAACATATATTTTAAAGAGTTATACTATTTTTATTTAACACTAACTCTAAATAGTAATCCTGTCAAATAGAAAAACTCTTATAAAAAATATGGCTAAAAATTTTGCTCGCTTGGAGAGATAACTTACTTGTCTGCGTAGGCTGGCGAACTATTAGGTGGGAAGATATGTTTCCTAACCCGAATGTTTCATTGAGGGAGATTAAGGAATTATTAATTATTCAGTAAAATTCTTAAAATAAGAATATCCTTTAGTATCTTGAACTAATACTGGAACTTCTGTAAGTGTATTAATTTGGGAACAGAATTTTACATCTTCAGGAAAT
>CAILJY010000015.1 GCA_903834665.1 uncultured bacterium | reverse complement strand
TTATTTCAATAATATTTGGGATAATTTATTGGGGTGGAAACATATTTCAAAAAACTGATATAGTAATAAATGCAAAGCATGAAATTATTGATTATGATAAAAAATCATTTTTAGCATCTAAAAATAAATTGGGAGGGGAGATTGATTTTGAAATAATGATAAATTCTGACAAAAGGAAAAGAAGTATAGTTCTAACCGAACCAAAAGATGTTTCAGAAAAAGCATCTGGAAGTATTATTTTATATAATGAATTTAGTACATCTCCAATAAAACTTGCATCGGGAACATTTATTTCAGATGTTGGAGGAAAGACTTATAAGACCAACAAGGCTGTATCAATCCCTGGATATAAGTTAGATTCTAATAAAAAAATAATTCCTGGGACAGTAGAGGTAGGGATTATTTCATTTTTAGCTGGAGAAGTTTATAATGGGTCACCTTCTGAATTTCATATTACTTCATATAAAGGAACCTCAAAATTTAATAAAGTTTATGGTAAATTAAAAAGTCCACTCGTTGGAGGAATTTCTGGTTTAGTTTATACCCTAAACGAAGAAGATAAAATAAAACTAGATATTATCGCCAAATCTTCTTTGAAGGATGATCTTTATAAAAAAGTTAAAGCGCTGGTTCCTCCTGGATATATTTTATATCCAGATGCAGTAACTTTTTCTTATAAGATAAATGAAGAAATTTTTTCTGAAACACCAGAAACTGAAGTTGAGATAGATGGATTGTTGTCTGTTGTTTTATTAAAAGAAAAAAGTTTATTTGATAATATTATAAGAATTTCTCTTCCAAAAGTTAAAGGAGATGAATTAAAAGAAGTTACTTTACCGGATTTAGATAAATTAGTATTTAGTTTTAATGATCCTGAACAAACTATAATAAAAGAAATTGAAACTATTTCATTTTCTTTGACGGGGGATATAGATGCAACTTGGACTCCTAATGTAGAATTACTCAAAAATAAATTAATGGGAATCCATAAAAATAATGCACCAACAATATTTAAAGAAGACCCTGGTATTACATCAGCAATTGTTGACATCTTTCCTCCTTGGAAAAAATATATTACGAATGATATATCTAAAATTAATATAAGTATTAAATAATACCAGATAGAGGTTCGGCCTTTATCTGAGGAATTTATAATTCATATCTAATGGATATTGACGAATGATTAAATTTTTGTTATATTTGTTAGACAATAAATGAACCAAAAAGATGAAAAAAATATTGTTATAGGTACGATTACAGAGGCTCTTCCTAATACCCTTTTTCGTGTGGATATAGGAGGGGACAAAATAATAATTGCATATCTTTCAGGTAAAATGCGTATGCATAGGATAAAAGTTTTAGTTGGAGATAAGGTTGAAGTGCTTCTTGATCCTTACGGAGGCAAGGGGAGGATCATTAAAAGAAATTAGTCTTGCTTTTTTTATTAAAGTAGTGTATTGTAAAAAGATATATGCTTATATATAAAATACAGGGTAAAAGCCCTATATTTTTCTTTAGCATTTAAAAGAAACATGAAAATCAAATCAGCAGTTAAAAAAATTTGTACGAAGTGTAAATTGATAAAACGAAGTGGTCATCTTCGTGTTATTTGTTCTAATCCTAAACATAAACAAAAACAATAATTTTTATATATGAGAATTCTCGGAATAACTATCCCTAATAATAAACATTTAGACGTCGGATTAACATGTCTTTATGGTATCGGTATATCTCGTGCTAGAAAAATACTAGATGAAGTTGGTATTGATAGAAATATTAAAGCTGATACTCTTACTGTCGACCAAGAAAACTCTATTCGTAAAATAATAGAGACTATGTCGATTGAGGGTGTTTTAAAACGTGAAGTAGCTGCTAATGTAAAAAGATTAAAAGATATTAAAGCATATAGAGGTATTAGACATATGCGCCGACTACCAGTAAATGGACAAAGAACAAAAACTAACTCAAGAACAGTTAGAGGGAATGTTCGTAAAACAATGGGTAGTGGAAGAAGAAAGGCTGAAAAGACTTAAGATTAATATCTGATTTATCAGAATAAATAAAAACTGTTACATTAATAAAACTATTTTAAATTATGGGAAAGATAAAAATTATAACAAAAGAAGAAGAAAAAGCTGATTCTATTCCAAAAGAAATAGAAAATGCTTCAAAAACAACAAAAGTTCCAAAGAAAAAGATTGTTTCTGGAATTTTAAACGTGGAAGCAACATTTAATAATACAAAAGTAGTTTTATCAGACAAAGAAGGTAACACATTATTTTGGACTTCAGCTGGATCTTTAGGATTTAAAGGAGCAAAAAAGGGTACACCTTTTGCTGCCTCAAAAGCAGGAGCAATTATCGGAGAAAAAGCTAAAGCTCTTGGAATTAAAGAAGTTGAAGTTAAGGTTAAAGGAGTAGGTAGTGGTCGTGAACCTACAATTCGTGCTTTTATGGCTTATGATATAGAAATCATAGGAATTCGCGATATGACTCCAGTCCCTCACAACGGGCCAAAACCTAAAAAACCACGAAGAGTATAAAATTAAAAAATTATGAAAACAGTTCAAAAATATAAAATTTGTAGAAGATTAGGACCAGGTGTATTTGAGAAATGTCAAACGACTAAGTTTGCTATTTCTGAAGCACGTCATGCTAAAAACTCAAAAAATAAAAGACCTAAGCCACTTTCTGGTTATGCTCAGCAATTTATTGAAAAGCAGAAAGTTCGTTTTATGTATGGTATAAGTGAGCGTCAATTTTCAAATTATATAAAAGAGGCTGTAGCTAATAAAGCTAATCCTGCAAATGAATCACTTTTTGAATCACTAGAAAATAGATTAGATAATGTTGTTTATCGCCTTGGTTTAACTCATTCAAGACGACTTTCTCGTCAAATGGTTTCTCATGGTCATATAGTTGTCAATGGAAAGAAAACAACAGTTGCTTCACAACGTGTTAAAGTTGGGGATCTAATTTCTGTCAGAGAAGGTAGTAAGAAAAGTATTTTATTCGCTGATATGGTAAATAAAATGAAAGATTATACTTGTCCTAATTGGTTAAAATTTAATGCCGAAAGTCTTACTGGAAACGTTCAAGGTAAACCTAAAAATACAGAAGGTTACATAGACCTTAATACAGTTTTAGAGTTTTATAGTCGTTAGAGTAGCGTATGGTTAATTTTTAATAAATAATAATGAGGGCTTAGGCCTTCCAATATCATATATCTATGTCTGATTTAAATATAATATTACCATCAAAGTTATCTATTGTGTCTGAAGTTGATACAAAAGGTGTCTATGAAATAGACGGTCTTTATCCTGGGTACGGCCATACTTTAGGTAATTCTTTACGTCGTATTATTTTATCTTCATTAACAGGAGCAGCTATAACCTCACTTAAGATTGATGGGGTAGATCATGAATTTTCAGTTGTTGATGGAGTAAAAGAAGATATTATAACAATTCTTCTTCATTTGAAACAAGTTCGATTTCGTTTAAATACTGATGAACCTCAAACCGTTAAATTGCAAGTTAAAGGGCCAAAACAAATAACAGCAGGAGATATCGAAGTTTCTGGTCAAGTTGAAATTTTAAATAAAGATTTATATATCGCCGAAGTAACTGGGAAAAATAATCTTTCTATTGAAATGACAATAGAAAAAGGATTAGGATTTGTTTCTAAAGAAATGCATCAAAAAACCAAAAATGAAGTTGGTGTTATTTCTGTAGATGCTATTTTCACTCCAATCCGTCGTGTATCATATGAAGTTGAAAATATGCGTGTTGGAGATAGAACAAACCACAATCGTTTACGTATGACAATCGAGACAGATGGTACTTTGACTCCTCGTGAAGCACTTGAAAAAGCTATAACAATTATGGTAGAACAATTACAAGCTATTGTTGGTTTTACTATTTCACATCGAACAGTTAAAGAAGTAGTTAAAGATGAAGGAAAAGAAGATAAAGAAGATATTAAAAAAGAAGAGAGTAATGAATTTACAGATATCTTAAAGACTAGAATTGATACTCTTGATCTTTCAACACGAACACTAAACGCTTTAACAGGAGCAAATATTAGAACTATTGGCGGAGTTGCTCGTAAAAAGAAAGAAGATTTATTAGAAATCGAAGGTATTGGAGATAAAGGAATTCAAGAAATAAAGAAAGTTCTTGGAGGGTACGGTATAACACTTAAATAATTAATCAGTAATAATTCATATATGCGACACCACAATAATGTAAGAAAATTTGGAAGAAACAAGAATCAACGCCATGCTTTACTCAAGGGTTTAATGCTTGCGCTTATTGCTCATGGAAAAATAGAAACAACAGAAGCAAAAGCTAAAGAGCTTCGACCTTTTATTGAAAAAATGGTTACTAAAGCAAACGTAGGAACTCTTGCTTCACGTCGCTTGGTTATTTCTCGTTTATATAATTTGACATCAGAAGCAAATAAATTGATTAGTGAAATTGCTCCAAAATACAAAGAAAGAACAGGAGGCTATACTCGTATTACCAAACTCCCACGTCGTGCCGGAGATGCTAGTAAGATGGCAATTATAGAATTTGTATAAAGAATTAATAGTTAATTTTTAATAGAATGATAAAGACATATACAATTGATGCTTCAGGAAAAATTTTAGGTCGCGTTGCAAGTGAAGCGGCTAAAGAACTTATGGGTAAAAACCGACCCGATTATGTTGCTAATAAAGTAGCTGATATTCGAGTTTCCATTATTAATGCCAGTAAGACTAAAATGTCTGAAAGTAGAATGAACGAAACTTTACATGAAAGTTATTCAGGCTTTCCAGGTGGTTTTAAAACTAAAACTAATGCTAAAATAATAGAGAAAAAAGGATGGAAAAGTTTATACGAACTTGCTGTTTATGGAATGCTTCCTTCCAATAAATTAAGACCACTTATGATGAAAAATTTAACAATAACTGAATAATATATGGTAGAAAAGAAAACAACAAAAGAATACAAAAGAGCTATTGGTCGCCGTAAAACAGCAACAGCTGTAGTTCGTCTTTATAAAGCTTCAAAAAATTCTTATACCATAAACGGTAAAGATTTTACAGAATATTTTCCAACACCTGAATTAAAGAAAATTGTTACAAGTGCTTTTGAGACAGCAACTCCTGCCGAGAAGTTTGAAGTTGTTGCTACTGCAAAAGGAGGTGGAATACATGCTCAAGCAGAAGCGGTTCGTCATGGGATCTCACGCGCTCTTGTTCTTGAAGATGGAGAATTACGTGGAGTACTCAAGAAAGCTAAAATGCTTAAACGTGATCCACGTCAAGTTGAAAGAAAGAAATTCGGACTCAAAAAAGCTCGTAAATCACCACAATGGTCTAAACGTTAAAACTGTAAAAATAGAGACTTGAAAAAGTCTCTATTTTTGTATAAAATTACAATATGAATGAAGATGAAATAAAAAAAGAAGAACAAACAGATAATTTTCCTGCCAGCCCTCACGAGGATTCGGAAGCAGGCTGGGAAGATGTTACTTTTGTAGAATCCACTGAAGATGGAGAAGCTTTGCCAGTTAAAGATATAGCAAAAAAACTCCGAGAAGAAATTAAAAAACTTCAAAAAGAAAAAGAAGAGTATCTAACGGGTTGGCAGAGAGCGAAGGCTGATTATGTTAATTTACAAAAAGAATTAGATTCTGCAAGATTTAATATTGCAATTTTAACCAAAGAAAAAATGACAGAAAAACTATTACCAGCACTCGATAGTTTTGAAATGGCGTTTGGAAACAAAGAACATTGGGAGAGTTTAGAAAAAGAATGGCGTGATGGTATTGTTTCTATATATCAACAATTTATATCAGGATTAAGAGATTCAGGAATCGAAAAAATAGAAGATCAGGATATTCCTTTTGATCCTAGTATTCATCAGTCCATAAGTGTAGTAGAAACTGAAGATGAGTCTAAAGATCATACTATTGAAAAAGTTCTTCAAGTTGGATACAAAATAGGTGAGCGTGTCATCCGTCCAGCCAAAGTAACTATTTACGAATATAAGAAATAATAGCTATCTCTTTATTATTTTACAGAATAGATTATTTATGTTATATTTAACATGAATCTTGTTCTATTACATTTAAAATATTTAGGAAATTTT
>CAILJY010000014.1 GCA_903834665.1 uncultured bacterium | reverse complement strand
GGGTCTTTTGACTTTAAGCACGAATGTACTAATCTTTAATCTTTAACATCAAATCTTCCCAATAAGGGCGAATTAGAGATTATTTTTCTGGCTTGTCCAAGTTTAATTTGGATAGTTTCTTCGATATCCCTTAATTCTTGATGGGTAAATTTGTAGCCCACAGGATATTTAGCTTTTTCTTCTTCAAAAAGTCTTTTTGAATAAGAATTTAAATTTTCCTGTCTCATATCAGATGGTATCGCATCAACGATCAAGTTGTGAAAAATAATCCCATATTTTGAGCATTCTCTTTCAAAAACAGGATCATGGTTTTGGATTTTATCACCCAAATCTTTCCCTTTGATCTCAGTTTCAAAATCAAGTGTTGCAAAAACACGAATGATAGATCGACGGACCAAACTAGACAAATTTGATTCCATTTTAGATTCGTCTTGTTCTTTAAATTTATCATGACCATCATCAGCAATAACCCAATCTCCGTTAGCTTCAGCAGTGAGACCTAAGCGACTTTTGTCTTGACAATTAAAAGCTGGAATAACAACGTCTCTTTTTTCCATTTTTTGGGATTCTTTTTTATTGATAGAAAAAAAGAAAAAAGTGAAATACCACCCAGGATCTAAATAAACACTGTTGCCATTTTCATCTTTTACTTCTTCTCCGTTAAATTGAAGAAGTCCAACTGTAAGTATTGCTACTTTGTCTCTATCTGCGAATGCAATAATTGCACCAGATAAGAAGGACAATAATATCCAAAATTTACCATCCAAGTTTACATACCGGAATAAAATATAGAATATCATTGATACCACTATCCAAACTACTGCTGCAAATGGATAATTAATTGATTTGTCAGATATTATTTTCATAACTTTTTTTATTTTTTAATTAATATAATATCTAAATACCCGTGTTTACCATTTTGAGATTTAAATCTCAAACTTTTATTAGATTGAGAATCACCAAATGTTCCAGTTGCATCCTCTCCTTTTTCACCACAATTTTCTTGATTGCTTGCATTTTTATAGCAATAAGGTTCGGTGGCTCCTTCGAAGTAATAGTCAAATCCACTTGGAAGGTAGATTATATCTCCATAATCGGGCCCATAACTTACATGTTTTGGTTTCGGTGGATAAGCCCTTTCGGTAGCGGTAGTATTGTTAGTATTATTATTATTTTGGTTTTCTTTCTTTCCATCAGAAGATGAAAAAAGAAATTTCATAATAATAATACCAACTACAATTATCAGAAACATATAAAGGGAACCCTTCATAGATCCTGATTTTTCAGGAGAGTGGCCATCGTGGCCATGGTCGTGGCTATTTCCAGCCGGTGCGTGATGTGCTGTCATGATTTTTTTTATTTAGTTTTAAATTATTTAATTATATTATAGCATATTTAATAGATGTTTGTCAAGGGATAAAAAGGGTTTAAAAATATGAGATAAATATGCATTTTTCTTTAAAAAATTTGATTTTTTAAAGAAAAATGCTATACTAATTCGGTATTGTTTTAAGTTATTTTAAAGTTTAGTGAAAGTTTTATATGGCCCTATCGTCTAACCAATTAGAATATAGCGGACATCGGCTTGAAAAGCCATTTTGTT
>CAILJY010000013.1 GCA_903834665.1 uncultured bacterium | reverse complement strand
TTCTCATACACAACATAAGTATTGCAAAAAAATAAAAATACGGTAAGATGTATAAGTATTTAATTTGGGCCCTTAGCTCATCTGGTAGAGCACCTCATTTGCAATGAGGGGGTGGCAGGTTCGAGTCCTGTAGGGTCCACCTTAGAAGACAAAGACGTCGAAAAGACGTCTTTTACTTTGAAAACATTAGCTACTTGTGCGGTTCCAAATATTTTATTATTAAACGTCAAACCTTGGGGAAATTGGAACCACTGAAGTTTGATTTGTACTCCTACTTTTGCTTCTTTCCATACATCACTTGGTGCTTTAAGATAACTTTCTACTAGATCCATCATTTTTTCAAAATCGTTTTCAGTATTAGGAATACTCAATAAAGAAGCATTTGTTTCAAGTAAATCTTTATCTATCATTTCAAGCTGTTGCTTCAAAACACTATCTGGAATAATTCCATCCAGATTCTTTTTAATGATACCTGATTGCTTATCAGTAAGCTCTTTGAGGTGTTTATTGAGATCTTCTACTTCTTTTTTCTGCCCTTGAGTAGCTTTCACTAAATTCTCTTTCACAAGTCCTTTCAATTTGATAAAGTGTTTTTCATTCAAACCATATTTGTCCATATACTCACCGAAATTTTCTTGGAACTTATCTCTGTTATAGTTTGAATCCTTTCCACCAAAACGGTAATAAGCAAATCTTTTATGTCTCCCTGTAGACCAACTACCAGTAAGTTTTTTACCATCTTCATTTGTTACAAACTTACGAAGCGGAAAATCTGGATGGTCCGTTATATAAGCAGAATGTTTTCTCCCTTTATGTTTTAGAATCCTCTGGACCTGATTAAATAATTCTTCTGAAACTATCGGAGTAAATAATCCCTTATGCCTTTCTCCAAACTTAACTATCCATCCAGCGTAGAGTTCATTTTTTAATAAATCATAAAAGTATCCCTTAGTTATAGGTTTACCACTTTTACCAACAAGCCCCTCCTTTGTCATTATTCTTCGAACTTCTTCTGTTGGATAAATATTACTACCTATCAATTCAAATGCTCTGTGTATCAAAGGACCATTAATAGGATTAATAGCTATAGTAACCTTCCCAGCAACTCTTATATTATTATCGTATCCTAAAGGAGCCATCCAGACATACCTACCGTCCCTCATAGCGTCTCTCATACCTCCAGCACATCTCTCAGAACGGATATCATTATCAAACTGAGCTATATTGGCCATTGTGTTCTCCATAAATCTACCAACAGGATTATTTCCAAAAGATTCTGATGTTGATTTAATTTCTACTCCATATTTTTTTAGCAAAAGACGAAGATAACTATAATCATCAACACTACGAGATAGGCGGTCTACCTTGTAAATAATAATAGCTTTTACTCCATTCTTTTTATCTGCACAATAAGTAAGTAATTTTAGAAGCTCTGTTCTATCTGCGGTCTTAGCACTTTCTCCTTGCTCTATAAAAATACTTGCTACTTCATACTGGTTTTTTTCTGCATATTCTCGACATATTTTTTCTTGAGTATTTAAACTGTTACCTTCATCGACTTGTTCTTTGGTTGAAACTCGTACATAAATTACTGCTCTTTTATTATTCTCTTGATTTATTTCTTTCATATTCTTGTTTATCTAAAAATGCTTCAACTAGAACTTTGGCTAAGTAATCTAATGCAACATCTCCAGTGTTATTATTAATACCAAAAGAGGGACAACGAAACGACTTTTTGTTGCTACACAAAAGATCACGTTGCCCCTCTTTGGGTACAAATTTAATATCGTTATTCAATCTCTTGTGTAGCTCATCCATTATATCATTTCTGTATAATTAATAATAGACTTGTTCATATATTTATTCGTTATTTTTAGATACTTACGATGTTTCCGTGTTGGTTTTCCAGAGTAATAATGCCTCTTTAATTTTGAATAGTCTTCAATAGCTTTTCCAAGTGATAAGCATAAAAGAGTGCCTCTATCATTCTTATTTTCATTACAACTATCATAAGATAAATTTACACAATGCCTACAAGCAAAACCATCATTTATCATGTAAAGAATTGCTACTTTCCTACCACAATATTTACCATTATTATAGCCACATTTAAAGAACCATCTATGCCCTCCAAAAGGACATCTTACTTTTATTAATTCAAATTTATCATCATGTACTACCCATGATCCTCCAAGTAACCCCATCTTCCTATATTTTAAATGTAGGTATGGACTAGGATATTCACTATTTCCATTAAAATTTAATTCAAATTTAACTCTTCCAGTAGGATTACCATTTATATTCCAAAAAATAAATCCTGAAACAGAAGAGATAAACGGATCTAAATAACCCTTTCCTTTTAGTTTAAATATAGAAATCTTTTTAACTGAATCTAATGTTTCTGACATATATTTTTAACCTAAATCGTCTGAGATTCTCAACATTTTTGCTTGTCCTGCTTAGCAGATTTTAAAATCTAAGCACAATAGAGAAGAGAGGATTCATGCTTGTTGCTTGGTTTCCCTATATATAGGAAACCAAGCACAAAGCAGACTTCTGTGTTAGAAGCCATCATCTGATTGTAGATCAGTAATAAATTGATTAAGATCGACCACCTCATTCTTGAAATAGAATTTTGCGTTAGATTTTAAACTAGGATCATTAATCTGAATATTTAGCTTATTCAGTTCTTTAGTTGTTTTTGACTGAACCAACTTCTCTTTCTCAAGCTCTTGGAGAACCTTGGATAAAGTGCTTTCAGTGAGACCCATAAAAACCGATATTTCCTTCTTGCATAACCACTTATCACTATTTTCAATAGTCCTTAAAGCAAAATCCTTATTTTTTCTAAATGTTTCTTCCTTAGCATCATATTCCCCTTGATAATTAAAATTGATTTTATTATTTTCCTTATCTATTTCTATTTTTACTAAAAAGGGTTTCAATTTTTCATCACATTTAAGCTTCCTCTGGGAAATTAAAAGATACTTACCATCTTCCTTTATAATTTCTTCGCAAGACAAATGACCATGCACTCCAGCATTTATAGCAGTACTTCCACGTGATTCTTCTCCTAAGTTATCACTTTTATTTGAAAATTTATCTTTCTTCCTATTGTGATGTGTAAAAAGGACCGTAAATCCTTCTCTGGTTAAGTATTTAAAATAGTCCATAACTTTCTGCATTTCTTGAGAATCATTTTCGTTTGCATTATGAACACTTCTAAGGGAATCAAAGATAATAAAAGATATATTTCTTTCTCTAGCTTTAATACAAATATCTATTACACTATCTTTATCAATCTTAAAACCAGACCCAACCATAAAATATACCCCGAGATTTCCCATACTTTCCACCATTTTCAAGGACCTATCTTTTATCATTCTTAGGTTATCTTCCTCATTTATTATTAAAGTATTTTGATTCTTAGTTTTAAAATGACCAAATACATCCTTACTCTGAGCCAAGCAAAAAGCCACATGCTGAACAACCCAACTTTTATATTGATTAGGAGGAGCTGAAATCATATTGATCGTTCCAGATTCAAAAATTCCTTCTACATCCCACGGAATCTCTTGAAACTCTTTATTTATAAGTTCTAAGAAAGTTAGAATTTTTACAGGCTCTTTCGATTCTTCTTCTATTTCTTTTAATTTATATGTTTCAGTACATCCTTGAATAGCAGTATTAATTGTCCTATCACGATAATCCTTACGCTCTTGCGTCTTTTCTCGTGCTCCTAGTGGCGATACAAGCCACATACGCTCCATCTGTTCTATATTACATCCTGTCCAAAAGGCTAAATGTGAGCATAAAGCCATATCAGCAGAAGAGTCATCATTGTTATATGCAGAAATGTCTCCATTATAAAGAGTTTTAATTTTGTCTCCATTTTTTGATGAAAACATTTTAGACAAAATAGTTTCATCATCAAAGGATATAGTTGTTGGAATAGCAATGTTTTGTTGTATTTCTTTTTTACCCCATGGATAACCAATAATTGAAAGTAGGTTTATAGCTTCTTCTGGAGTAACTGTGCGAATAGGTAATGCTTCCTTATATGGATTGTTTGTAACAGTAAAATATCGTCCTGAAGTATAACATTCATAGGGTTCGTGTTTGTTTGCAATAAGTTTAAGTGGAGCAGTAAGTGATAAATAAAGATGCAATCCGGTACCAGAAGGACTAATTTCCGTATAACTATTCGCTTCAATTACAAGTTGAGCAATACTTTCTTTCTGTTCATGAACGATTATATTTTCATTAAGGCAATGGTCTAAATCAATACCAAGAAGCAATTGGTCTGGCATAAAAACTATCCCCATGTTTTGAGATGCTTCTATAATCTCTTTATATGTGGACCATGTTAATGGATCAACTGTGGATGCTTTTATCCCATTAATTTGGTAAGGAACTTTTGTTTTTATTCCATTTACTATTTCATATTTCCAATTAATCCAGCGTTTTTGTAAGCCAAAAGTTTCTGAGAGAATATTATTTTGATTAAGTAAATTCTTTTCCATAAGATTATTCATTAATTTTAATGATCTCCCAATTTTTTGAATTGTACTTAGTATCGAGAAACAAACACAAAGCATCTATATCACTTTGTATATCAATCCCACGATACATCCATGTTTTGAAAGTATTTTTAGTTAGAGATCGATTTTCAAAAAATTTCTCTACATGATTTCCATCTATAAAAATATTGCCAAAGGTAGAAATAAATATACTCCTGTTTTCAATAGGTCTTTCAAAGATGAAAAAATATATACAAGAATAGCTTAGACCACATTCGTCTATTTCTACAAAAATTGTTTCTTCAATTTTTTCCTCTTTAACTACAAATGATGCTCTTCTCTCAGAAAGAGCTTTTTTAATAACAACACTGATACTTTCTTTTTTATTCATATAATTTAATAGATTAGTTAATAATTTTTAATAGACTTAAGTCTCGCCTTGATTTCCCTTGTTTTTGCCCAGTAACTTTTTGGCTCTATAAGTGCCGAACCATTAAAGAAATTTTCCATCGTTTCTTCTAATTTTTTTGTGTTTTTAAATGTAAAAGTAAATTGTGGATATTTAGAGGAATTTATGTTTTCAATAGGAAATTCTAAAACTGCTAAATAAGAAACCAGACACATATCTTCTAGGACTATTAAATCTTTGTAATTAATATTCATATAATTTTTGTTTAATAAATGCTTTTCTTAGACAAAAGAAAAAGCTAGAACTATTTGTTCTA
This sequence comes from uncultured bacterium, assembly GCA_903834665.1. GTDB lineage: Bacteria > Patescibacteriota > Minisyncoccia > Phycocordibacterales > UBA9973 > UBA8515. Next base: position 3,583 of record CAILJY010000013.1, on the reverse strand, counting down.
ACTCTATATGAACTATGAGATTAAGTAGACGGAATGATTATATATTTAATGTGATTCAAGTGTGATTACTTTATAAGCATATAGCCATGACCTTTTATGTTTTTTATAATATCTTTGTTTTTAGATTTTTTTTGTGGAAGTATCCCGAGTGCTTTTTTTAAATTTCTTACAATAAAAGCCAAATTTCTTTTATTAGTTTTTGTTGGAGTAGTGCTGATTAATTCTTTATATGTTGCTATATAGTCTTTATTTTCCATTAACCTTAGAAGAAATTTAAACTCTTCACTAGTTGGATTTAAATTATTTTTAATATTATTTAGCTTAACTTCACCAGTATTTTTATTTAGGCTTAATTTACCACTTTTTAACTCAATTATTATTAAGTCATTAATGTTTTTTCCAGATAGTCCTTCGTTTAGTTCTTGATATTTTTTATAAACCTCATCAAATTTAGGTTGTAAAATTTTCAAAATAAATCTGGTACCCTCATAATTAAAATCACCTCTACTTTCATCTAATACCTCTAATGCTTTCCACTCTTCTTGCAGTTTATAAATAATATTTTTATATTGATTAAATTCATCTCCATAATGAAGCCAAATCTCTACTCCGTGAGGTTTAACAACATTAATATATTCATCTATAGAAGTAGAAGGTTGTTTTTTGGGCGTTGCAAGATATTTTTCTTTGATTTTCATTAATATATCTAAAACCTCTTTATTGAATTTTTCATCTGATGTTGTTTCAATATTCATATAATTTCATCTAATATCCTTATATAATATCACATTTTCTTGATTTTTTCAATGATTGTTGTATGATTGTAATACAACTTAATAAGAGACCTAACCCTTATGGTTTACTGTAAGGTATGGCCTAAACCCCGTGAAGAATAAAGAACTCTTAGTCAGAGTTTTGCCTTCACGGGTCATATCTGGAAACGGATGTGGGTGGGTTAAAATCCACCAATCTGGCTAGGAGCTTTTTGCGTTCTAGCTGATAAAATTATATGAAAAAAATAATATTTGGAATTCTCTTTTTATTAATAAGTATTTTACCAAATCAAACACAAGCTTCAACCCTAAATTGTTCTAGTGTTGATGGTATGTCAACTTTTGGATATGACGGAAGTAAATGGATTCATATTGGTGCTATAGGAAATAGCATTAACAGTTTATCTATTGCAAATGAAATTGGTGCAGGAAGCGAAATTAAATCAACTTCAATAATGAACGATATTGGGAGATATGGAAGTGAAATTAGCTCTCAGAGCGCTTTTAATAATATTGCGAGCAAACCCCCAATCATAATAAGTAATGATTATAAGTTTGTAGGATACATCACGACAAATGATTATAAAACTCCAAGTATTAATACTTATGAAGCCATTGCCTGTGCAAGGAATTCATTGAAATCTCCTAGTAAAAACATGGAATCTATTACTTTTAAAGATATCCCGCAAAATAATCAAGCACAATCACAACTTAGAACTGTTACAGATGCAATTTCAAATGCTAACGCAGATGAATCAAATTATCAAAAAACTCTAAATGATTTTTATGAAAGTAAAGCTCAAAATTTAAATAAAAAAATTGAAACACTTACAGAGCAAGAACGAACACTTCAAAATGCCCAAATAGCAGATCTCGAAGCTAAAATAAAAAATACTCAGAATTTAATTGATAATTATTGTACAAATACTTATGGAATAAATTCCATTACTTTATCCCCCGGGAAATGTTCATGTAGTACTGGGTATGTTATTGGAAAGGAAAATAAATGTATCTCTATTTCAAACTGGTGTTCCACGTTACTAAATACTTATATGAAAGATGGGGTATGCTCATGTTTAAGTGGATATTCTTATGATAGTACTTCAAAAACTTGTAAAATTTTAGAAATTAAGAAAGCAGTCGCTCAATCTATCGTAATAAAAAATGAACCTGTAAAAAATATTGCCGAGAAAACTACACCAACAAAAAAATCTTCTGATAGCTTAGTGAAATCCACAGAAAAAGAATCATTAAATAATGTCGCTCCAAAAGAAGAATTAGCTCCTCAAATTACTCCAGAATCAGTTAAAAAATTAAAGTGGTATCAAAAGATATTTAATTGGTTTAAATAAATTATATGGAAAATCGCCCTAAAAATATGCCACGTTGGGAATGGGAAAAATCCTTAGAAAAAGAAAAGGAAGATTTAGTATATAAAAAATCCTTGGAGGTACCACAAGTTAAATCAAATATTATAGGAACAATTATAATGACTATAGTAATGTTAGGATTTCTATATATTGGTTATTTATCCTTAAGTGGACCAGCAGAAGATTGGTCAGGGGTACCAGATCCTTGTGATGGAAGTAATAGAATTATTTGTCCTTAAATGTTATGATTAAATTTATGCAAATCCTAAAACAATACAAATATATAATTATTTTAGGAATATTAGTATTAGGAAGTGCTTTTTATTGGTTTGAATATAGTCCACAACAAAATAGAAAAAACTGCTCATCAGTTTCAATCATTTATATAACTGGTGACATAGCATCTTCCCAAAGATATAATGATGATGGTTCAATTTATAAAGGAGATACAGTTGCTCTTGATGTAATATCTCAAATAAGAAAAGCTGAAAAAGACAAAGGAGTAAAGGCTATTGTTTTTGCTATTGATTCTAGTGGTGGAGATGCACAAAGCGGGATAGAGATTTCAAGAGCAATAAAAGAAATAAAGAAAACCACAGTAGCCTTAATACGTGGGCAAGGACAATCTGCAGGATATGAGATTGCTTCTACTACAGGACGTATCTTTGCTTTAGAAACATCAAATATTGGAGCTATAGGATCAACAATGTCCTATGTTGATAATGCAAAACAAAATGAAGCAAATGGATTAACCTTTAACCAGTTGTCATCTGGTAAATATAAAGACATGGGAAATACTGACAAGCTACTCACTTATGATGAAAGAAAAATAGTAATGGCGATGGTGAATGAATTTGCGAATATTTTTATTGAGGAAGTAGCAGAAAATAGAAATTTACCAATAGAAAAAGTACGATTATTAGCTGATGGCGCTACACTAACAGCTAGTAAAGCTCTTAAGGAAGGATTAATTGACGAGATTGGTAGTTTTGCAGATGTAGATAGATATTTGTCTAAAATACTAAATAGAAATATTGAAATGTGTATACCAGTTAGTAAAATGGAAGAAAATAAAGAGTATAATGATTATGATAATACAAATGCTTATTGTAGTGAGCACGAAGCTGGCTACAGTTGGGCTGAAAAAAATTTTATAGATGATCCAGAAAAATGTGAAGGAAATTCTCAATCCTTTATTGAAGGATGTATATCTTATGTAGAAGAAAATAAATAATATGAATAATTGGATTAAATCATTAAATAAAGAGCAAAAAAATATCGTGGCAATAATAATTCCCATCTTTTTATTAATAGCTTGTATTGCAATTGCAAAAAATATTGATACAAATTGGTTGTATAAAGACAAAAGTGCCTTTGATTTTGGTAAAACATATTGGGTATGGTTAATTACTGTCGCCTTAATTGGCTTTATTGAATTTA
>CAILJY010000012.1 GCA_903834665.1 uncultured bacterium | reverse complement strand
CACAAGAAAAAATAAATAATTTTTATAAATTAATAGATGATATAAACGAATACATCGAAACACATAAACCTTCTGATTCTATTAAATATGTCATAGAAAAAAGCGGCTTAAAAGATGAGTTGATGCACGGAACAAGCGACGAACAAGAACGCCTAGAAAATATGATGGAGCTTGTAACCTTGGCTATTAAATACGACAATATCCCAGACGGAATGGATAAATTACTTGAAGATGCGGCACTTTCAAGTGATCAAGATACATTAATGCATAAGGGTAAAGGAGTTAGACTAATGACTGTTCATGCTTCAAAAGGACTTGAATTTAAATATGTTTTTGTGACTGGTCTTGAACAAAATTTATTTCCACACAAAAGAAATGATGGCCGAGCAAAAGAAGATAATGAAGAAGAGAGAAGATTATTTTATGTCGCAATAACTAGAGCTAGAGAAAAATTATTTTTATCTTATGCATCGCTTCGTACAATTTTTGGAATGAAACAAGTAAATTCTCCTAGTGAATTTATTTATGATATTCCCGCTCATTTAACAAATTTTGAACAAGCTTATTCTTCAAATGGAGAAAAGGTGGTGTATTTGTAGTGATTCAAAAAACTCCAACAAATAGCTCTCCCCAAAGGGTACTCAAATTTTTTGCTAAAAATTTGCTCAGTTCTCGCGCCGACGCGCTCCAAAGCCCCTTTGGTAAGACTATTTTATTTACGTTTTTTAAAAATCCTACTTCGTTCTTTTTTGTGTTAATATAAAATTATGATTTATAAAGCAAAAAAATCTTTAGGGCAAAACTTTTTAAAATCAGAACCCGCTCTTAATATGATGTGTGAGGCGGGGGAAGTTAGTGATAAAGATACAGTTCTTGAAATAGGACCAGGCAAGGGGGCTTTAACAAAAAAGCTTTTAGAGAAAGCAAAGAGAGTGATCGCAGTTGAAAAAGATCACGAGCTTTTTGAATTTTTACAAGAAAAATTTGTAGATGAAATAAAAAACGGAAAACTAGAATTAATAAATGGTGACATTTTAGAATTTGACCCTACTACTTACTACTTACTACTTACTACTTCATACAAACTTATTGCAAATATTCCTTATAATATAACTGGAGCGATTTTTAAAAAATTTCTATCTAGTTCCTTCCAGCCAGAAAAAATGGTTCTCCTTGTTCAAAAAGAAGTCGCGGACCGTGTTGTCGCAAGAGCTCCGGGGAATAAAAAAAGTGGAGGGAAAGAAAGTATTCTTTCCCTTAGTGTAAAAGCTTATGGAGATCCAAAGTATATAATGAAAGTTCACAAAAGATTCTTTTCTCCATCACCAAAAGTTGATTCAGCAATAATTTCTATTTCAAATATTTCTAAAAATAATTTTAAAACGGGGAAAGAAGAAGAATTATTTTTTAATATAATAAAAACAGGGTTTGCTCATAAAAGAAAAGTCCTTATAAAAAACCTCGAAGATCTAAAATTGTTGGAAGTCGGACTTCCAACAATTCTTCCAACAATTTTTGAAAAACTAAAGATGGATTCAAAAACTAGGGCAGAGGATGTAAATTTTGAAAAATGGATGGAAATATTACATCTTTTATCCACAGATTTATAGGAGATTTGAATAATAAGTTGTATAATTTTAAAATAATAAGGATTTAAAAGTAGTTTCTATGGATAATTTTAAAAAGTATCTCCCAAGTAGAAAATTTATAACAATAGTTTTGTTCATCATCGTATTAATCGTATTGTTTTTTAGTATACGAGGGTTAATAAGTCTTATAAAAAACAGAAAAGTAGCAAATAGTGACAATAAAGTTGTGCAAATGACCGTCGGAGCAATAATTCAGAAAGATGGTAACAACAATGGAATTGCTGACTGGGAAGAATATCTTTGGGGGCTTGATCCAAATAAAAATGGCCAAGAAAACAAAGAGTTTATTTTAGCAAAAAAGAAATCCTTAATTCAGAGTGGGGATATTTTAGCAACTGATGACTCTAAAATAATTACAGAAAATGAAATGCTTTCCCAGGAATTCTTTGCAACAATAATCTCACTCCAACAAACAGGGGAATTAAACGAAGAATCAATAAATTCTCTTTCAGATGCTATCGGACAAAAAATAGAAGCCACTCCACTTGTGGATGCTTATTCATCTGGTGATTTAAAAATAAAAAATGATGGAACAGCAGTAAATGAAGCATATTTTAATGCCTTCAATGCTTTGGTAACAAAATACGAGGATAAAGACATTGGAAGCGAATTAACCCTTATTTCTCAAGGCCTAGGAAACAATGACCCTCAAGCACTCTATTCTGCAAAGACGATAGCGGAAGCATATAAATCATTTGGAAGTGAATTGATCAATATTCCAACACCAAAATCAATTTCTTCTATACATCTAAGCCTTGCAAATAATTACAATAAGACAGCAGAATCCATCGAAGGGTTAACCCAAATACTCACTGACCCTATTATTGGGATGAGAGCTATCCTTAGTTACAAAAAACATAGTGATAACTTAGTTTCCGACATAGAAAAGTTAACAGAAATTTTACAATAGACAAAACAAAATGGTATACTATAAATAACTATTTATGAAAAAACAAATTGTGAAAAAAATAATTTCTACTACAATTGTCTTTCTTTTCGCAATATTTTTCTTACAAATTTTATCTCCTATTGTAGTCTCAGCTGCCAATGAATTAAACTGGGAAAATCCAAATAAAAATGGAAGAAACCCTTATAAATTCAGACCTCAAGATGCCCTAAACTCTCAACTTATAATGCAGGTTGTGGGTTGTACTGGTGTTGTAGATAAAGTATCAGGAGCCATAACTGGATTAGTTCAAAAAAAGAAACAGGCTATCATAAGAAAAATGAAAAGAGAAGCGGTAATACAAGTGTGTCAAAAAGGAAAAGCAGCAGCAGAAACATCGGTAAGCTGGTTGGAACAACAATATGTCAATGCAATAAAAGATTCAATAGATTGCAACGAGTATATGAATGTATTGCAATCACCAGAATATATGGACCAAATGATTGCAACAGATGAAAAAACTGCCTCAACAAAAAAAAGAGAAGAATGTTTTAATGGAATAGCAATAACACTCGCAAGGAATCAGCTTACAGCAATGACCAGATACACAGTGAACTGGGTAAACTCTGGTTTTAATGGTGATCCAATGTATGTCCGCAACATTACTTCTCTAACCAATAGTATGGAAAGAAATGTCCTTGAAACAGGAATAGATATATTAGCTAATGATGCAAGAAAAAAATTCCCTTACGGAAAAGATTTTTCTCGTTCTCTTGTGACTAGTTATAGAAGTGGAGCAATAAAATACGGGGCTACAAATTTCTTGGATTCTTTGGCTTCCGATTTAGGTAGTTTTGTGACTGACCCACGATCATATTATTCTGAAGAAAACCTCCAAGAAACTCCCTTTGAAAGATCGACAAGAATAAACTATGCCTTCTCAAATGATTTCGCAACTGGTGGATGGGATGGATGGCTTGCTTTAACACAAAGAGACCAAAATAATCCTCTTGGTTTTACAATGCTTGCTAGTCAATACTTAGCTGATCAAGAACAACAAAAAATAGAAGAAACAAAACAAGAGCTTTTGGTTAATAATGGTATTCTTAGCCAAAAAAGATGTGTCGAGTACCAAGTTTATGAAGACGTAACAGATGTAGATGGAAATATAATACCAGGAAAAAGAAAAGCTAAAACTAAAAGAGGAATAGATAGCCTCCCAAGCAATTGGGAAACACTAGATCCTAATGATCCTATTTTTACAAAATACGATACCCATGAATATGTATATAGCCCAACTAGATTATCAAATAGTCTAGATAGTGATTGTACAAAACAAGATGTCGTCACACCTGGAAGTTTAATAAAAGATAAAGTTAGTACATATTTAAATTCTCCAGAACGTCAACTTGAAGTCGCTGATACAATAAATGAATCATTAAATGCATTATTCACTGCACTAATTGCTAGATTCCAAAACCAAGGACTTTCAAGTCTTTCATCTGAAGATTATACTTTTTCAGATCCTAATATGGGAACTGGATATGGATCAAATAGTCTTGATAGTATAGATATGTTTGGAGAATCAACCTCAGGAGGTTACACCAACGGTTCTTTTGACCTTACTCGTGATTTGGGTAATAAATATATTCATAATTATACTTCGGGTGGTTTAGGAGACTGGGATGCCAGTATAAATAAAGTCTGGGATGCAAATAAAAAATTAAATATTGGAATTGGGCCTCGTGGTTTTGCTGGTGATCCATTAACAAATGTTTATTATACAGTAAAAGTTCCTGGCACAACAAAACTTTTTGAAGATGGATATAATGGATGGGGAGTTGGGGATAGAGCTTTTTGGAATGGGAGTGAATGGCAAAATTGGAAAAAAGGAACAGCAAACCCAATTAAAGAAAGAGGGGTGATTCAAATTCAAAAAGATTATATAGTTGCAGCCAATGAATTATTAAAGAAACTTCCCAACATAATGCCCAAAATTGGTGAACTTGATTATTGTATTCCTGGACCAAATCCAAGTTGGGAAACAAATTCTGGAGACACAAAAATAGCTTTTACAGATTATGAATATTCATTGTCTTCTACTACTAGAGCTGGTTCTTTTTTGAAGAGAGATTCTACTTCTTATAGTATAGCCGGACCAGGTGATAAAGAATATGATAATTACAAAGACATGTTTAGTGGAACAAGTAGAAGTTGGTGGCAATCTATCCTAAATTCTTCTCCTATATCAGAATTAATTCTATTAAGTGAAATGGGGCTTGCAAGAGGGGGTGGAGATATGATAAATAATGAAAATCGAATAAACAATCATTTTACTAAAATAAATTATGATTTTGAAAATTTTAATAAAATATTTAAAGAAAATATGAGTTATTTGTATGGAGACAGAATGCTAAAACCATTTAAAGAAAAAGAAAATACGTCTGAATTGATTCCAAATCCAGAGTATCTACCTATGGCAGAAGAAGGACTTAATATTACTAAAAATATTTTATCCTATGACGAAGACCTAAAAGGAGCAATAGCTGATTATACTGATTCTGTAATTCAAGCTAATTCAAACATATACAAATTAGACCAAATAAGAAGTAAGGTGAGTGAAATAATAATAGCTGCACAAGGGCGTCGTGATGCTCGTTTACTTGAAATTCTTAAAAAAGAAACAGCGGAAAAATGTAAACAGGAAAGAGCTTTATGTTTAGCAAGAACAGATCTACCTATTGATGATATACAAGAAATTTGTGGTGGTTTATTTGGTCAATGTAATCAAAATATAATGACCGAGGCTGAATACAAAACAAAATATGCTAGTTGTTTAGAAGAAGAGGATATTCTTTATATGGAAGATCTTGAAATAACTAATTATGATAATGAAGAAGGTAGGTGTTCTGATGGACTTGATAACGATAAGGATGGTGATGTGGATTTTAAAGATAGTGATTGTAATCAAGGTGGTGGAATAGCTCAAGGAGATGCATATTGTGGAAATGCGTCATATGTAACAGAACCCCACATACCACACGGAATAACTACTACTTCTTGTATAACTCAAGACACTATATTAAAAAATAATAATGTACCAGAAGCAACCAGAAAAACAACCTGTGAAAGTTATTCTTATTATATGCAAAACAATGGCATAGACGAATCTCCAGACCCATATCTAACATATGATTGTAAATGGATTTTGGAAACAAATTAATTAAAATATTATATGGAAAATCAACCAAAAAAAAGTAAAGCTCTAATAATAACAATAATTGCAATTTTATTGATTGTTCTTATTGGTTATCTCTTAATTAAAAATAGAGATTCTTTTGGGGTAAAAACTTCTGCCACCATATCAAGAATATTTTCTCCTCTTATCCCATCTCTCAATTCAAAAAATATAAACAAAATAGATGAAAATTCAAAGAGAATAATTGCACAAGCAGGTGAAGATATAAAAAATGGTGATAATGTATTTCTCTCCAGCTCAAGTAATAATGGCAACCCTATTGCAATGCTTGTAAATGGTAATAGCCAATCTCAATCAGGTGATATGTTTGGTTTTGCGAATGAAGATATCTTAAATGGAGATACAGGAGAAATAATAGTAAACCCAAACGATGGAAATACTTTCTGGAAATCATTCTCTATCTTTTTAGAGAGTTTATTTGGAAATGATTCAGGGAATAACACCATGCCAGCTCCAAGTGGGGGATGGAATTTTGATGGTCAAAATTGGGATTTTGATCCTAATGGAAATGGTGGTTGGGTATTTGATCCTGATCAAAACATATGGACTCCTCCAGGAGATATAAGTTTACCACCTAATGGGGGATGGAATTTTGATGGTCAAAATTGGGATTTTGATCCTGATGGAAGTGGGGGTTGGAATTTTGATCCTGATACAGGAGATTGGACTCCACCAGAAGATGGTTGGGATTTTGATCCTGATACAGGAGATTGGACCTATCATCCAGCTTGTAGTGATACAAAAGATAATGATAATGATAATTTGATAGATACTCTTGATCCAAGTTGTCACATTGGAGGTGTTTTAACAGGAGAATACCTTCCTAATCATTATTCTGAATCAAGTAATCCACCAAGTGGAGGAGAATGTATAAACGGAGCAACAAATTATCCAATTTGTACTATTGAAATTGGATCTGAATGTACAAATGGAGCTACTAATCCTCCAGCTTGTGATAATAACCAAAATGGATTACTCCCTGATTTGAAAGCTGGAACAATAACTCCCACGACTGGAAATATAAATAATCCAATAGTCCTTTCTTCTTTAATTTCAAATATTGGCAATGGCTCTACTGGAGGCAGTTTTTCAGCTTTTTTCAACATCACAACAACAAACCCTAATGTGGCCGAAACAAATACAGAAGCTGGACCAAGTAATGGTGTGTCCAAAAATAAAATCAAAAATACTTTTGTAAAAATTGTAAACAAAATACCTTGGGTTTCAAAAGCAATAGGAGCAGCTCAACCAGGCGATACACTACTAGGTCTAAATATCGAATTAAAAACTGTAGTTCCAATAATATTAAAAAATAATACTCGTATCGCAACTGTAATATATAACTTCAGCACAGAAAGAACATATTATATTCGTGCATGTGCAGATAAAAACGGAATACAAGATAATGGAACAGTAGAAGAATCAAATGAAAATAATAACTGTGGAGGCTGGACTACTTTCACGGCAACTAATTCACTTCCTGTCGATGGTGATTCTTGTACAAATGGAGCAGACAACTATCCCACATGTACAACAAAAAACGGGCAGTGTTTAAATGGAGCAACAAATCCTCCTCTTTGTACAGATGAAGATGGGACAAATCCAACAGAAGAAGATCCAATAATAAATCAATGTCTTCTAATAGACAAAAATCCTCTAACTTTCACTGATTCAGAAAAAGCAGAGCTTGCAACCCTTCTTCGTAAGTTTTATCTTATTGCACCAAACTTAAAAACTGAAGATGATATTAATTTAATTTATACAGAAATTGGAAGTTATGAAGAATTTGCTTCTCAGTTGGATGGATTAATAAACCAATGTTATGACCAGGGAATTAGAAGAGATGGTTCTAGAAATCCAAAATTTGAATTAGATCCACTAAGAAGATATGGTAATCCTTGGTATAAATATGCAGAAAGACAAGCCAAAGACAATAATGAAGATAACACGGATAGTGTTTATATGGATTACAATGTACTAAGAACAGAAGGGTCTGGGTGTAAAACATATTCAGGGTATCTTTCTGGAACAAATATAGCTGGAGTTGATTGCGAAACATTTAATACAATAACACAAAACCTAGCACCTAAATGTGATGGAAATGCTTATGAGAACCCTATGCTAAATGGAAATCTTTCATCAGGTCTTTTCAAGGGTTGTAAGTGGAATCCTGGAACATATTTCACTGATTATGAAAGGGTTTTAAATATTTGGTAGGAGGGGAAGTAGAAAGTAGTAGGTAGTAAGTAGTAAGGGGAAATTTAATTAGGAATTAAGAATGAGAAGAGTAGAAATGGCAAGGAAAAAAATTAAATACAAATGAAAAAGTTTTTACCATACATATTAATACTGACGATCATCGTGCAACTCTTTGCACCTTTTAGTGTTACGCGTGGAGTAAAAAATAATTTAAAAATTGAAAATAATAAAGTAGAAGCGGAAAATGAAGCAGAAAAATGTAAAATAATAAAAGAGTCTTTTACAAGTCCTAATCCTCTTCCAACCTCAGAAACACCAAGACCTGAAAAAATAACTTATTCACTAGAGACAACTGGCTGTAAGGGAAAGGGTGTGGCCTTAAGTGTTCGTGCCCAAGGAGGAGTTGGTATGGCTATCCCTTTTGTCACTGATTATAAAGAAATATTGTCAGACAATTTCTCTTTTACTCTTAAGCCAGGTGAAAAATATTGTAGTGGGAGTGATTGTAATGAGGTTAGAATATCTGTAACAATTAGAGAGTTAGTAGGGGATATTCCTCTTGCTTCTAAAATTTCTGCTGATTTTTTAACTTATAAATGTTTACCAGGTAATTGCAGTGATGAAATAAACTGGGAGTTATTAGGAGCAGAGGGATTAAAAACAGATAGCCAAAATTTTAATGAAATAAAAGAAGCCGGAGAAAAAGCAAAAGATAATTCTGGCTTTCCTGCTTGCTCATTATGGTCTCCATCGACATATGGTGGTTGTATTGGAATTGTTTTGTATTGGTTATTATTTAAATCTACTTCTTTAATTTTTGGTCTTGCGGGTAAAATTTTAGACTTTACTTTAATGTATTCAATCGCGGATACTTCTTACCGTTCTGGTTTTGTGGTTCAAGGGTGGGGAATAGTTCGAGATTTTTGTAATATGTTCTTTATTTTCGTTCTTTTATATATTGCATTTGGGACAATATTAGGTCTTCATAATGTCAAAACAAAAGAAATGATTATCAACGTGGTCATTATTGGGATATTAATAAACTTTAGTCTCTTTGCTACCCAGGTAATTATAGATGCTTCTAATATTTTAACTAGAGTTTTTTATAATCAAAATACAATTGTAACAGGAATAAAAGATCCAACAACAGGAGTAATTAAAAACGAGTTAGGAGAATTTGGGGAAATAAAATTATCAGAAGCAATCGTTTCAAAAGTTAACCCACAAAAACTTGTAATTGAAGCTCAAAAAGTAAGTGGAATTAAACAAAGTGGAATTCCTAATGAAGATATTCCAAAAGGAATTTCTGCTGGTAGTTTTATTATCGTAGTCATTTTAGCAACAATAGTAAACATTGTTGGAATAATTGCCTTTTTATCTGCTGGATTAATTTTTATCGCAAGAGTTATTGGTTTATGGCTTGCAATGATAGTCTCTCCTTTAGTATTTTTTAGTTACACAGTACCAGCTCTACAAGATATGGAAATGATTGGTTGGAAAAAATGGTGGCCAGAAACTCTCAAATTAGCATTTTTAGCACCAGTTTTTGCCTTCTTTATGTATTTAGTTGTTGGTTTTATGGATAAAGGAATGGGGGTAATTGATGCCAGTTACCAAGATGGAGTAGGTTTAGGATTTTTAGTTGCAATTATCGTTCCTTTCATTTTTGTAATGATTCTTTTGATGAAAGCAAAAGATATTGCTAAAGATATGTCTGGTAAGATAGGACAGCAAATCACCAGTGGTGTCGCGGCTATGGGGGGAATAGCGTTGGGGGGCGCAGCATTAGGTGTCGCAGCTCTTGGAAGAGGTACTATTGGGTCATTTATGAAGGGAGCTTCAACTAGAGATACTGCAGCAAGAAGACTAGCTGCAGAAAGAATTTCTGGGGTTAGAGATCCATCAATAAGAAATATAGATAGGTTTAAAGGAACACTACAAAGATATAGTGGAGTAGATTGGGCACAACAAAGAGTAGGGGCTAGACTAAATGCAAATCAACATGAAATTCAACATGCAACACATTCTCGCCATTTACTTGACAATGCAGCTGGGGTGGTTGCTCCTGGTAAAAAGTGGGAGGAATTAAATGGAGAAGAGAGAACCTTAGCGAGAACAAACATTGAAAGAGATCGATACGTTAGAGAAAATAGAAATACAGCAGGGACACCGTTAGCAAATCTTGGTACAAGAAATTGGGACAATATGACGACAATAGAAAGAGATTATGTTAACACAGAAATAGCAGCTGCTTTGGCGGCACAAACAACAGATGCGGATATAAATCTTGTTCGTCCAGCAAGAAGAAAAGTAGGATTAGGTGAAAATATTATTCAGTCTACGGTTGGTGGAAGTTTTGATTTGAGAAATATTTCTCAAATCATTGCAAGAGAACAAGATAAGGGCCTAAACAAATTTGCTACAGGCTTAACAGCGGCGTTAGCTTCTGGAATGAGAGGGATTATAAAACAATCTAATATAAACTATGGGCAAGGACAAAAAGATTTCGTAAAAGATTTAGGCAATACAATAACCGAAGCTTTAAAGAGTACTACCCTAAAGGTTGATTTATCTCATGTTGGGGAAGAAAAGAAAGAGGGTGATCATGGGGGAGGAGGACATCATTAGAAATAAGTAGTAGGTAGTAAGAAAAAAATAGAGAATAACGTATGAATAACGAACAATTACAACAAAATATTGCTAAATATTATGAAAAGCTTCCAGTAGGGTTGCAAGAGTTTTTCTCTGGTATGAAGTGGATGGAAACTTTGAAAAATATTAGTACTAAATATTCTTTAAAAGAAGAACAAATCTCAACCCTTGGAACTGAAACAACATTATTACTTCTTGCAATAATTAATACCGAGGATTATGTAAAAACAATCGACACAGAATTGAAGACCCCAAAAGAAGTTACTGACGCAATTTTTAATGAAATAAGTGAATTAATCTTAAAAGATATTTATGAAGAATTAGAAAATACTTTCTTGAAAAACTCCAAAGACCTCTTGGATGAAAAGTATGGTGGAGATAAAAAGTTAGATGATCGTTTTGTAAGTCTTCCTAAAGAGGTTCAGATGGCAATAAATGAATCAAACTATCAACCAACTCTTTACTCTATCGCTGAAAAATATAAATTAAATATTGAACAAATGGGGATCCTGGAAGAAGTTACAACAAAGGTAATGTTAAATATCATCCATCCGGACAAATATGAGGAAGAATTACTCTCCAAACTAACAACACTAAACAGAGAAGATGTAATAAATTTAGAAAAAGATGTAAATGAAAATATTTTAAAAACAATTAGAGAATCATTAAAAAGAAATTGGAATGAAGATAGTAGTATGCAGAAAGTAGTAAGTAGTAAGGTGGGGGAAGATAGTAGTATGCAGAAAGTAGTAAGTAGTAGGGAAGAGGAGGAAATTCCAAGACCACCGTATGTAGGAATAAGTAGTATGGAGCAAGTAGTAAGTAGTAAGGTAGGGGAAGATAGTAGTATGCAGAAAGTAGTAAATAGTAAGACTGAAGAAATACCAAAGAATATCATAGAAGAAAAGCTAAACGCCCCTACAATAAGCGTAAATACTGTTTCTGATCATTCAGTCAATAAAATTGACCCTTATCGCGAAGTGTTCTAGATAATTAAGAATTAATAAAATTATGCAATTTAAAGTTCCACAATTTATAGATATAGAGGATAAACTTTTTGGTCCATTCACCTTTACTCAATTTGCGTATTTGGTGGGCGGAGCTGGAATGGTCTTCATTTTATATAAACTACTTCCTTTATGGGTTAGTATTTTTCTTATTATTCCTGTCGCTGGATTATCAGCACTTTTGGTTTTTTATAAAATAAATGGCAAGCCTTTCATTTTTTATTTACAAGCAGGTATTAATTATTATGTATCTGGTAAATTATATATTTGGAAACAAAGATTAGTAAAACCAGATAATATTCAAAAAGAGGAAGATTCTTCTCCGGCTTTAACTTCAATAGTTCCAATGACAACAACAAACAAACTAAGAGATCTTTCTTGGAGTTTGGATGTGCAAGAGAAAAATAATCAGTAGATTGTTTTTATTAGTAGTAAGTAGCAGGTAGTATGTAGTAAGGGGGGAGATAAAATAATAAAAAAATAGTATGTGGCAGGGAAAAATGTTAAAATAATAATTAAGTAGTAGGTAGCAAGTAGTATGTAGTAAGGGGGAATAACAAAACCAAATTTCCTTTTTGCTTACTACTTGCTACATACTACTTACTACTTATATATGATTAGTGCAAAAAGTTCTCAAGAATTTGTCCCAATTAAAGAAGTCAGAAACGGAATCATTATTTTAAAAGATGGTGGTCTTCGTGCTATTTTAGTTGCCTCTTCTCTAAACCTGTCTTTAAAATCAATAGATGAACAAAATGCGATAATAAATGAATTCCAAAACTTTCTAAATGGTTTGGATTTCAGTACTCAAATATGTATGCAGTCACGTCGATTGGACATCCGTCCATATCTTTTAATGCTTGAAAATAGATTAAAAGAACAAGTAGAACCATTGTTAAAAATCCAAACAAAAGAGTATATTGAATTCATTCGATCTTTTACTGATGAAGTAAACATAATGACAAAAACATTCTTTATTGTTGTCCCTTATAGTCCTGCAATTATCAAATCAAGTGGGAAGATAATGGATAGCCTCCTTGGAGGTGGAGCGCCTAAAAAACAAATAGAGGACACAAAAAAGGCTTTAGATTTAGCTTCTTTTGAGGAAAAGAGAACTCAACTTGATCAAAGGGTTGGGGTTATAATGAGTGGATTAGGAAGAATTGGTATCCGTACATCAGAACTTAAAACAGATGAAGTTGTAGAACTTTTTTATAAAACATTCAATCCTGGAGATATAAGTCAGGGAATTAAATTACAATAATATCTGTCCCGTTAGAGATCAAATATGTTTTATTACACATATATATTAAAAAGTAAAAAAGATGGTAAGATGTATACAGGAAGTACGACAGATTTACGGAAGCGCCTTATGCAACACAACAAAGGTTTATCAACATATACAAAAGGAAGAGGTCCATTTGAAATTATTTATTATGAGGCATGTTTATTAGAAGAAAAAGCTAGGTCGAGAGAATTATATTTAAAATCGGGAATGGGTAAGCGTTATCTTAAAAATAGATTAGGCGCTTCCTATCTCTAACGGGATGACTTCATTATTTTCATTTTTAAAAACAAAAGGGGATTCGGGTAATAAAAATTTAGTTATGCCTGTTTTACCTAGTGAAATATATAAAGCTGCAACTCTTGAACTTCAAGATATAATTGCACCATCAGCTCTTCAAATAACACCTAGATCTCTAAATCTTGGGGATAAAATAGCAAGAACTTTTTTTGTCATATCATATCCTAGATATCTTAGTGATAATTGGTTTTCTCCTATTATAAACCTAGATAAAGTTTTTGATATTTCTA
Source organism: uncultured bacterium (assembly GCA_903834665.1). GTDB lineage: Bacteria > Patescibacteriota > Minisyncoccia > Phycocordibacterales > UBA9973 > UBA8515. The sequence continues at coordinate 9,173 of CAILJY010000012.1, read as the reverse complement.
TTTTTGTGCACCCAATTGAAACAGCAGAAATATTAAAATCTTTTCAAAAAAAAGTGGCTGAAGTCCAAAGTCAAATATCTATCCGTGAATCAAAAGGCCTAGTTCGTGACCCTATGCTTGATACTGCTTATAAAGATCTAGAAAGTTTAAGAGATAATCTTATGCAGGCTCAAGAAAAAATGTTTGATGTTGGGCTTTATATCACAGTCTATGCTGAAAATGATAATGATTTATTTAAAATTGAAAATGAGATAAAGTCACTCTTAGAATCTAAATTAATTTATTTAAAACCTGCATTATTTCAACAAAACGAAGGGTTTAAAAGTGTTATTCCACTTGGAACAGACCTCCTCAGTATTCATCAAAAACTTAATACCGAGCCACTTTCAAGTATTTTTCCTTTTGTTTCTTTTGATTTAACAGAAGATAAAGGAATTCTTTATGGGGTCAATCGTCACAATTCTAGTTTAATACTTTTTGATAGATTTTCTTTACCAAACTACAACTCAATCACTTTTGCTACTGCTGGAGCAGGTAAATCTTATGCCACAAAACTAGAAATTATTAGAACTTTGATGTTTGATGCTGAAGTAATTGTAATTGACCCAGAAAGAGAATATGAATATTTAGCAGAAGCTGTAGGAGGAAGATATTTTAATATTGCTCTCTCTTCTGATCACCACATAAATCCATTCGATCTCCCTATCCCAACAGGGGAGGAAACTAACGCTGATGTTCTTCGTTCCAACATAATAAATCTTGTTGGTTTATTTAGAATCATGCTTGGAGGACTTACCCCAGAAGAAGATTCTATAATAGACACAGCCATAACTGAAACTTATGCATTAAAAGATATTACCGCTGATTCAGATTTTAGAAATATTGAGCCTCCGTTACTTTCTGATTTTGAAGTTGTCCTATCTGGAATGGATGGAAGTGAATCTTTGATGCAACGTTTAACCAAATACACTCGTGGTTCTTGGTCTTCTTTCTTAAACCAACCATCAAATGTCGATATAAATAGAAAATTTATAGTCTTCTCTGTTCGAGATATGGAAGATGAGTTAAAGCCGGTCGCTATGTATATAGTTACTCATTATATTTGGAATTCTATTCGTAAAAATATTAAAAAAAGATTGTTGGTTGTTGATGAGGCTTGGTGGATGATGAAATCAGAAGACACCGCTTCTTTCTTATATTCTATCGCAAAAAGAGGACGAAAATACTATCTAGGCCTTGCCACTATTACCCAAGACGTCGGTGATTTTATGAAAAGTCCTTATGGTATCCCAATAGTTACCAACTCATCAATACAACTTCTTCTTAAACAATCTCCAGCAACAATAGATGTTTTACAAAAAACTTTTAATCTAACAGATGAAGAAAAATATCTATTATTAGAGGCAAACGTTGGAGAGGGAATATTCTTTGCAGGATTAAAACATGTAGCGATAAAAACAATAGCTTCCTACACAGAAGATCAAATTATAACTTCAGATCCGTCTCAAATTCTTGCTATAAAAAAAGCTAAAGAGGATTTATTGACTTCAAATCAAAAGTAAAAGGAATGAGTGATTTAGTTGTTTGAGTGGTTCGGTTGTTATATAATATATAAAGTGAAATTCACAAAAATTAAAAATTTTTTATTCGGATTATTTATTTTAGGTATAGTAATTATGCCTTATATTTCTTCTGCTGAAACACAAATTGAAATACAAGAAGGAGAGATAAGTGTAGAAACATCTCCGAGTAACCCCCAACCATACCAAGATGTAACTATAAATATTTCTAGTTATGCAACCGATTTAAATAAAGCAATTATAACTTGGCAAAATGAAGAGGGAACAGTTCTCTCTGGTATAGGTAAAACTAGTTATACTTTTAAAACTCAAGGACCCAATACCTCTAGTTTTTTTAATATAAGCATAACCCCAGTTGGAGAAATGAATACAATCAATAAAACTGTTTTCATTTCTCCTTCTGAAATTGAAATAATGTGGGAGTCTGTTGATGGTTATACTCCACCTTTTTATAAGGGTAGAACATTGCCAGTGAGTGGCGGTTTTATAAAAGCTGTGGCTATTCCAAACACCAACACTATTAAAATGGGAAGTGGGAGTATAAGTTATACATGGAAAAATGCTGGATCAACAAATCTAGATGCTTCTGGGTATAATAAAAACTCTTATATATTTAAAAACGACATGTTTAATGATAAAAATGAGATAACAGTTATTGCTTCATCAGTAGCAGGTAATTATAACGCCGAAAATACTATTGAAATACCAGTTTATGATCCTAAGATAATTTTTTATAAAAAATCTCCAATAGAGGGAATTCTTTACAATAATGCTTACAACAAAGAGGCAACTATCACCGAAGATGAAATAACTTTGGTCGCTGAACCATATTTTATGTCTTTAAAAGGAAATAATTTTTCTTATAATTGGAAAATAAATAATGAAATTATAAATACTCCTTCTAAAAAAACAGAACTCACAATAAGACCATCTTCACGTGGGGGATATGCAACCATAACTTTAGTAATGGAAAATTTAAATGATCTCTTCCAAAAAGCAAGTAACACATTAAAATTAAACTTATAATATGATCCCGTTAGAAGTCGCGATCGCAACTAAAAAATTATATGAAAAAATTTATATCCAAGCAAAACATAAAAAATACAAATAAAAATGTATCGCGATCTACTTCTAACGGGATGAAAAAAACTTTTTTATCTATTTTAATAATTATTTCATTTTTTAGTCTTTTTTCTTTTTTGAATATAACAAAAAAAGTAGAAGCTAGTGATTCATGGTATTTTATTAAATACAAAAACAGTACCCCTGAGCAAAGAAGTTCTATTTTCCCCTCATCAGATGCTTGTGAGCTTGGAATCGTCGCTTTTATTAATTCTGCAGAATTTAATAACCGATTAAATAAAACACTTTTTCCAGGTGATTGCATAAAAGAAACAACAGACCCAGTGGGAGTAACTGGGCAAAAAGATGCTTCCACTACTGGTGGTTGGTTTTATGAAGATTTAAACACAAAAACAAGGAGTAGCTCTTTTAATTCTTCAAGTAACTGTGAAGAATATCGTACAGATAACAAACTAACAGCATCAACGACAGATTGTTATTCTGTTTATAAACTCTTGGCTCCAATAGGAGATTTTAAAGAAGCCCCAAAAAATATAGGGGATTATTTTAATACTATCTTTTTACTTGCTATTGGTCTTTGTGGAGCACTTGCAGTTGTTATGATAGTCATTGGTGGTGTTCAATATATGGGAGATGAGTCTATTTTTGGAAAAACTGAAGCCAAAAGTAAAATAACCTCAGCTATTTTCGGTTTACTAATTGCCCTTGGTTCTTATGCCTTACTAAACACTGTCAATCCAGACTTGCTAGGAGGGAAAGGTATTAAAATTAACTCAGTCAGCGCAGAAATAGAAGATACACCCTTGGTTATGGAAAGTACCCCTCCTGCAACTGGGATAGCTGTTGGTCAGTGCTCTGGTGGATTAGCTCCAGTTATTGTAGGGGGTTCAACAATAATGAATACTTGTGTTAGTATTTCTAGCCAAGTTACTAGTCTTATAACTAAAGCATCACAATCCGGTATTAGCATTTCTGGTAAATCTTATAGATCAAATGCCGACCAAGTAGCCCTAAGAAATCAAAATTGTGCTGACCCTATAAATACTCCATCAAATAAATGTAAACCACCAACCGCGAAAGCAGGAAATTCTTTACATGAAAGTGGTTTAGCAATTGATTTTAAGTGTAGTGGGGAATATATTCAAACAACAGATAATGTTTGTTTTCTTTGGTTACAAAGTAATGCTTCAAACTATGGACTTCAAAACCTAATAGGTGGTTCAGAACCTTGGCATTGGTCAACAACTGGTCATTAATTTAAATTATGCCTAAAAAAACAATTACAATTTTTATAACAACTTTCATTCTTGTCGGAATAATTATTCTTGGTGTATATTTTTGGATAAACAAGAAATCTGATTCTCCAAAAAATAATACAACTCCTTGGTATCAAAATTTTAATCCCTTTGGAACAGGTAGTAATATTCCCCAAACAGAAGATCCTGTTGATCCTAATAATCCTAATCAACCAGAGGGTCCTGTAGAAAATATACTTTCAAAATTCTACCAAATAACCGACTTCGCAATTGCTGGTGCAACATATACAGAAGAGACCAGACCTATTGTTTTAAAAGAAGGAGAAACACCCATACAAGAACCAGAACCAGTTAAAATAATAATCTCTGCTGAAACAAAAGAGGGGAGAAAAGAGATACAAACAATTTTAAATGAAACATTATCTCTTAAAACACCACTTGTTGTTGATGGAGTTTTTGGAAAAAAAGTAACAGAAGCTTTAAAAGAATTCCAAAAATTAAACAATCTAAATATCACCGGAACCATTAATGATGAGACAGCCCTATATTTTTCAAAAACAGATAAAATCATAAACCCTCTTATAAAAAACCAATATGAGCAAGTTCCTTCTATAAGATTTGTTGAAAGAAAAAATGGTCATATTTATAAGATGTTTCTAGATACAAAAATAAAGGATAAAATTTCAAACTCAACAATTCCAAGTATATATGAGGCATTCTTTGATAACACCTCTAAGTCTGTTATTTATAGATACCTCTCTGAAGATAAAACTATTAGTAGTTTTATGGCAACACTCGGGGCCCAAAAAGGAGAGTTTCTCCCACCAAACATTTCAGACATGAGTGTATCTAAAGATAAAACAATGTTCTTTTATTTAACTGAAAATAGTAATGGGTCAATTGGAACAGTTGGTTATTTTGGTTTGTTAAAAAAAGATTTAGTTTTTAATTCACCATTTACAGAGTGGACATCTAGTTGGTCTGAAAATCAAAAATTATTTTTAACAACAAAACCATCATACACACTAAATGGAAGTATGTTCTCTTTAAACACCACAACAAAAACAATCTCTAAAATCTTTGGGGGTATAGCTGGCCTTACAACACTTATAAACAACAGCGGTTCTTCTGTTTTGTATAGCAATTCTACTATGACAGGCCCAAAACTTGGAATCTTTAATATAAATGAATATTCTTCAAAAGATTTAGAAACATATGGATTGCCAGAAAAATGTGTTTGGAGTAAGGATAATATAAATGTGTATTGTGCTGTTCCAAATGTTATTACAGGGAACCAATACCCAGACTCTTGGTACCAAGGATTAATATCTTTTACTGATTATTTTATAAAGATAAATACTTCCACAGGAAATAAAACAACAATAGCAAATTCTGCACTAGGTACTCCAGTAGATGGTACATATTTATTCTTGGACAAAGAAGAAAGTCTATTATTTTTTACAAATAAAAAAGACTCGACATTGTGGAGTTTGGATTTAAAATAAAAAGTAGAAGGTGGTAAGCAATAGGGGATAAGGATAAATAAAAAATCCAACACAAGCTGGATTTTTTATTTTATTTACTATTCTACTTACTACTTGCTACTTGCTACTTGCTATATACTACTATCAACATATTTAATAACTACTCTTCGAGTTGGACCATATCCTTCTGATTCTGTTTTTATATCCTTAACCCCCTCTAAAAACATATGAATTATCCTCCTCTCATAAGCTGGCATGGGATCTATTTCAATATTACTTTTAAAATAACGGGCACGCTCAGCCATCATGTGAGCTATATTTTTTAAATTATCAAAATGTTTCTTTTGATAGCCATTTATATCAATAAAAATACTAGGGCCTTTTTCTTCTGTATTTTCTTTCTCAATTATTTTTTGTATTAAATGATTCAAGGATTTTAAGGTTTCTCCTTCTCTTCCAATCATATAACTAGAATCTGGTGTTTCGATTGCACACCAAAGCATTCCATTTTCTTCATTAAATTCACACTTAGAAAGAGTACATGAAGTGTGTTTAAATATTTGTTCTACTATTTCTTTTATTTTATCTTTATACATATAAATTAAATTAACTTTTAGCCAGTTTGCGACGAGTATACCACTCTTGGATAATAGTAAATATATTACTCACAATCCAATACAATGCAACCCCCGCTGATATTTTCCAGGCAACAAAAGCAATAAAGACAGGTAGAACATATTTAACATTCATCTGCATACTATCAGACAATTGTTCTTGAAATGTTTTTGGTTCGTCGTTTACAGGATTTGTATCTTTTACAATTTCAAGTTTCTTTGTTTTAAGTGTTTTAAGCGGTGAAGATAAATAGCCTTGGATAAATTGTGTTACTCCAGCAAAGATTCCTAAAAACAAACTCTTATCTCCCATTTCTATTAAGCCAAGGAAGTTGGTGTGTAGTACTTCTGGAACATTAATAAAAGAATATATCAAATTTGTGTCGATTGAGATATTTTTAACAAAAACATAATATAGAGCAAAAATAACTGGTAATTGTAAAAGTATCACCAAACACCCAGAAAACGGGTTGGTTCCATATTTTTTATATAATTCAAATGTTTTACGGGCTTGTTCTTCTTTATTGGGAAAATCTTTCTTTAATTGCTTCAATTCGGGTTCCATTTTCTTCATAAGAATCTGGCTCCTAATTGATTTATAGGTAAGAGGGGATAGTATAAGCTTAACTACTATGGTTACTAAAATAATAGCAAAACCAACATCTCCAAAAGTGATGTTGTCTATTATAAAAATTAATATGTTATATATTGGTTGATAAAATACAGTATTCCATAAGTATTGCATTGATTCATTGTATCCTAAAAATACCAAAAATCAAAATTTTCCTAATTTGCGGAAGTCCGACTTCCGCAAATTTTAAGGAAGTTTGGAAGTCCGACTTCCAACAAACTTCCAACAAACGACTTCTAAAGATTTTTGTTTAAATAACTGGATCGTAATGATTTTTTTGCCAAGGGTGACATCTTAAAACCCTTAAAAACCCTTTATAAATACCCTTAATTAAGCCATATTTAAGAAGAGCTTGTTTTGTGTATTCAGAGCAAGTTGGTATAAAAACACAAGAATAGTGGTGTTTTCCTGGTATTTTTTGATATAAATTAATAAGTCCAATAATTATTTTATTCATAAAAACCAGCTTTTTTAAGGATAAAAATAATATTTTCTTTAATTTCCAAAGTGGATGAGGTTAGTGCCTCTTTTTTATAGAAAAAGACTCCCACCCCAGATTTTACAGGGAGTGATCTTATTATATTATAACCCTTTCTTCTAAACTTATTCCTTAAAACAGCTATTTTAAAAACTTTTTTAGGCGCAACAAAAGCATATTGGCAAGACTGGTTCTTTATATAGGAAAATAGAAAAAGCGGGGTATGGAAGGTTTTCCCTTCTTTGTTTATAGAATGAAAAACATTTTTAGTAACCCGCCCTTTTTTAGGAAGCATTTTATTTCTTTATTGAAACGTTAGCACGACCCTTTCTTCGGCGAGCGGTATTAACCTTTCTGCCGTTTTGTGTCTTTGTGCGAACAAGAAAACCATGAGTTTTGGCTCTTTTCCTTCTATTTGGTTGATATGTTTGAGACATATTAAAAATATATACTATATTAAATAACAATGCAATATCTATAACAAAAAATATCCACACGTTATCAACAGCTTAATCAAGGTTATTTATTATTGCTTGATATAAAAACAATGTATAATATGCTCTATGAATACAAAAGAACTCTGGAATAAATGCTTATCTGAAGTTGAATTGAATATCTCAAGAGCAAATTTTACAACTTGGTTTAAAAATACCTCTATAATAAAAGAAGATGGGGGAGTTATATATGTTGGGGTCCCAAATGAGTTTGTTAAAGACTGGCTTTATAATAAATTTAATAAACTTATCCTTAAAACACTTATTGGTTATGAGGAGAATGTTCGTGGTGTTGAATATATAATTCACAGACAAGAATCAAAATCTTTAGAAGAGAGAAGAGATAGTGGTAAAATACTAGAAAGAACACCAATGAATATAAACAAAGAATTACCATTAGGTGATCTTTATATTAATAAAGAGGATAATTTAAACCCTAAATATAATTTTAATTCTTTTATTGTTGGGCCCTTTAATGAGCTTGCTTACGCTGTATCCCAAGCAATTATAAACAACCCTGGCCAAAACTATAATCCGTTCTTTATATATGGTGGTACTGGTTTGGGTAAAACACACATGATACAGGCAATTGGAAATACTATAAAAATAAAACACCCATTAAAAAAGGTTTATTATGTTAGTCTAGAAAGATTTACTATTGATTATATAAATTCAATCCAAAACAAAAATCCAAATTCTTTTAAAGAAAAATATAGAAAATATGATGTGATAATAATGGATGATATTCAGTTTATTTCTGGAAAAGACAAAACACAAGAGGAGCTTTTCCATCTTTTTAATACTTTATATGAGAACAATAAACAAATAATTTTTTCTTCTGATAAACACCCTAATTTTATTCAAGGATTAGAAGAAAGACTCCAGTCTCGCTTTGCCTCAGGTATGACTGTTCAAATAGTAGAACCAGACTATGAATCGAGAGTAGCTATTATAAAAGCAAAATTTGAATCAACAAATTGTATAATAGAACCTGATATCATTTCATATCTAGCAGAGGCCCTAGAAGGGAATATACGTGAATTAGAGGGTAGTTTAAATACGGTTGTCTGCCAATCACAACTTAAAAATAAATCTTTAACCCTATCTGAAGTAAAAACTCTTATAAAAAACAATATCAGGCCTAAAAAAACTGTGGCAATAAAAGATATAGTAAAAGTTGTTGCTGATCATTATGGTATTAGTGAAGAAGTTGTTTATGAAAAAACAAGACGAAAAGAAATTGTTCGAGCAAGACAGGTGGCAATGTATATATTGAGAGAAGATTTTAATATTTCATATCCTTTAATTGGTCAAAAATTAGGGGATAGAGACCACACAACAGTAATTCACTCTCATTTAAAAATTAAAGATGATTTAAAAACAGATCCTTCGTTGTTACAAGAAATAGAAAAAATAAGAATTATATTAAAATAAAAATTGATTTAATAAGTATGTGGAAAAGTTATGTTTATAAAAAAATAAGTGTGGAAAAATGTTTATGTTTTTTGTTTTTTAAAAAATAAGTTAAGTTATGTTTTAATTATTAGTTTAAT
>CAILJY010000011.1 GCA_903834665.1 uncultured bacterium | reverse complement strand
TCATTCCCACAAAGTTTAAAATTGTGTGGGCAATAGATATTAAAATCAAATTTTTATATTTATAATACATCCAAGCAAAACCAAGCCCTGCAATAAAAGTGACAGGGATAACAAACATAGCATTCAAATAAATAACATGCATCAAGGCAAAGAGAGATGCATTTAAGATTATAATAAACCAAGGATTTACAAAGACTCGCCTCAGCATATTCATCAATACTCCTCTAAAAATTATTTCTTGAGTGACACTAAGAGGAATAAATAATAATAAAAATCTTAAATTTGTCCACCAATTTAAAAATGGTTTTCCAATTTCAAACTCTTCTACAAGAAAAAGAAACACTACACCCATAATTGTAAAAATAAAATACGGCCAAAAATATTTTTTCCAATCTTTTTGAATTCCAAAATCTTCATTATTCCATTTTTCATAACGAGCAATACCATACATCATAAGAGCTACAAAAATCAGAACTGGAATACGAAAACCAGTAGGTAGTACTTTAAAATATAAAAGTAATATTGGAATTAAATATAAATATAATATTTGAACCCAAACAAGCTCTCTTTCTCTTTTTATATCTGGCATTTTTTTATTATATTATATAATTAATTTTTATTGTAATCGGGGTGTGTCTCAGGTATAGAAAAAATATAATTGGCATATCGAGACAAAGCAAAAAGAACGCTTGAGAGCCTATTAAGATATGACAATGTTGCCGGATTGATAATTCTAATTCCTTCTTCTGAAACTGAGATAACCCTACGCTCCCCTTTTCTTGCAAGGGTTCTCGCAAAATCCAATCCTGAGCTTATTATACTTCCACCAGAAATTGTAAATGAAGTAATCGGAGGCAAAACTTCACCAACTTTATTTATGATATTTTCCAATTTAGTTAATTCTTTTTTAGAAACAAACATCAAAGATCCTCCGAGCTCAGCTTGAATAATAAAAAGATTTTGTTGAATATCCTCAATTATTTTACTATAAAACAGTCCTTTATTGATTTTCGAACTACCTGTTTTTAATATTATTTTATCTATATCTGAATAAACTTTAATTATTCCTAAATAAGCATTCAACTCATCAATAGAACCAAGAGCTTCAATTAAAACAGCACTCTTAGATATTCGCCCTTGTTTGCAATCATACAAAGTGGTAGTGCCATTATCTCCGGTGCCAGTATATAAAATATTTTTATCTTTTTTTAAATGTTTTTGGTCTTTTTTCATATTTTTAATTATAGCATCGATTAATTATAAATAAAAAGTTAACAACATCCACATATTGACTATTCCTATAAAGAGAGTAATATTTTAAAAAATGGTTCCAATTAAATAAATTTTTAATTTTTAAAAAAACAAAAAGCTATGCCTTTTTCAAAAAACAAACACAAAAATTGTTTCTCTGAGAAGAGTAAACATGTAGACCAAGGTCAAAAATTGTTTGACAGAACACAGAAAAAAATGATCAAAATCAATGAGGCACAAAACAAAAAATAGCAACACAAAACTCTAAAGGAACGGTAGAAATACCGTTTTTCTTTTTGTCTAATTTTATTTATGATAAATACCTATAGCTTCAGAAATATTTGTATATCCATCTTTTTTAATTAAAGATGAGAGTTCTTTGTTGATCTCTCCTATTACACTTGGACCTTCATAAATCATTCCTGTAATCATTTGAATTAAGGTTGCTCCCCTTTTAATTTTTTCATAAGCATCAATTCCTGTGAACACTCCCCCACATCCAATTATAATAAATCTGTTAGAATATTTTTTATAAACTACACTAATGAGATTGTTTGTAATTTTCTCTGTTGGCTTCCCACTAAAATTACCTCTTCCAGCATTTTTAATCTCTTCTTTATTAAAAGATGGGTTATTACGATTTTTAACCAAATTAGAAAAAATAAAACCTTTGACCCAAGGGTAAAAATCCGCAACTTCACACAAAATCAAAGTTTCTTCTTCTTCTTTTTCTAAATACATTTTTATAAATAGTGGCTTATTAATCGAAAGTGTATCTAATTTATCGAGAAGTAATTTCAGACCCTTTGGTGTATCAAATTTATCAGTTAAACTTTCGGTATTGATCAAATTAGGGCAACTAATATTTAATTCAAAATAATCAAAATAATCTTCTTTCAAAACTCTTACAAACGAAGAAAAAATATCATCTATCATTTCTTCAATATTTTTATACGTCTTATTGGTCGAACCAATACTTATTCCTAATGGTATCTTCTTTGCTCTTTTATTTATCTTTTTAAGAACTGATTCAAGCCCCATGCTCTTAAACCCCTTATTTACCAATAGTGATTTTGATTTTGGAAGTCTCCCGAGCATTGGATGAGCATTACCAACATAAGACAATTGAGTCACTGTCCCTATCGTATGATAACCAAAACCAACTGAAGGCAATATATCTATAAGATCAGCATCATAATCAAACCCAGCAGCAAGACCAATTGGGTTTTCAAAATCAATATCAAAAATTTTTTGTTTCAAATTTTTATTTTTAAAATAAAAAATCTTTTTAGTAATTAATTTTAAAAAATCAAAACTCCCAATAAACTTACCTATTTTAAGAAAAAAAGTATGGATATCATCAG
>CAILJY010000010.1 GCA_903834665.1 uncultured bacterium | reverse complement strand
TCTGCTGTTGCAACATTGAAATTACCATCAATAGTCTTATCAAAATAATCTCTTGAGCCAACCATAGATAAGATTTGTCCTGTTTTAGGGTCTATCACAACAATAGAAGCATTGTTTCCTCCCCAATTTTTTTCATTTTCTTTTGCTCTTTTTAAAACAATCTCTTCTGCTTTTTTTTGCAAATTATAATCTAAGGTTGTTATTATTTTTAAACCACCTTCTTCTAACGTGTTTGTTCCATATCTATTTTCTAAATATTCTTTAATAAAGAAAACAAAATGAGGAGCAGCAATATGCATTGGTTGTTCTGGTAAAAAAGAAACAACTTCTTCTTTAGCTTTGTTGTAATCATTGTTGTCTATGAAATTTAATTCAAGCATTCTATTTAAGACCAAATTTTTACGTTCATCAAGCTTGTCTTTATTTTTGCGATAAGGAGAATAATATGTTGGACCATTGGGGATAGCAGCTAAATATGCAGATTCTGCTAACGTTAATTCTCTTGGGTTTTTCCCAAAAAAAGCTTTTGAAGCTTCTTCTATACCATAAATATTTCCTCCATATGGAGCTTCGTTCAAATAAAGAGCTAAGATATCTTCTTTACTCATAATTTTTTCTAGTTTAACTGAGAGTATCCATTCTTTCATTTTACGAGAAATAGAAACTTCTGGGGTTAAGAGAGTGTTTTTAATTAATTGTTGAGTTATTGTTGAACCTCCTTGAACTTTTCTCCCAGTTAACTTTGCCCAAATAGTTGCACGAATTATAGAGGTGATACGAATACCTTTATGTTTATAAAACTCAGAATCTTCTATTGCCACAGTTGCATTTAGAATATTGGTTCCCATGTTTTCATAAGGGATAATTGTTCTTTTAATATCTTGGTGAACATCAAAAAGTAATATTGTTCCAGTTCTATCGTATATTTTAGTAGAACTTTGGATTTTACGCTCAGTAAAGGATTTAAAATCAGGTAATTTTAAAGTACTAACCCAAACCATTAAAATACTAACTAAAATGAGGCCGAATCCAACAATAAACAAAAGTAAATTTTTAATTGAGAAATTTTTTTTGATTTTTTTCATACATTATTATCATATCACAAAAGGCTTCGTTTTGCGGACAAGTATTTATTTATATGTTAAAATACAAAAATGAGCAAAACAACAACAAATAAGGATAAAATAAATGAGATTTTAACTCGTGGAGTAGGTGAGTTCATAGACCCTGAAGGTATTTTTCGTAAAAAACTAGAAACTTCTCCTGAAAAAATAGTTATTAAATTTGGAGTTGACCCAACTCGTCCAGATATTCATTTGGGCCATGCTGTTGTTTTTAGGAAATTAAGACAATTACAAGATATTGGATGTAAGGTTGTTTTTTTAATTGGAGATTATACTGGGCAGATTGGAGATCCTACGGGCAAAAGTAAGGTTCGTCCAGAACTTGAACAAACAGAAATTGAGAATAATATGAAAACTTTTACTGACCAGGTGGGTAAGATTTTAAACACAAAAAATAAAAATCTTTTTTCTTGGATTAGAAATTCTGATTGGTTTACAGCAATAACAGACATTATTGCTCCTGTTGGACAAAAACTAGAGTGGGTATCTCCATCAAAAATAAAAATTAGTAATATTAATGCAAATTCTTCTTTTGGAAAACTTTTAATTTTTGAAAAAACTAGAATGCAAATAAATGAAGCAAAAAAGAAAGAACTTCTAGTTATTACTCTTCGAAGTTTTTTATGGTCACTGAAACATATTACACACTCTAGATTAATAGAAAGGGACATGTTTAAGAATAGAATTAAAAACGGAGAAGAATTGTATCTTCATGAAATGATGTACCCAGTTCTTCAAGGTATAGATTCTTTTGCGATATCTCATATTTACGGCAGTTGTGATATAGAGGTTGGTGGTACTGACCAAACATTTAACATGCTTATGGGTAGAGATATAATGAAAATGAATAAAAAAGAACCACAAGCGGTTTTGGCTTTTAAACTTCTTGAGGGAACAGATGGTAAAGAAAAAATGTCCAAGAGTTTAGATAATTATATTGGTATTACTGATGAGCCTATAGATATGTATGGAAAGATTATGTCTATACCAGACTCATCGATTGGTAATTATTTTGAATTATGTACCTTTACCACACTAAAAGAAGTAGAAAACATTCGTAAGGGTGTTATAAATGGTTCTATTCACCCAAAAGAAGCGAAGATGGATCTTGCTAAACAAGTTGTTTCTATTTATCATGGAGAAAAAGAAGCAAAACAAGCACAAGATAATTGGGAAAAGACTTTTTCCAAAAAAGAAATACCAGAAAATGTTTTAGAAATAAAAGCCAATAAGGAAGATCTATTGGTAGATGTTTTGTTAAAAAATAAAATAGTCGAATCTAAAACAGACTTTCGTCGACTTATAGATAATGGAGCGATAACAAACATGGAGACAGAAATAAAAGTTGCTTCACACACAGACAGGGTAGTAAGTGGAACCTACCGTATAGGCAAGAAAAGATTTTGTAAAATAAATATTAAATAAAAAATAAAAACCCTGATAATCAGGGTTTTTATTTTTTATTCTGTATCTTCTGGAACAATGAATTCTTCGCTTAAGATATCATCGTCAGCTAGAATTTCATCTTCTGGGTCAATAATATCATCATCAAGACCCAAATCCTCCTCTTCTTCTCCTTCAAGATCCTCTTCTTCTTCAGGATCTCCTATTTTTAATTCTTCGTCGTCAAGATAACTCATATTTAATAATCTAAATTATAATGCATTATTTGTAACAAAATATTATTTTCTTTGCAAGACCTTTTTATCTGTGGATAACCCAAGGGGGAATTTTTCACAAGCAAGACAGGTAAGCCCTATGGCTATTGCGTCTAATTCGTCGTCAGATTTTATTTTAGGGTCCATATCTATAAGTTTTGGAACCATAGACATAACCATATTTTTACTTGCTTTCCCATACCCAGTAACAGCTATTTTTATTTGAGGTGGGGTATACTCAAAAATAGAGAGACCGTTTTTAGAAGCAACATAAACCATAACCCCTCGTGCTTCTGAAACCCCCATAACAGTTTTTTGATTAGTTGTGAAATATAGTTTTTCAATTGCTAAAGCTTCTGGTTTATATTTTTTAATAATTTCTTCAAGCTCTAGGCCTATCTTTGTGATTCTTTGGTGGAAGGGGATTTGGGGGGAGGTTTTAAAACAATTAGAATATAATAAATTATCTTTTTTCGAGAAAGTTTTTTCAATTACAGCTATTCCAATTCTTTCAAACCCTGGATCAATTGCTAGTATTTTCATAAAATTTATTTTGTTGAAATTAATGAATTAATAAATTTTTTAAATTTAAAAGGAATATAATTTTCTATTAAAACAGCAATTTTACCATGTTTAGTCAATACAACTTCTAAATTTTTATTACTAATAGCTTTAATTATTAAAAGAGCTGCTTCTTCGGCGCTAATTTTTAACCAATCATATTTTTGTTTTTTCTTTTTTTCGTATTTTTTATCAAATTCTGTTTTTACAAAACCAGGCATTACATGTATTACTGATATATTATTATGAGATAATTCTAAAGAAAGAGGTTGTATTAATCCACGAAGTGCAAATTTGCTCATAGTATAAGCCGAAGTCCCTTCAAAAAGTGAAACTATACCGTTTACACTTCCCATAATACAAACAGAACCTTTTGATTTTTTTAGCTCAGCCAAAGTCGCATAAATTGTTCGGAGAACTCCAAACACATTTGTTTCAAATTGTTCTTTATAATCATTTAAATTTAAATCTTCTAATTTTCCAGGTCTTCCAAAACCAGCGTTTGCGACAACAATATCAATTTTGCCAAAATTTTTTATACCCTCAAATACTGCTTTTTCTAAATCCCCATCATGAGTTACATCACATTTAATAGCAATACATTTTTGATATTTTTTTGAAAGTTTTTCTGCTAAAGAAGATATTAAATCGAATCTTCTTGCCAATAGAATTATATTTGCTCCGTTTTTTGAATATTCACAAGCAAGAGCTTCTCCTATTCCTGAAGATGCCCCTGTTATAAAAACAACTTTATTTTTAAGTGAATCCATTTTGTATTAAACAGTTTATTTTAATTAGGAAAATTATAACCCAAATGCTCATAGCCCTTTTTAGTTACAATTCTTCCTCTAGTTGTGCGGTCTATTAATCCTAATTGAATTAGATAAGGTTCTATTACTTCTTCAATGGTAGCTTCTTCTTCAGATGTTGCTGCTGCAATTGTTTTTAAACCAACCGGGCCACCATTAAATTTTGAAATTATAATATCTAATATTCTTCTATCAGAAGACGATAAACCAAGTTCGTCTATTTCAAGTAAAGAAAGAGCTTTTTTGACAGCATCCTTAGATAGTGGAATTTTATTCACTTGCGCATAATCTCGACAGCGTTTCAAAAAATAATTTGCAGTTCTTGGGGTAAAACGTGCCCGCTTAGATATTTCGTCTAATGCTTCTTCTTCAAGATCTACTCCTAATATTTTTGCAGAGCGGGATAAAATTTTTTTAATTTCATTGTGAGTATAAAATTCTAATCGGAATACTCCACCAGAAAATCTTGAACGAAGAGGAGAAGAGAGAAGAGCAATACGGGTTGTTGCCGCTATCAAAGTAAAAGGGGGGAGTTCTAGTTGAATTGTTCTTGCTGATGGACCCTTCCCAATAATAATATCAAGAACACCTGATTCCATAGCAGGGTAGAGAATTTCTTCTACCATTTTATTTAATCGATGAATCTCATCTATAAAAACAATATCTCCAGGTGCAAGGTTTGTAAGAACTGAAGCAAGATCTCCAACTTTCTCTATTGCAGGGCCTGAGGTGATTTTTATTTGTCTACGTGTCTCTTTGGCAATTAAATGAGCTAAAGTGGTCTTACCAAGGCCTGGTGGTCCATAGAAAAGGATGTGTTCAGCAGGGTGAGACCTCTCTTCTGCGGCAGTAAGAAGTATCTTAAGGTTTGCTTTTATGTTTTCTTGACCAATATAATCTTCCCATATTTCTGGTCTAAGTGTTTGGTCGAGAAAACCTTCGTCTTTAATTGTTTTATTTGTACTTGACATTATATTTTAATTATGATATACTCTTTTTAACGAGTTTGATACTGTTTCATTATAGCATTTTAATCAAGAGGATATAAATCTCTAAGCAATCGGCCCCGTGCTCTATATCTGTGCGTAGGACGTTTTGGTTTATTTTTATTTACTGCAACCATCCTGTAATCTTATGTTACTTTGTAAGTGTATGCTCTCAAAGGATTGTTTAGAGATTTATCTTTTTTTGAAAAACTCCCCCGACTAAAGTCGGGGGA
>CAILJY010000009.1 GCA_903834665.1 uncultured bacterium | reverse complement strand
TTTTTTTTATTTTACAAATTTAAATTATTATAGCATATTTTTATAAAAAAGCAAACAAAAATGCCTGTTATTAAAAATAAACAGGCATTTATTTATCCTCCATTTAGGAGGTGTATTTTTTTACTGCAATCCATATTGCTGCAGCTGCAATAACTCCACTTACTGTTGCGATTATAAGTGATCCATAAGTAACTTCTGGACCAAACTCATCATTCAAATCAATAAGTGCCCCAAAAAAATTAAGGAGGGACAAACAACATATGGCACCCATAGTCCCGATAACCCCTTTTAAAAAATTTTTCATATTTTTTTCTTTTTTTAAATTGTTTCTATTAGATTATAACACAAGAATATACTAAAAGTCAAGCACTAAAATAGCCCTATTTTTAGGGCTATTTTAGGATTTATGCGTATTCTGTAATTATTTTCGGTATTTTCTAGTACGCCATTTATCGGCTATTTTGACTCTATTGAGTGAACGTTCAAGCTCTGTTTCAAAGTGTTCAAAGTCAACAACTTCTTTATTTTTAGCAAGCAATTTAAGTTCCTCAGCCCGAGCTTTAGCTTTTTCAATTTCAACTTCAGAGATAGCAGATACATGTTCAGCAAAATCAGCTAAAATTGTGACCGTAGTTATTTCCCCTTCTTTTTTAGTTTCAATAAATCCTCCAACAACAGCGATTGGTATTTGTTCATCGTCAGCTGTTGCGATTATATCCCCTGTTGCAAGTGAAGCAATAAGTGGAATGTGATTTGGCAAAATAGTTATAGCTCCTTCTGTTGTAGGAAGAGTTACAAAATCAACCATTTCATCGAGGATCTGTTTCTCGGGTGTAAAAATTTTTAATTGTAATTTTTTACTCATTATTAATTCTTAATTATTAATTCTTAATTTTAGATTGCTCCTTTCATGTAGAAATCATTTTCTGATTTATCATCATGTTTACCTTCTAGTATTTCTTTAAATGAACGAATTGTTTCAGCTAAAGGAACATATTCTCCTGTGCGTCCTGTGAATTGTTCTGCGACGAAGAAAGGTTGTGATAGGAATTTTTGAATCTTACGAGCACGAGAAACTAGTTCTTTGTCAGAGTCAGAAAGTTCTTCCATACCAAGGATTGCAATAATATCTTGCAAATCTTTATAACGTTGCAAAACACGCTGAACTTCACGAGCAACATCGTAATGATCTTTCCCTACTATGTTTGGGTCAAGTATTGTTGAAGATGAATCAAGTGGATCAACTGCGGGATAGATTCCTAATTCTGAAAGAGAACGATTAAGCACAACAGTAGAGTCTAAGTGAGAGAATGTTGTAGCTGGGGCTGGGTCGGTAAGGTCGTCGGCTGGCACATACACAGCTTGAACAGAAGTAACTGATCCTTTGTCTGTCGAAGTAATACGTTCTTGTAAGTTTCCCATTTCTGTTGCAAGTGTTGGTTGATATCCTACGGCTGAAGGAATACGTCCTAATAGTGCGGATACTTCACTTCCTGCTTGAGTAAAACGGAAGATATTGTCAATAAAAAGAAGAACATCTTTATTTTCTTGATCACGGAAATATTCAGCCATTGTAAGACCAGATAAAGCAACACGAAGACGAGCACCAGGTGGTTCATTCATTTGTCCGAAAACCATGGCTACTTTTGGAAGAACTCCAGATTCTTTCATTTCATGGTAAAGATCATTTCCTTCACGAGTTCTTTCTCCAACTCCAGCAAAAACAGAGTATCCTCCATGGTTTGAAGCAATATTATGAATCAGTTCTTGAATAACAACAGTTTTTCCAACTCCAGCTCCACCGAATAGTCCAACCTTACCTCCTTTAACGATAGGACAAATAAGATCAATAACTTTGATACCAGTCTCCAATATCTCAACTTTCGTTGCTTGTGAGACGAAATCTGGAGCTTTACGGTGTATTGGTAGATGTTTACCATCATCTTTAAGGG
>CAILJY010000008.1 GCA_903834665.1 uncultured bacterium | reverse complement strand
TTTAATCTTTTTTATAAATTGGCCTCTAAACATAATGGGGCCTTTTTTATTCCCCATCTATTATACTCATTCGAACATCCTTCCAAGTTCGGAGCAAAATTTTAAGCCATATTTTACAATGGTTATTTTACGTACCTTTATAAAAGTTCTAACACCGTAGAAAAGATTACTTTCATGGGGCATGCCTATTGACTTAATAAGCTCTTAGAAGTAATGTGAAGAAAAATAGTTACATCTAAAAACTTAATATTATGAAATATTTAGAACCAGCAATTGGCTTCCATGTTGAATTACATGAAGCATCACTTCTTATCGCCGTGAAGGGCTATAAACTAATTAAAGGTACTGTGCCTTCCAGATATGGAGATATCATGGATGACCTACCATTACTTAATGGCGTCACTCTTGAATCCCTTTCTTTTTATGAAGTGTTTGAAGAACTCATGACAAAAAGTAAGTTTTTTCTGGAAGATAAATTACTGGCCAGTAAAAATATTTTCTTTTTGAGGAAATGTGGACTACACGGTACTTATCATTGGGTTCACATGATTGCATGGGGTGAGGGAACTTACTCTATAAGTGAAAATCCGAATGTAAACTTTTTTATTGAGCCGTGGAGAAATGATTCTGACCGCAAGCGTTTACTGGAGGATTCAATATTCTTTGTATTGCAATCCAAAAAACAACTATTTTGTGGTTGACTTTACAGATCGTTAGAAGTAATCTGAGGAAAAAATAATAAAAAATTAAAGCTATGGATATTAAAAAAATCATTGAATTAACGCCTATCCAAGTAAAAAAAATTTTAGTAGAACATTTGGAAAAAAATGGTGTTAAAGTTAGAAATGTTAAGTTCTCCCCAAGTGGTGTAATTGTTTATATCACTGATGCAGAAAAGGTAATTGTTCCCAAAAATAAAAGACTTAAAACAAAATTAGAAAAGATAGAATTTTTTGAAATTGGCTGTAGTATTAAAATTTGTAATTGTCTTAAGTCTGAAAATATTGTGAGCATATTACAACTGGAAGTTTTTTTGCAAAAACAAATTTCTGAACATTTAAATTGGACAAGTAAAGAAGCTTTATTGAACATTCGTGGGATGGGGAAGGGTTCATATAATGAATTAATAAACCTTCTTGAGTTAAAGAATTTGAGAATTACCGACAGAGGGGTAATTAATCACATTTCTTAATTAAAATATTTTTATTAAATTGGCTGTCTAAATTATTTAAGACAGCCTTTTGTTTTTTAATATTTCTATTTGAATATCCCCAAGTTCGGAGCCAACTAGACAGATTTATATTTATCTGTTATTGTATAAAAAATATCACTCTTCATATTAAATATAAAAATTATGTATCTAAATGAAAATCAATTAATTCTTTGGATAGAAGAAGCTGGCCAGGTAGAATCAGCAGTAAATAATGTTCTAAGAGAATATGCACCTGAATATCACGACGAGGTTCTTAAAAAAATTGCCTTTACAGCAATGGAACAACACTTGTTTAAGGGTTCAAGACGCGCTGTAAGTCATATATCAGAACCAGTAAGACAAGAAGTTTTACTTCAAATGATCAACAAACACAAGAAAGGATTTGGTTTTAAAAATCGTAATTTCTTTTTTACCGCATGGCTGGAAACAATAAAATTACTTTCTGTAGAAAACCAAAAAGATGAAATCATTTATTTTATTGTGTATATAGTGCAAACCTATATCCCTTCAGATCATTTAATTTCACTTGTAGGTAAGGCCTTAATACTTGTTGGTTCCACAATTATGAAACCTATTTCGTGTGGAATTAAAGAAT
The DNA here is from genome assembly GCA_903834665.1 of uncultured bacterium. GTDB lineage: Bacteria > Patescibacteriota > Minisyncoccia > Phycocordibacterales > UBA9973 > UBA8515. The sequence continues at coordinate 5,525 of CAILJY010000008.1, read as the reverse complement.
GGGAAAACACGGTTGAGGGATTGCGGTTTGAATCATTTAGAGTATTTTGAAAATTACCTTTGTGTCTAAATTAAGGCCTCGCGTAACGCGGGGCCTTTGTTAATTTGTCTCTTTTAACAAGGGTTCCACTTCCTCCCAAGTTCGGAGCCTTAGAAATCACTTTGTAAATCAAGGGTTATTTTTGCTACCTTAGTAGAAATTCGAACCCCGTAGAAAAGATTACTTTCACGGGGTGTACCTATTGACTTTACAAAGTGAAAAATGTAATGTAAAAGAAAAAAGTATTCACTTAAATCCTCAAAAAAATGAAAAAAGTATTATTCTTTATTACCGTAACCATTTTTTTTGTTCTTTGTTGCTCATGCAGTAAGGAATACAAAAAAAGAGAATCTGATCGTTTAAAAAGAATTACCAACAGTTATATTTATAGTTGGCAAGCTTTTGAAGAAAAGATGGGCGTTTCAAAAAAACTAACTGTAGAATTGTATTCAAATCCTTCTGATGTTGATACTTTGTTTGCTTTATATCAATCATTGGATGATTTAGTAAATTTTGAAGCACAACACTTTAGTAGAGGAGAAGCCAGTATAAATTGGTATTTTTTAAGAGAAAAGTTTACTGAGAACATTGATAAATTAAAAGTTGATGTATCACAAAGCGAACCCAGGGATGGTTTAACTATCAATCAATATAGATCTCTAGTATATAGGAGATTTTATACCGATTTAGTTAGCTTAGAACAGTCTGTTTTAGAAAAAGTATCTTTTGAAATTAATATGGTTCCGTGGAATTATAGGTAATCTTAGGTACATCTGATTTTCTTGTAAATTAATTATTAACCGTCTTTAACTAAAATGAAAAAACGTTTTAGGAGGGCGGTTTTTTCATTTGTCTGAAATACTCATTCGAACATCACCCCCACCGTAGATCCTCATGAACTGGTTAACCTTAAATAGAGGGGTATTCTGTGTTTGACAATATTTTCGTTTAGGATTAATCTGAAGAAAAAATAGTAATAACCTTTAAAAATATGAATCATGAAATGGATAGTGACTATTTTTGCCATTATATTTTTGGCAATCGCAGAATGTTGTTATTTTGCATACATTTATTTCCAACAAGATAGTCTATACTGGTATATAAAAACTTATGTTGAGGCTAATCTGATTTACGGGGCAATTGCTTTGGTTGCAGGATTATTTTATTTGTATTGTGGAGTAATGTTTTTTACAGAAGCCACATATAAATTGTGGGTAGAATTAATTCTAACATCCTTCTTTGCTTCAATTGTTTTAGGAATTTTGTACTTAGTAATGAAGCCACTTACCACAATAATTTTAGTGGCAATTGCTAGTTATTATTAAAATAGGAAAATATTGAGGTTGCAATTTGTGGCCTAAGTGATTTTATTAAAGGAACTCTGGATAATAATTTATTCTATGAGTTAGCGACTTCAAAATATTAATTGGGGTCGTTTTTTTTATTTCCCCATAATACTCATTCGAAATTTATCCCACGTTCGCCTGTCTGCCATGCCTGCGCATGCAGGGCAGGCAGGGGTTATTTTTTGGACTCTAGATAGGTTACGAACTTAATGATATAATTTAAAAATATGGAAAGAGGACCTACAATAAAATCACTTACAGAAGATACAAATAAATTTCTTCATAAAAAAATAAAAGAAAAAGTATTTGGGGCAATACATAGTGCTCCACATCTTGAAGATATACAATTAATTTCATTAAATAAGAAAGATAAGGATAATGAAGAAAAAATTGATAAATTATTAGATAAATCAACAATAGAAGCAGAAAATCTCCATGAATATAAATTAATTTTAGAGACCATTGGATTATCAGAAGATGAAATAAAAGATTTATTGGCTCACGAAAATGCTCATGCTAACAAAGCAGAATCCTTGGGAGCAAAACATTTAAGTTATAAAATTACAATCATGATAGATAAGAATAATAATTATTTATATCAACCTTTTAGTCATATATATATACCAGAAGAATGGAGTGATGAAAAAGTAAAAGATACATGGGTAAAGATTGCCAAAGCTCCAGAAGAATATGGTAATAAAATGTCATCATCTGATATTGAAATGTCTCAAGAATAATAGAGTTACTTATTTCTATTTTAATATTATCCTAATTTTAGGGTAAAATTTTAAACCATATTTTATAATGGTTATTTTTTGCTCTAAATAGTTTTAAAGCTGTGATATACTTTAAATATGATAGAAATAGAAAAAACATTCTTAGTAAAAAATATACCAGACCTGACCTCTTTTAAACAAATAAAAATTAAACAAGGGTATATTTCATCACCCCCTTCTCCTCTTAGGATAAGACAAAAGGGTGATGTATTTGAACTAACAAAGAAAATACCATTAAAAGAAAATGATTATAGTTCAAACGAAGAAATTAACATATTATTAACCGAATATGAATTTAAAAAATTATGGACTCAAGTAGAGAAATCTTTAGAAAAGACTAGATATTGTATTGATATTGGAAAAAATTTAATAGCTGAATTGGATGTATTTGAAGGGGATTTATCGGGGCTTGTATTTGTAGAAGTTGAATTTCCATCACAAGAAATAATGGAATCTTTTATTCCACTAGAATGGTTTGGTAAAGATATAACCCAAGAATCTTTTTCAGCCAATTCATTTTTAGCTGGTAAAAGTTTTAATCAAATAGAAAAATTAATTTAATAAAATTATTGAAGATAATTAAACTAATATTCAAAACTTAGAAGATTTACTTAAGTAGAAGTTTAAACTCGTGATATGATTTAGATATGAAAAAATATTTTATAATTTTAATCCCTCTTTTGATTAGTATTGGTTGTTTTTTTAGTTATAATTTAGTTGGTTCTTATGTAGCCGAAGATGGTACTCTCGTAGAACCATTTTTTCTTATTCCTATTGGTTTGTTTTTCTTTATAATTGCCGTAATTTCTACTTTAGTTTGGTTAATAATATATGTTTTTAAAAAGAAATAATTTTGTTTCAGTAACCTTTAGCAAGGGCTACCCTTGATAATTTATTTTTGAGATTTTGAATCTATTGATATATATTTAAAAAAGTAGTAATCTGAAAAAAATGTTAATTTTTAAAAAAATTAAAAGATGGAAATTATCAAGCTTGGTACGATAAACACCATAGAGGGACGAACGGGTGTTAAAGAGGGAGATTTATTTTGTATTTATTTTCCTTCTGAAAATGAGAATAATGGTCTTTTATTTTCTATTTGTCGTCATAATAAAAATGGACCTCATCAAAATTTGAGATTTGAGGGTGATGATAATAAGGCCATAATAAAAGGCTATGAGGGGAATGATAGTGGCGCCTATCTATTTATGATGCTGATATCTCAAATTACGGGATTACAGGCAAAATTTGTACATAAAAAGAAAGGTTCAATTACCTTTTTGATGAAAAAAGGAGAAGGGCTTATTTTACACGAAGATGATATCAGTAAATGATTTTCGTGTGATAAGGAATAATTAAAGTCGCGGCTATTAATATAGACGTGACTTTTTGTTTTAACTCTGATTTTGATATTTCAATTATAAAATCAAATTAGCTATTCATATAAATATGTATATACTTAAATATTATCATCTTGTTTCGTCGGGAACATTAACTAATTTACATTTTTATTATATGATTACAACAATAGCAATTATTTTGTTGATTTTATGGGCTTTAGGTTTTATTGGATTTCATGTTTTAGGTGGATTTATACATATACTTTTAGTTATAGCAATTATACTTTTTTTACTCCGTGTTATTCGTGGGTAAAATATAATTAATTTAATTATAAATCTTACAATTTTTATGATTAAAAAAGTAAATAAAAAAAATATTTTTGATTTACAATTTAAACCAGATTTGACACCAAAATAAATGCTTGAAATTGGTGTTTTTGGTGGGTTGTATTTTTCAGATAAACCAAAAGAATTTCCTAGAAATTGGTTTACTAAAGCGAAACTATCTCTAGATGGGAAACGCCATAAAGAATTAAACTTTTTTGGTATGAATGCTAGCCAGTCACTTCATATATGGCAATCCAAGGGTTGGATCAACCCTCAAGATCCACGTGGATGGTTCGAGTGGTATTGTAGATATTATATGGGGCGTAGAACTAATGATGATGAAAGACAAATAAAAAGATGGCTAGCTATGCGTAGACATATAACCCAAATTAAAAACAATTGCCGTGTTGGGGATATTTTTTGCCGACCTAAACAAAGACAAGCTTTGTTGCACTGGGCTTATGATTCTAGAAAAATGTAGTTATAGTTGATTATTTAAATATGAGGATAATACTATTCTTGCCACATACGTGTATTTTAGTGAAGGGCCAAGATCGGACTGATAGGTAATACTATTATGTCTGGACATTCTGGTTGGGAATATAATATTTAAGTTGTATTTTATAATTTAAAAAATTTTAAAAAAGGGCACCACAATTGTGATGCCTTTTTGATCGTTATGTATGAAAAGTTTTTATGTTTTCTTTTTATTTAGTCTTCTCAATAACTCCATTCTTAATCCATTTGTATCAAATGGATTTTGGCCATTGCCTGAATGTTTTGTCTCTAGAACAATCGCTCTTTCGAGATCGCGGAGTAATTGTTCGTTTGAAAGGGCTTCAAAAGTTTCATTTTTTTTGCACATAACTATTAGTTTAAAAGGTTAAATAATTTTTATTTATACATACATTATAGTTTTTATTATAAAAAGTCAAAGATATATACTTATCTTTTTATTGTTGACTTTACAGGTTAGAAAATGTAATCTAAAAGAAAAAAGTTACAATTTAAAATTGGAGGAAATATGTGGTGGTATAAACACATTTGGATCATTGCAATACAGATTATTGCATTTGCTCCATACATTATTGGGAGTCATAGATTTTATATTGGTAAAAAAAATTTTATGGCCTGGATCGCTATTGGACTTATTCTTGATTTTACTATGGCGATAAGTCCAATATTTTTTGAACTGCCCAGAATGGAAAATGATCAAGGAGCTCCTTGGACAAGTTTTCTATTTATTCTACACATCTTTGCTTCCGGTGTTGGGATGTTTGGTTTTTTTGTTATGTTTGTTTACCTTATCATTAAGGGGACTGAACATTACTATGGTAAGTTAAGAAGATTCCAGTACAAGATATTATTGAGATTGTGGATACTCGGAGTCAGTATCGCACTCGTTAATTTTTTATTTAAGATTGTATTTAATATACGTATCTATGATTTTGTTTAAAAATTAAAAATAAAATATGTAAAAACCAGCTATTGTGTAGTTGGTTTTTTAATTTAAACCTTATCTCATAATTCTTTTTACAAAATAAGATTTATTTTTTACTATAGATAAGTTAAAAAATAAGTGGTATAATTTTATGATGAAAAATAATCATAAAGATTTTATTAAAAGACTATTAATGATTTTAGTAATTTTGTTTGTTACGATTTTAACTTATGTTGTTATTAATAAAATAAATAAT
>CAILJY010000007.1 GCA_903834665.1 uncultured bacterium | reverse complement strand
TAAATCTTCTTTGGAAATCACTGGCACTTCCAATCCGTATACATCCATATATACACTATTTTCAAAGTTTGATGGTGTTGCTACCCATTTATTATTTATTTTATCAAAATTTTTCTTTTCAAACGCTCCTGCAATATCAATATACTGACCTTCGTATTTTAAGGTTATAAGCTTTAAATCCCATTCTTCATCTAAATATTGTTCTGGCCCATATCTGATAAAATCTTTAACATCTGGGAGTAGTTCATCGAATCTATCTTCAGGGATAGATATATCTATATCAGCAAGTTCTCTTTTTACTCCATATAAATTAGAAGCAAGACCACCTTTTATTTGAAAAGGAATTTTATGTTTATTAATTATATTTATAATCCACTTAAAAGCACCTTCGGTATTTTTTGTCATAAATTATAATTTACCAGATTGAACAATTTCTACTAATTTACTGTGCAATATTCCATTTGAAACTATACATCCAATACCATCTTGGTCATACCTTCTTTCATTCCCATTTAAATCAGTAACTCTCCCTCCTGCTTCTTCTGTAATAATTTTTAAGGCTGCAACATCATGACCATATTCTTTAAAAAATACAGCTCCAATATATTTTCCATTGGCAACTTGAATACCACCATAGATAAAAGAAGGAAATTTCATTACTGCACACTTATTTTCACTTAATGTTTTAATGAGAGGTAAATTTGAAAAACCAACAGACCCTCCTGAGGCTGCAGTATTTAAATATGTATTTTTTAATACAGCGTTATCTGATACAATAATTTTTTTACCATTTCTATAAGCTCCCCCATCTTTATAAGCCCAATACATAGTTTTCATTATAGGATCGTTAATTACTCCTAAAATAGGCAACCCGTTTGATTGGTCAACTAATGCAATAGAAAAAACAAATGTTGGTATCCCGCACGAAAAAGCCATCGTCCCATCTATTGGATCACAAACCCAAATGTATTTTGAATTTTCTTTTATTTCACTTTTTTCTTCCCCATAAATACTATGTTCTGGGTAAGTTTCATTAACTCTTCGTATAACTAAATCATTAATTTCTGTATCAGCTTTTGTCAATGGAGTATTATCTTCTTTCCATATATTTTCCACTTCAAAACTAAAATACTTCAAAGCTATCTCTTCTGCTTCTTTGGCTATTTTTTTTGTAAATTCTAAATATTCTTCCATTGAAAAATTATAACAGAAATATACAAAATCTACGAGCTCGCTTGGACAGATACACCACAAACTATTAAGTGGAAGGAGGTGTTCCCCAGCCCGAATGTTTCTTTAAGAGAAATTAAGAAATTACTTGCTCTATTTTAAATTTGAATCTTGTTCTTCTTTTGTCTTCCAATTAATTTCAAAAGAAATCGAATATTTATGGGGAATCTTCCAAAAAGAAAATCGAAGAAAAATAAACTGAAATTTATTTTTTGCAATTTTCCCAAATCCCCATCTATTCAAAGTTAGTTCTATGTCTATGACCATTTTAATATTATACCATAAGTTCGTAACCCATCTAGAATACAAAAAATAACCCATATAAATTAGGGTCCAAATTTTGCTCCAAACTTGGGAGAATATTCGAATAGAGAGATTAAAAGATAGTGAATAGATATACTATATATATCATAAGTATCACAATTGATATATAAGGATATTGTAAACTATTTTTTATTTCATCCATTTTTTCAAAAGATCTTCTGGTGTTTGATTTGTTTCTGACCAATCTGTTCCCTTATATTTTTTTGAAATAAACTGACGGACAACATCTTCAGGGGTATCCCCAGGATTAATAATTAATTCAACATCATTAAATTCTGTTACAACAGGACCTTCTTGATTTATTGATAGTTCGGACACTTTTTTTGCAACATCAATTATTTTATCCATAACTTCTGAAACATATCTTAATGGTTTTTCAACACTGGCACGATCCATTATTTTTTTCAAAAGACCTTCTGGAGTTTGATTTGTTTCTGACCAATCTGTTTCTTTATAATTTTTTGAAATAAACTGACGAACAACATCTTCAACATTATCTCCAGGATTAATAATTAATTCTACATCATTAAATTCTGCAATAATTGGACCCTTAAAAGCATTGGCCATTCTAAAAGTATTTCTAGCAACACTAATAATATCCTCCCCTCCTGTTACTTTGTATTTTGTGGGTTCATTTTCTCCAATTAATTCCTTTTTAATCTCGTCAATTTTTTTATCATCATCTATTTTATTTTGAGTTTTTTTCTCAAACTTAGCTTGTTTATCTTCCTCACTAATAACTTCAATAGGAACTACTTCTTGAACAGATTCATTAGTTATAATTTTTTCTTGAACATTATTCCCCAATTGTTTTTCTAACTTCATAATATATATTATATCACAAGTTCGTAATCTATCCAGTGTAGCAAAAATAACCCATATAAATTAGGGTCCAAATTTTGCTCCAAACTTGGGAGGAAGTTCAAATGGGTATAATAAAAAATTAAAATTATTTTCTTTCTTTTATAGAGGTAATTTTATTTCCATTATGCATACTTGAAATTTTCCCATCAGCACCGTATCTATAATCTACTGTATTTAAACCAATTACAGGTATATTAGTAATATTTCCACCTTCACTTGGAATTAAAGCACCTAACCCTCTATTTTCAGGCTTCATTGTTCGTTCTTGAAAATTTTTAAGTTCATTAAAATCAAATGATTCTTTTAATTTAAAAAAGTCGTCTTTTCTTACTCTTAAAAAAATAAAAGGTCCATCAATCTGAGTATTATTTTTTACCAATTGATAAGTTTTTTCGTTAATTTTCTTATATACTCCAATATCTATTGATTGAGCTACAGTCTTGCCACTTTTTGAATCTGTTGCACTAAAATCATCAAGATATGCTCTGCTTTTCTTTGAGTCATAAAATATTATTATATCTGAAGGATCTCTTTCTTTTTTTTCTCCTTTATCATCACCCAAATAATCTGGGTTATCTAAAATATTTTTAGTTCTTTGGACTTGTCCATTTCCTAAAACCTTATAAATAGAACCTCTTTCCGTCTCAAATGATTCAAATTTTAAAATGTTATTTAATTCTTTTTCAGGAGTTTTATTTTGTATTTCATAAACAGAAGTCATTGTTCGTACTACATATTTTCCGTTTTCTTCTTTTATACTCTTTATATTACTTGTATTTCCACCATTATTAAACTCGATAGGAAAACCAATCCGAACATTATTTTTCAATTTGCCTTGCAATATGTATCCAACTTCTAAATCTGAATTACCACCACTTGATTGTTTTAATAGAGATAATTCTTCACCAGTTTTTAATTTAAGTTTTTGAATAATATTTTCACTCTCAATTTTTTCATTATTCTGTGGGGGTATATCAAAAGCCATATTTTTATCTTATCACATTTACCCCACAGTGGGTATCACTATATATTTAGGTTCGAACTTCTACTAACCCCTGCCAGCCCTCACGATAGTTCGGGAGCAGGCTGGTCCCAAAAATAACCATTGTAAAATATGGCTTAAAATTTTGCTCCGAACTTGGAAGGATGTTCGAATGAGTATAATAGATGGGGAATAAAAAAGGCCCCATTATGTTTAGAGGCCAATTTATAAAAAAGATTAAAGTTTTATATCTTGAGCAACAACCTTAAATCCAGTATTCTGAAGAGCCTTTTTTAAAGTGCTTCTTCCTTTAAAAGTGATGAGATATTCTTTAAGATCCTCGGAAAAAGATAATTCTTCTCCTTTACTCCCAAGACACCAAACAAAATCAACTTCCTTTTCTTCGTCTGCTATTGCAGAAAAAATTTTTTGATAAGTTTCTTTGTTGTTTGGACCAAAAAATTTGAAAATCTTTTTGATTTTAATAGGATAAGAATCGTCATCAGGACCCTCTCCCCCAACAAAATCTTTTTTAATAAGTGAAATGATCCACCAGTAATAATTTTTCATATATAAAAGAATTTAAGTTAAACAATTTTTCTTTCACCTTACATTTTTCAATTTGTAAAGTCAAGTAAAAAATACTTCC
>CAILJY010000006.1 GCA_903834665.1 uncultured bacterium | reverse complement strand
TTATATATAAAATAAACCAAGTAGATATAACAAAAGGTGCTGTTAGTGCTATTAGACTTATTTGATTAAATAAATAAGTAATAAATACAGATAAAATTATTGCAACTGTAATAAATATATAGTCTCTCTTTTGATTATTAGCTAAAGCAATACTACATAAAATTGCATTGTAACTAAAAATTCCTAAATTAATCATTAAAATATCAAAAGAAAAAATAATAGAAATAAGTGTACTGAGAATTGCTCCGTAAATAGCATATAATGCTATTTTTTTTGAATTAATAAATATCCCAAATATAAATAATAAGCCTGTAATCATATTATTTTGAAACATAACTTGACCAAAACCTATACTTATAGATTTAAATAAATCAAAAGAAATATTATCTATTATATTTGTATTTAATAATGGGGATATATTAAAGAAAGAAAGAATAAAAATTATTATCCACACAGAAAAAACAAAAGGTGAAGTAAAAGCTGGAAATCTCTTTTTGATTTCATGCATAAAAACACTAGATAAAATAGAAGTGAAGATTAATGCAATTATAGAGATATAATTAAATCCAAAGTAAAAAAATAAACTGATTCCAACCAAAGTACCATTAAATCCATATAAACCATTTTGAATATCATTCTTATCATATCCAAATAAATAAGCAAAAAATGTACTTATTAAATTTCCTAATATTGCAAAAATTCCCATTATCCAAGAATTATAAAAAATGCCACTTAAAAATATAAAACCTGAAATGGCATTATTTTGAAACATAACTTGGCCGACTCCACGTAAAATAATTTTTATAAAATCTTTCACTATTAGATTATAGCATTTACTTTTATATTTTGTTAAAATATAAACAATGGAAAATTTAACTGATGAGGAAATAAAAAAACTAAAAATCAAAGCAAATGAGATACGTAAAAGTATTATCAGAATGCTACGAGATGCAGGATCTGGTCATACTGCTGGATCTCTTGGAATGACAGATATATTTACAATATTATATTTTCATACATTAAAACACGATCCTAAAAATCCACTTTGGATTAATAGAGACAGGCTTATCCTTTCCAATGGACACATCTGTCCAGTTTTATATGCAACACTCGCTCATGCTGGATACTTTCCCACAGAAGAACTCCAAACTTTAAGAAAATTCGGTTCACGTTTACAAGGTCATCCACATAGTGAATATTTACCATTTATGGAAACTTCTTCTGGTCCTTTAGGCTCTGGTTTATCCCAGGCTATTGGAATGGCAATCATAGACAAAATTTATGGAGGGGATAAAACTATTTATGCAATCTTATCTGATGGAGAGCACGACGAAGGTAATACCTGGGAAGCAATAATGCTGGCTAATAAAGAAAAACTTTCAAACCTTATTGTCATAGTTGACCGAAATAATATTCAAATTGGAGGAAATACAGAGAGGGTAATGCCTCTTGGTGATTTGGGTGAGAAATATAAAACATTTGGATGGAATACGCAAAATGTAAATGGTCACGATTTTTGGGAAATTAATAATGCAATTTTTAAAGCAAAGAAAAATAAGAGTGGTCCTTCTGTCATAATTGCACATACAATACCAAGTAAAGGGGTAAAGGCCTGGGAAAATGATTTTCGTTGGCATGGTAAAGCTCCCAGTAAAGAAGAAGCTGAGATGGCTTTGAAAGAATTACAAAATCTATATGATTAATCAAAATCTAAAATTAAATACCAAAATTTTTAATGAGAACGTAGAAAAAAGTTCAACTCGTTTGGGTTTTGGAAAAGGCTTATTGAAAATAGGGGAAGAAAATGAAAATATAATTGTTCTATGTGCTGATTTAACTGAATCAACAAAAGTAGATCTTTTTGCTGAAAGATTCCCTGAAAGATTTATAGATCTTGGAGTAGCAGAGCAAAATCTAGCAACTGTCGCAAGTGGGGTAGCTTCAATGGGGAAAATTCCATTTATAACTTCATATTCAATGTTTAGTCCTGGAAGAAATTGGGAACAAATTCGGACTACTATTTGTTATAACAATCAACCAGTTAAAATTATAGGTTCTCATTCTGGTTTATCTGTTGGGCCAGACGGAGGAAGTCATCAAGCCTTGGAAGATATCGCCATAACTCGCGTTATCCCCAATATGGTTGTGATCTCACCTTGTGATCTGATTGAAGCTCAAAAAGCTACGATAGCATGCGCTAAAACAAAAGATCCGACATACATGAGACTTGCTCGTAATAATACAGAGATAATTACAACAGATGAAACTCCTTTTGAAATAGGTAAGGCTCAAATATTTTTTACTCCAGAAATAGGGTTAGCTCATGTTGGAATAATCGCGACAGGTCCTATTTTATATAAAGCAATAATGGCAGCTTACACTCTTGAGAAAAAAGGAATAAAATCTAAAGTTATGAATTTATCAACAATCAAACCACTAGATTCCGAGGCAATTATTACACTCGCAAAAGAAACAAAAGCAATTGTGACAGTCGAAGATCATCAAATTATGGGTGGAATGGGGAGTGCAGTTGCTGAATGTTTAGCTAGTAATTATATCGTCCCAATAGAATTTGTTGGTATTGATAATAAATTTGGGCAATCAGGTACGCCAGAAGAATTAACAAAATACTATGGAATAGATATAGTTAATATAATTGAAAAAGTAGAAAAAGTTTTAAAAAGAAAAAATTAAAATAAAATAATTGGCTTATCTTCAGGTGAAATATCTTTTATAAATTCTTCTATTTGTTTTCTATTTAAAAGTCCTTTATGAGGACCAACGTAAGATACTACAGATGATGAATTTACCGCACCCCAAATCATTGCATCAGATATTGAATAATCCAAGAATAATGCAGCGATAAATGCTCCAGAAAAAGAATCTCCAGCCCCGGTAGTTTCAATTGGTTTATGATAAAAAGCTTTCATAAATAAAATAACATCACCATCATATGAATACGAACCATTTTCTCCATCTGTTATTACTACAATTTTAGGGCCCAATTTATGCATCATTTTGATCAATTTCGGAATATCTTTTTCTTTAGTATTCAAAATTTTTTCTGCTTCTTCATGATTACAAAACAAAACTTTTGTATTTCGATAAATATCTGAAAGTGGCCCTATCCCAAATTTTATTTGAAAAGTTCCAGGCTGAAAAGCCAAAGATACATTGGGATGCTTATTCAAATATTCTCCTATAGTTTTATGGTAATCTAATGAATTAGAAGCTAAAGAGGAAAGATAAATCCATTTGGGTTCAGGTGTATCAAGAGAAAAAGAATAAGGGAACTCAGTATGTCGAACTAATATAGTACGTTCAGCCCCATACCATAAAACATAATGATAATTTGATTCCAAACCTTTAATTACATTCAAATAATCAGTTTTAACATTTTCTATTTTTAATTGTTTTATATTGTCTGATCCAGTAACATCATCTCCAACATAAGAAACTAAATATGAATTCATTCCCAATCTTGAAAGGGCAATGGATACATTTGAGCTATTACCAACAGCATGACAGACCTCATTGGATTCATAAGGAATTTTACCTCCATAATCTAAACATAGTTTACAATAATTACCATCAGGATCACATTTTTCTTCGGCTTCTTTAATTTTTATAAATGGCTCGGTAGCAATATCTCCTATAGATAAAAAATCAATTTGTTTATTTTCTTCCATATATAGATTATATCATAATGTGTTATAATTATATATATGCTTAAAACATTACGTGAATATATAAAAGAAGCTGAGGAGAAAAAAATTGCAATAGGTCATTTTAATATTTCTAATATTGAAGCTTTCCATGGTATTTATAATGCCGCCCAAAAGTTAAATGTTCCCGTGATTATTGGTGTTTCAGAAGGAGAAGAAGAATTTGTTGGACGAGATGAAATTTCTGCAATCATAAAAGAAGTTCGAGAGAGAGACAATTATCCGATTTTTCTTAATGCTGATCATCATTATAGTTTTGAATCTGTTAAAGACGCACTTTTAGCTGGTTATGACGCGGCGATTATAGATGCTGTTAAATTACCACTTGAAGAAAATATTTTATTAACAAAAAAATGCGTAGAATATGCTAAAGAATTAGGGGGGAAAGAGGGTAGAGATATTTTAATAGAAGCAGAACTCGGGTTTATTGGTCAATCTTCAAAATTATTAGAAGAAATTCCCGAAGGAGTATCAGAAAAAACAATGACCACACAAGATGATGCCAAATATTTTGTTGAACAAACAGGTATTGATTTGATTGCTCCTTCAGTAGGAAATATCCATGGCATGGTTAAAGGTGGTAATCCCAAATTAGACATAAAAAGAATTAAAAAAATAAGAGAAGCTTGTGGAGTACCACTTGTCTTACATGGAGGCTCTGGAATTTCTGATCAAGACTTTCAAGATGCAATAGATGCTGGTATCTCGATAGTTCATATAAATACTGAAATCCGCGTAGCTTATAAAGAAGCATTGGAAAAATATCTAAAAGAAAATCCAAATGAAATTGCTCCATATAAAATTCTAAAACCTGCAGTAGATGCAATAGAAAAAGTTGTGGAACAAAGATTAAAACTATTTAATAAAATTAAATAACAATAAATCCATTATATAGAAAAAATCGTGAGGTCTTTCCTCGCGATTTTTTATTTGACAAATTACCACTTTTTATGTTAAAAATAGATAAAATTTCTTCAAAAAACATTCAAAAAAATAAGAAATGAAAAACAAGAAAAATTTTCCTTCAACAATTATTGGAGTTATCATTATTGTTATGGGGTTAATAATATTAACATCATCGGCAGTTTATGATGAAAAAGTAATAAGCCAATTATTAATACTTTTGCCTAGTTTCATAATATCAATGGCAATATCAGTATTATTAAATTTTCTAATTCCGACCCAAGTAGTTAGAGTACTAACAAGAATGGGGATTATCTTTTTTTTCTTTTACCTAATTTTTTATTTTTTAAGTAAAGATTTAGATGAAATAAGTTCATATTTTATTGCCTTAATCTTTTGTGGTCCTATTTTGATTACAACTTTTATGTTCCAAAACAGAGCTATAAAAAGAGAAGAAAGAGAAATGCTTAAAAGAAATTGGTATTTGGTTGATTTCCCTATACATATTTTCGAAAATGGAAGTATGGTTTTAGAGAGAAATAACAATTTTATCAAAAAAAATTTTATAGAAGTTATCTTCGTTGATAAAAATTTCAAAAAAATTGATGGTCAATTTGACCAAATAGATTTTTGTAAGGCAAATCCACGGAGAGTCAAAAAAATGGGTAAAATAGGGTTTATTGATGATGATACAAAAAAAATAATTATCGAACCCCAATTTGATACAGCTTCTGACTTCTGGGGAGAAAAAGAACCAGTTAGCTCAGTAATGAAAGGGAATAGAATTTTCTTAATTAACAAAAACGGTAAAACAATTCCACATTCTGACTAAAATATAACAAGAGAATCCTCGTAAAAGGGATTCTCTTTTTGTTTAAAATGCTTGCAAGTGTATGTTTTTAATGTTATTATTTTATCCATGAATAAATTAACCGCAACAAAGCGAAGTAAGACAGACAGACTAGCTATCGTACGATCTAACGGTATGGTTCCTGGTGTCGTCTATGGCGCTCGTGTGGAAAATCAAATGATTTCCGTTTCGAGCGTAGAGTTTGAAAAGATATTAAAAGTCGCCGGAGAATCAAGTACTATTGTTCTTGAAATAGAAGGGGATAAAAAGACAGGAACATCTCAAAAAATAGATGTCCTTATCCACGACATGCAAGTTGACCCAGTAAAAGGTTTTCCTATCCATGTTGATTTTCTAGCTGTTGATATGAATAAGCCTATTGAAGTAACTATCCCAGTAGAATTTATTGGAACAGCGATTGCTGAAAAAAATAGTCTTGGGGTATTGGTAAAGGTTATGCACGAAATAGAAATTGAAGCTCTTCCTAAAGATCTTCCTCACAATGTTGTTGTAGATGTTTCTACTCTTGCTGTATTAGATGATCAAATACACATAAGTGATATAAAATTACCTAAAGGAGTTACAATGAAAACACCTATGGATGAAGTAATTGCTCTTATTGCTCCAATTAAAGAAGAAAAAGAAGAAGAAACTGTAGTAGATTTGTCTTCTATTGAAGTAGAAAAGAAAGGTAAAAAAGAAGAAGAGCAGACAGAAGAAAAAGCTTAATAATATTATATATTGAGAAAATAAAAACACCCTGATATAAATCGGGGTGTTTTTATGATACAATATAAAGATGAGTTTTTATATAAAAAAATATTTTTCTTCCATCTTTATTCTTTTGATAATGATTGGTTTTTTCAACTACAAAATACCTGATATTAGGGCTGATGTTGTATTAGAAAATGCTCAAGCTGACAAAGCAAGACTTGAATCAGAATTATCAAAATTAGAAAAAGAAATAGCAGTTAAACAAAAAGAGCTTGAAAAACAAAAGGGTAAATCTGTATCTATCTCTCGTGATATTTCCATATTAACAGCTCAAATACAAAAATCAAAACTTGATATAAAAGCTAAAAATTTAGTTATTCAAAAATTAGGAGGTGAAATAAATGCAAAAAATAAAAAAATTGAAGCCTTATCAACTAAAATTGAAAAAGAAAAAGAATCTTTGGCCCAATTAATAAGGAAAGAAAGACAAATGGACGATAAGTCTATATTGGCTTTAGTATTATCAAAAGAAAATATTTCTGAAGCTTATGGAGATATTGATGCTTTTGCTTCTATTAAAAAAGGAATTCAGGATTCAGTTAATGAAATACGCGGAGTTAAAGTTTTAACCCAGTCTGAGAGAAAAAATCTTGAAGAAAAAAGAAATCAAGAAACTGACACTAAGTATGAGCTTGAAAGTGCTAAAGCAAAAGTAGAACTTAGTGAGGCTGAGAAAAAGACACTCTTAAATATTAGTAAAAATAAAGAATCTGAATATCAAAAAGTTCTTACAGAAAAAGCTAAAAGACGAACTGAAATACTCGCCGCAATATTTAATCTAGTTGGAGGTTCAACAAAAATCAATTTTGAAACAGCGCTTGTTTATGCCAAAGAGGCTCAAAAATTATTTGGCATAGACCCAGCATTTCTACTTGCGATACTAACTCAAGAAACAAATCTTGGATCAAATGTTGGGCAATGTTATCTTACTGATGTAAAAACTGGAGCAGGAGTTGGAATGAATACAGGAAAAGCTTTCCCTAATGTAATGAAGCCTATGGGATTGCCAGGGAGAAAAGGTGACATCGATGATTTCTTTGCTATCACCACAGCATTAGGAAGAGATCCTTTTAAAACAAGAGTATCTTGCCCAATCCAAGGAGTAGCCGGATATGGTGGAGCAATGGGTCCTGCACAATTTATTCCTTCTACTTGGGGAGGATATAAAAGTCGATTAAAATCTCTTTTAGGGCACGATGCAGATCCATGGAGTCCTAAAGATGCATTTATGGCATCGGCAATGAAACTTACAGACCAAGGAGCAATAGGAAATATTCCTAGTTCTCAAGCTAATGCAGCTTGTCGTTATTATGGTTCTAGGGGTACAACTTGTGCATATAGTAATAGTGTAATGAAATTAAAAATTGGAATTCAAAATAATATAGATCTATTGCAAGATTAATAAAATCGTGATAATATCACATAATATATGAAAAAAGATATACACCCAAAATATAATAATAAATCAGAAGTTACATGTGCTTGTGGGGCAATTTTCCCAGTTGGTTCAACAATGAATGAAATCAAGGTTGAAATCTGTAGCCAATGCCACCCTTTTTATACAGGAAATGAAAAAGTTCTCGATACAGCAGGACGTGTTGATCGTTTCAAAAAGCGCGCTGCATCAGTAAAGATTACAAAAATAAAGAAATAAGGTAAAAAAAATAAAAAGCTCTTTCAATAGGGGCTTTTTATTTTTGAAATCTTCACAAACTTTATCAATAAAAAAGTCCTCGGACGAGGGATACGAGGAGCCAGACATTTTTTCTTGAAAAAGTTTGTTACGATAAAATGCAAGTAATATTATGATATAATCAAGCATATGTCTTTAGATTTAGAACAATTAAAAAAAGATCACAAAACTAGTTATTTCGCTCTTGAGTATGAGCGTCTTTTAGGTGAAGAAAAAAAAGTAAATGAAATGATCCTACAAGATGAAAGTCTTAAAGAATTGGCTGAAGAAGAATTACAAAATATAAAATTTCAAAAAGAAGCAATAGAAAGACAACTAGAGGAAATGATAAAAAAAGAAATAGAAGAAGAGGAATTCCCCAATGAAATTATTCTTGAAGTACGAGCTGGAGCAGGCGGGGATGAAGCGTCTTTATTTGCTTGGGAATTAGCTCACATGTATGAAAGGTTTGCCGAAAAAAATAAATGGTCATGGAAAATATTAAATGAATCTTTAAGTAGTGCAGGAGGATATAAAGAAGGTTCATTTGAAATAAAAGGTAAAGATGTTTATAAAATACTAAGATATGAGACTGGAGTTCATCGAGTTCAGCGTGTTCCTCAAACAGAAAAAAATGGAAGAATACATACATCTACTTCTTCAGTTGCAGTATTACCCTTAAAAAAGAAAACTACCATTGTAATTAATCCTGCTGATCTAGAAATAGAATATTCACGCTCAGGTGGAGCCGGTGGACAAAATGTCAACAAAGTTGAAACAGCTGTGCGTTTAATTCACAAGCCGACAGGTGAAGACGTTCGCTGTACAACAGAAAGAACTCAACTTGGAAATAGAGAGAAAGCTATGATGATGCTAACTTCAAAACTTCAAATGATAAAAGACGAAGAAGAAGCTCGTAAATATTCAGGCGACAGAAAAAATCAAATTGGAACAGCTGATCGTTCAGAAAAAATCCGTACATATAATTTCCCTCAGGATAGGGTAACCGATCATCGTATTCGTCAATCTTGGTCAAATATCCCCATAATTATGGAAGGGGGTATTGATAAAATCATAGAATCATTATCTTCCGGTATAATTGGTGACGCAGAAGAAACCGATTAAATCTTGCCTAATAGTTTATCGTGAGCCAAAATTATCGTGAGGCAAGACCTCACGATTAAAATTAGATATTGACAACTTCATGAATTGGAGTTAATCTGAGAGAAACTAAATCTTAAAAATTTGAAAAAATGCAAACGCAAACTATCAATCGCCAAGTATTTCCTCATTCTTTTTTAGAAAATAATTCTTTCATTGTTTATCGTAACGAAACAAAAAGAATTATTTTGAATCGAGAAGAAATTGATATCATTAGTCTCGAAGAATCAAAATCTTATCCACAAGATAAAATTTTGAATGATATTCACCTCAATCATTTAATCAACAATCCGAAATTAATTCCAGCAAAATTTACAATTGATTTCAAAAGATATTTTAATGATGAGGAACGTATGAAAATTATATTCCCTGGGTCTTTGTTCCACTTCAACGGATATCAAGGAGAATCCATCGTGATTCCCTCAATGGCTTACTGGAAGTCTATGGAAATTGATCAGGATACTGATGAAATCTTCGAAGGGCATGTTTTTGCCGGTACGACTGAAGAAAAAACCTACGTAGCTGTTTTCAAATAACAGCTACAATACAACACCACAAAGCTCTTATATATTTATTTGTAAGAGCTTTTTGTTTTTATAAATTCATAAATATAAAGAGTAGCCTTTAATTTAGTATCTATTTATTAATTAAAATTTATGTGTATATTGCTAAATATATCATAATATTTTACTATATACATATGGGATTTGAAAATAATAAAATTGGAGAGGAATATGAACATATAAAAAATATTAACAAAAAAGGTAACGAATACCATGTTACATTGGGTGATGAAAGTGTTCCATTCAGTAAAAAACCAGGACAACTTGTACAAGAAGCTGCAAAAGAAGCACTTTCTCAACTTATCCCAGAATATGAAAAACAAAAGAAATTAGAAATTGAATTAAAAAAACAAGAAAAAGCCAAAGAATTATTTTTGCTGATTAATACTGAGCTAAAAAACAAAGGAATTGATAATCAAATTATTTTTAACTCCAATAGTAAGTATGACTATGATTTACAAAAAACAATTATGGGAGTCTATTTTCATGGAAGCTTAAATAGTTCTATTATTAAAAGTAGTTCTCTAAATAAGGATAGTTTAACTGTTATGACTTATATAGAGAAAGATGGCATAGACATAGATGGTCTTATTAAGGTGAATGATTTAATTTCAAAAATTGAAGATTTATATAATGGGTACATAACAATGAATGATGGAACAAGAAGGCATGTCGCTATTGCTAATGGAAGAATATATTGGGACCCAATAAAAAATAGCAAATCTATTATGGAAGAAAATGAAGCACAAAGAGTAGAATTAGAAAATAGAGAAAAAGAAGCTGAAGAGTATTATTCTCAAATTAAAAACATAGAATTTTCCATAACTGAAGAAGGACAAAGATTTATTAGATCAGGTGGAACTTTTGGTGATATTAAAAAATCTATTTTTTTAAAACTTTATCAAAGTGGCAAACCCTTAAAAGCTACAAGTAACAATCATTTTATAAAAGGTGGTGCAAGTTACATTGAAATGAAAGAAATTTTTAATTGGGCAATTAGCAATAATTTTATAAAATAGCTATATTGTATTATTAATAACTTATATGAAATATAAAAATAATGAATAAATTTGAAATCGAAAAACCTATAAGTGGAAAAGAAAATGAAAAAATTGAGATGTATTTAAATCCAAAAACTGCTGAAAATTTTGCTCAAAGAGAAAAAGAAGACACAGAAGAACACAGTGTTGTTTCAGGAGTAATAGAAAATATTGCTATGGAAATTTTTGTTGATAAAGAAATAAAAATGGCTAATCTAGGAGCCGGTGCAAATCCTCAAAAATATGAGAAAATATTAGAAAAAACAAAAAATGGTTCAGAATTAGATTGGGTTGATATTTCCCCTAAAATGCTCGAAATAGCATCAAAGGAAATTAATCAATCTGAAAATATTCATTTTATTGAAAACAATTTCACTGGCTATTTAAATAGTAAAGAAGATAATTCCTTAGACTGTGTTATTATGCAATACTCCATAAATTATATAGATGATATAAAAGATTTTTTTGAGATTTTATCAAAAAAACTAAATACTGGTGGGGCCTTTATTGCCAATTTGGGGGCTAAATCTTTAGAAAATAATAAATGGGCAAGCTTTTTAATTAATGGGCAAGAATTTTCAGGAAGAAAAAACATGGTAAGTGGTGATCATTATACAATAAAATTCTTAAATCCAGATGGGACAGTATTTGCTTCGACAGAAAAAAATTTCTTTTCAAACAAAGAAATGCTCTCCACACCTACTTTATCTGAACTAAAAACCGAAATAAAAACAATAAAAGGATTTGAAATATTGATAGTAAAAAAATAAATTATTCTTCTATTTTACTAAGATAGTTATAAATTTCTCCTTGCATAGTTTTTATATATCTGTTATAATTCTCCCCAGTAGTTAGCTATATGTTTTGGTATTTGTTTCATATTCGTTGCTTTAAACATTGAGTATGTAAATGAAAATCGGCTATGCGATTACATTTATAAATTAGTTTTCTTCAAGTAGATGATATGCAAGTATCACTATGAGAATACATTGTCATATATGGCAAAAAAGTTGTATGTAGGTGGTCTTCCTTATAAGACTACTAACGATGAGCTTAAAGCTCATTTCAGTGCTGCAGGAGCTGTCGCTTCAGCAACCATTATTATGGATAAGATGACAGGTCGCTCAAAAGGTTTCGGTTTCGTAGAAATGGAAAACGATGCCGATGCAGCTACAGCTATCTCAATGTTTGATGGTAAAGATTACGATGGTCGTAATCTTACAGTAAACGAGGCTCGTCCTATGGAGGAACGCCCACGTGGTAGTTTCCAAAGATAATTAGTTTTATCTAATAAAAAACCCTTATTTGAAAAAATAAGGGTTTTTTATTTAAATTGCAAATATAAGATATTTTTGATATAGTATCAAGGTAGTTTTTTAAAACTAACTTTTTTGTTTTTATATGCATGTGTAGTTGTTGGTTTGAATGCATAGAACCTTGTGTGGGTAGTTGTTGGTTTGAATGCATAGAACCTTGTGTGGGTAGTTGTTGGTTTGAATGCGTAGAACCTTGCGTGTGTAGTTCAGTGGTAGAACGCTGTCCTGATAAGACAGAGGTCGAAGGTCCGATTCCTTCCACACGCACAAGGCTATTTTAAGCCTTTTCATTATATGGATAATAAAAATAACAATATGTGGTGGAGGCCAGGGTTAATAGTATTTGCTCAAGTTTCTGCTTCAATATCAGTTCCGATTATAATAGCTTTAATTGTAGGGAAATATTTAGATAAAAAATATAATTCTGAC
>CAILJY010000005.1 GCA_903834665.1 uncultured bacterium | reverse complement strand
AAATAATTTCTTTTTGAATTAATTCATTTGCTTTACGTTTTGTAAATATAAAAGATTTATCTTTTATCATTTTAACTGTTCTAGTTTCTGAAATATACCAAGGAGAAGCAAGAACACAAACTATTTCTTCTGGTGCACCTAATTTAAAATTATAAACTGCTTTAGAAGTTTCATCTAAAGCTACGAACATGTCCTCCATAAATATATTAATATTAAAATCGGCGCGTGATTTTATGTCTGTTCTGACAGATTTAAGAATAAAAGGAGCACCAGTACCATCGGTTGGGATGCGGACCAAAGCACCTCCAACACTTCCTGATCCTATATCAAAAATTGCGACAAGGCTTTCTTTTTTTTGTAGTCCAAATAAAAATCCCATAGTACTTATAGTATACTACAGGATTAATAAAAATGCTTTATAAATTACTGTGGAAAAATTAAAACAAAATTGCTTTTATTCGACGGACTCCTGCTGAAACTGCTTCCTCTTTCTGAATTTTAAATTGCCCTAATTCTTTAGTATTAGAAACATGCGGTCCACCACAAAATTCTTTAGAAACAAATGATCCATCTTTATTTTCTACAAAATAGACAGTAACGTTTTCTGGATATTTTATGCCAAATTCCATCTGTGCTCCTAGTGTTTCAGCTACGGCTATTGGCATTTCTTTTTTTACAACATTTAATCCTTCTTGGATTTTATCATTAACCCAACTTTCTACTTTATTTTTTTCTTCATCAGTTAATTTATGATCACAAATAAAATCCATACGCAAACGCTCTTCATTTATATTACTTCCTCTTTGTTTGATATTAGAATCTATTATTGATTGAAGCCCCGCTAAAAGTAAATGGTGGGCAGTGTGAAGTTTTATAGTTTTTTCTTCATGGTTTAAAAGCCCTCCCTTAAATTCTCCAGCTGAAGCTGTTTGAGATAATTTTTGATGTTCAATCATTTTTTTGTCAAAATCTTCTCTGTTTATAATAATCCCTTTTTCTAAGGCTATTTCTTCTATCAATTCAATTGGAAAGCCATATGTTGTAAAAAGAATAAATGGATCAATCCCTTTTTTAAATTCTTTCAAACCTTTCTCTAAGGTCTGTCTAAATTTAGATTCTTCCATTTCTATTTCCTTTTTTATTATCTCTCTATTTTTTAATAATTCAGGATAAGTATCTTTATACTTTTCTATAACTATCTCAGAAAGAGATAATAATGCCCCACTTTTAAGTGAAATCAAATCAGAATGTCTAACAGCTCGACGTAAAATTCGACGGAGAATGTATCCACGCCCAGTATTTGAAGGCAATACTCCATCGGCAATAATAAAAACAGCTGTACGAATATGATCTGCAACAATTCTTATTTGTTTTCTTGTCTCTACCCAACATTCTTCTCCATTTTTCATATATTCACTATCAGTTTTATCTCCATAAATAAAACCAGATAATTCTTCTATCTTTTTTATAATTGGTGAGAATAAATCAGTATCATAAATACTTTGTTTTCCTTGGACCACTGTAGTGATACGTTCTAATCCTGCTCCTGTATCTATATTTTTTTGAGGTAAAACACTTTCTACTTTTCCATCGACTTGATGGTAAGTCATAAATACATCATTCCAAATTTCAACAACCTTTTGTTCATCTTCGGCTTTTTCAAATTCAACTTGTGTCATATCTCCAAGAACTCCAGTAATGTCATAAAACATTTCCGTACTTGGACCAGCGGGTGAATTTAAGCCAGCACTCCACCAATTTGATTTAGAATTTTTATAATAAATACGATGTTCAGGCAAACCAAGAGACTTCCAAATTTCAACAGATTCATCATCCCGTGAGACATCATCACTTCCAGAAAAAACAGTTACATATAAACGAGATATATCGATACCCAATCCTTCATCTTTTTTCGTTAAAAATTCATAACTCCAAGTTATTGCTTCTTTTTTAAAATAATCTCCAAGCGACCAATTCCCCATCATCTCAAAAAATGTATTGTGGGTATTGTCTCCAACCTCACTTAAATCAATAGTTCTTAAACATTTTTGAACATTAACGAGTCTTACTCCCATTGGGTGTGGTTCACCTAAAAGGTATGGTACAAAAGGTTGCATTCCAGCTGTATTGAAAAGAGTTGCATCCATAGCTCCTGCGATAGTTGTCGTAACAAGAGAAGCTGAGGGGACAAAAGCATGGTCTCTTTTTTTGAAAAACTCTAAAAATTTATTTCGAATCTCGTTTGAAGTCATCTTTTTATAATACAACAAAATTTTAAATTTAAAAAGCCCCTGATTTATCCAGGGGCTTTTATTAAATTTCTTGATTAAAATTTTCTTTTACAAATTTTGACTTTTTAAGTTGCTCTTCAACAAACCATAATACAATGAAAATAAATAAAGTAAGAATTGTTGCAACAATTGCTATATTAAAAAGTTTAAAACCAGCAGCCATCCCAATCCCAGCTGAAACCCATAAACCAGTAGCGGTAGTAAGCCCCATCATCTTAGTCTCTTTTGCAAAAATAAGACCAGATCCAATAAAACCAACTCCTACAACTATTTGAGCCACAAGCATTAATGGATTTAATCCTGAAAAACCAGCATAATATTTGACCATTTCATTTGAAATAATAACAAACAAAGCAGAACCCATAGAAACAAGAGCATATGTTCTCATCCCTGCTGTTTTATGCGCCCAAACTCTTTCTGCCCCAATAACCATACCCAAGAATAATGCGACAAACAAACGTGCAACAACATCAATCGTTGTTAAATCTAAAAATTTATTTCGAATCTCGTTTGAAGTCATCTTT
>CAILJY010000004.1 GCA_903834665.1 uncultured bacterium | reverse complement strand
GTTCCATTTACAATTAAATATAATTCCTCAACTTTTAGACTTTACAACAACAGTATAGAACTCGACAAAGAAACAGTAACAGCAAGTTGTGCCTCAGGGACATCTTGGAATGGAAACAAATGTGTATCAACAAATACTCCCGTATGTACTATTAATAATTTTATTGCTGATCCAACAGATATTAATCAAGGTGAATCATCTTTATTAAAATGGAATACAAGTAATTGTGATATTGTAAAATTAGACGGAGTAATAGTTTCAGCTATTGGAACAAAATTGGTTTATCCAAACGCAACTAAAACTTATACTTTAGTAGCACAAAAAACAGGAATACTTCCTTTTGAAGTTACAGCTCAAGCCACTGTCTACGTTGATGAAGTTAACCCAGGTTGTTTCATTAATGATTTTACTGCCAATCCAACAGAGATCAATCAAGGTGAGTCATCTATTTTAAAATGGGATACAGTAAATTGTACAAGTGTAACAATTTCAGATCTTGGATATCAAGTTCCAACTAATGGAGAACAAGTTGTTTGGCCAACACGTACCACAACTTATACATTAAGAGCATATGGTTCCAATTTAATACCTCAAACTAGAAGTGTTACTGTATATGTAGATACTGTTGTTCCAACAGTTTGTGCAATAAATAATTTTACAGCTGACCCTGTTTCAATAGGAAGAGGTGATTATTCAACTTTAAATTGGGATACTTTTAATTGTAATTATGTAACTCTTGAAGGACTAACTGTTCAAGAATCAGGGTCAAGAACTGTTTTCCCTATAAATACAAAGACATATAGATTAACAGCTTCTGATATTTATGGAGACAATTATCCTCTAGTTAAAGAAGTCACAGTATATGTTGATAGTTATAATGAAAATACTTGTGAAATAACAAACTTTGAAGCAGATGATACTTCTATCGATGACGGAGATGAAACAACACTAAGATGGGAAACTAATAATTGTGAAAGAGTTAAAATCTCAGATATTGGCTATGTTAATGAAAATGGACGTGAAGATGTTTCTCCTAATGAAGATACAACTTATATCTTAACTGCTTATGATAGAGATGGACATTCTATTTCTGATTCAGTAAGAATTTATGTTGATGAAGATAACAACAATAATGATAATTGTTCAATAGACAGCTTTACTGCTGATGATAATTATATTGATCAAGGAGATGAAGTTACTCTTAAATGGAGAACAAGTGATTGTGATGATGTTAGTATTTCTAACATCGGAGATGTAGATGAAGATGGAACAGAAGATGTTTATCCTTACAGAACAACCACTTATATCTTGAGAGCTCGTGGAGACGATAGTGAATCAAGATCAATTACAATAAGAGTAAATGGAGATGATAATTTATATAACTCATCTGTTGTTACAACAATTGCAACTAATATCACTCAAAACAGTGCTCAAATAAATGGTCTTATTACAAGTACACAGAGTAATAATATTAATACTTATTTTGAGTATGGTACAAATGTTTACCTTGGGATGAGAACACCTTCACGAACAACGAATGGCAACATGAGTTTCAGTGAATATTTAACAAACCTAAGTCCTAATACAATATATTATTTCCGAGCAGTTTCCGAAGGATCAAATGGAATATCTCGCGGAGCAATTGAAGTCTTCCGTACAACTGGGTATGTATCAAACAATAATAATTATGAAAATAATAATAATACCAACACAAATACAACAACCAGAATAATAAGAGAAGTAGTTCAAGGAACAACTGTTTATGGATCTATTTCCCCAATAATGCTTCGAATAGAAAATCGTTATCAAATGATTGGAGTAGGAGACATAATTGATTACACTGTATTTTATAAAAATATAAGTATTTCAAGATTGACCAATCCAATGGTTCAAGTATTTATTCCAGAAGGTATAACTTTAGTAAATTCTTCTCTTGGAACATACTCAGAAGATGATAGAGTTCTATCAGTTCCAATTAATGATTTAGAACCAAACGATGAAGGAATTATTTACTTACAAGCTCGAGTTGATTCTATAGATTCTACTTTAGCTCAAATAGTTACAACCACAGTTCTTATCTATACAAATCCAAATGGAGCTCAAGAAAATGCTATGGCTTATGTCTTAAATAATCCTGGAAATGCAAATTCACTTGGTGCTGCAGCTTTCTTTGGAGGAAGGATCTTAGGAATGACTTTGATTGGATGGTTATTACTTATAGTATTAATACTTATATTAATACTTATAACTAGAACATATTACTATCGCCGAAACACAACAGTAACCACTCATTCAACGACAACACACCAATAATAAAATAAGTAAACATACCCCGGCTTTAGTCGGGGTATGTTAATATATGGATATGAGCATTATTTTTAGTGAAAAAGAAATACCCAATATCGCCAAGAAAATATTGGAAAAGATTTATAACCCCAAAAAAGTTGTGGCTACTATTGTCGCCTTATCCGGGGATCTTGGTTCTGGCAAAACAACTCTAACCAAAGAAATTGCTAAACAACTAGGAATTAAGAAAAATTTAATCTCACCAACTTTTGTGATTATGAAAATTTATGAAATAAATTCAAAATCAGAATATTTTTCGAAGTTTAAGAATTTGATACACATAGATGCTTATCGTCTCGAATCACATTTAGAATTATTAAATATTGGCTGGGATAAAATTATTGAGAATAAAGATAATCTTGTTATATTAGAATGGCCAGAGATGGTGGAGGCTTGTTTGTCAGATGATGTTTGTAATGTTAAGTTAAACCATATTGATGAACAAAAAAGAGAGATATCTTTTTGATTTATATTTTTAGAGTGATAGAATGTAAATAAAAACAAGGAGGTGATATGAAAAATACATTTTATGATTATATTGCAACTTTTGTTGTAATACTGATATCTTTTCCATGCATGTTTTTTTTAGGAATAATAACTTTTGTTCTTATAATTTTATTTCCTAATAAAAGCAGATTATTTTTGTATGTTTTTTCAAATATTTTTGTTTTAATGTTTGGTGTCTTTGTTAAAACAAAAGGTATTTTCCCTAAGGGTGGCCCATATATATTTATAGCCAACCATAGTTCTTTTATTGATTATATTCTTATCGTTATAGTGATGGGATATAAAAGAAAATGGACGGTTGTCTATGGAAATAATTTGCACAAATATCCAATTTTTAGATTTTTTCTAAAAAGAGTAGGAATACCTGTTGATAGAAAAAGCCAATCATCAAAAACAGAAGTAGTTGAATTAATGAAGAATGCATTGAGAAATGGTTTCTCATTAGCAATTTTTCCAGAGGGAACGAGAATGAGATCTTTTCAAGTAGATGAAATTTTGCTCCCATTTAAAAATGGAGCATTCTCTGTTGCTTTGGATTTAGATATTCCAATTGTTCCGGTTGTTTTTTTGAAGCCAATTCTTTATAGTAAACCGGATAAACCATTTCCTTTTTCACCTAGGATTATTAATATTAAATATTTTGATCTAGTTAAAGGGGAAGAAAACTCGATTCTTTTTAACAAAAGAATTCACAAAAAAATGAAAGACTTTTTAATTGAAAATCCCTAATAAAATATTAGGGGTTTTTCTTTGTCAAAATGTTATAATCAGATTATGGCTAGTAAAAATAACAATAAAAAAAGGTTAATTCTCCTTGATTCTCATGCAATTATCCATAGGGCCTATCATGCTCTACCTGAGTTTATAAATTCGCGTGGTGAGCCTACAGGGGCCATTTATGGCCTTGCTACGATGCTTTTTAAGATTATTACAGACTTGAAACCAGATTACATAATTGCTTGTTTTGATCTCCCTAAAAAGACTTTTAGGCACGAAGCTTATGTGGATTATAAAGCAGGGAGAGCAAAAGCTGATGAAGCATTAGTTTCTCAACTAATAAGTTCTCGTCTTTTTTTTAAAGCATTATCTATTCCAATGTATGAATGTGAAGGTTTCGAAGCTGATGATTTGCTTGGCACAATAGTAGAACAGTTAGAACAGAACAAAGATGAAATAGATATTATAATTGCTTCAGGAGATATGGATACTTTACAGCTCGTCAAAGATGACCGAGTTTCAGTTTATACTCTTAAGAAGGGGATAAATGACACGATTTTATATAATGAGAAAAAAGTTTTTGAACGTTTTTCTTTTAGCCCAAAAAGTTTACCTGACTACAAGGGTTTGCGCGGAGATCCATCTGATAATATTATTGGGATTAAAGGGATAGGAGAAAAAACTGCTACTACTCTGATTTCAAAATATAAAACGATTGAAAATATATATAAAAATTTAGACAAAGATTTAAGTGAGTTAAAAAAACTTGGAATAACTGATCGGATTGTAAATTTATTAAAAGAAGGAGAAGAAGAAGCAATTTTTTCTAAAACTTTGGCGACCATTCGTCTTGATGCCCCGATTGTTTTTGAGTTACCAAAGGATGAATGGAAAAGTACTGTTGATAAAAGTACTGTCGCTCAATTTTTTCAGGAAATGGAATTTAAAAGTTTACAGAATAGATTTTTGAATATTTTGGATAAAGACAATAAAAATGACGATTTTCAAAACTCCTCTTCGCAAAGTCCTCGGACGAGGGAGGATGAGGAGTCAGGCCTTGCTCGTAAGATTTTGAAAATCTCTACCGAAGACCAAACAAAAATAAATAAAATAAAAATTGCTTTCTGGCTTTTAAATTCTGAAAGGACGAATCCCGATATTGATGAAGTTATAAATTATAAAGGTAGTAAAACACTAGAAGAAACCTTAATAAAACTCGAAGAGGATATCAAAAAAGAAAATTTAAATTATATATATGAAAAGATAGAAATTCCAATAATTCCCATAATTGATCAAATGGAAAAAAATGGAATTTTGATAGATTTACCATATTTGAATAAAATTTCAGAAGAATACCATCAAGACTTAAATGTTTTAGAAAAAAATATTATAGAACTTGCCGGCGTAAATTTCAATATTAATTCACCTAAACAATTAGGAGAAATACTTTTTACAAAACTAGGCTTATCTTTAAAGGGTATAAAGAAAAGTGCTGGAGGAGCTATTTCAACAAGAGAGAGTGAGTTAGAAAAACTTAAAGATCTGCATCCTATTATTGGCGAGATCCTAAAATATCGCGAATTACAGAAATTACTTTCTACTTATATAGATACAATTCCAAATTCTATAAAAGAAGATGGTCGTCTTCATGCCAATTTTATTCAAACAGGAACAACCACAGGGAGGTTTGCTTCTAATAATCCTAATTTACAAAATATTCCAACTAAAACAGAAAGAGGCAAAAATATTAGAAATGCTTTTATTGCACCCCCAGGTTATTTTTTAGCATCTTTTGATTATTCTCAGATAGAGCTTAGAGTCGCAGCTTTGATGTCTCAAGATTTATTTTTTATAAAAGCTTTTAAAGAGAACAGAGATATCCATTCGGCTGTGGCCATGAAGGTATTTAATGTGGAAGAGAAAGATGTAACTTCTGACATGAGACGTCGAGCCAAAGTTATTAATTTTGGAATTTTATATGGAATGGGAGTTAATGCTCTTCGTCAAAACCTTGGAACTGATCGGAAGGAAGCTCAAATATTTTATGATAATTATTTTGCTCAATTTCCTACAATTGCAGCTTATTTAAATAGTATAAAAAATTTTGCTAAACAAAATGGATATACGGAAACACTTTTTGGGAGAAAGAGATATTTCCCAGGTATAAAATCACCAGTTCCTTTTATTAAAGCAATGGCTGAAAGGATGGCCATGAATGCCCCTATACAAGGCACTGCCACCGCGGATATCATTAAAATAGGGATGAAAAACGTAGATGAACAATTAAAAAAGAATAATCTTTTAGAAGAGGTCAGACTTGTTTTACAGGTTCATGATGAGTTGGTTTTTGAGATAAAGAAAGATAAAATAAAAGAAGCTCAAATTATTATTGAAGAAGCCATGAAAAATGTAATTCCTGATGAATTTATGATAGAAAAAGAGAGTGTTCCGCTCCTTGTTTCATCGTCATTTGGCAAGAGTTGGGGAGAGTTAAAATAGTGGCGCAAATTAATTTCAGGTGATAGGATTAATATATGGAAACAAATAAAAATAAAATACAAGAAAAAGGTTATCGTAGTGGGATGGTTCATTTTATTTTGGTCCATTCTTATGTTATTTTTTTTCTAGCTGTTATTTTAGGGGTATTTTTTGATACTTTTTTGAAGAAGAAAATGTTTTCTTTTTTATACTATGATTATATTGGTTTTCTAATGTTAATAGTTAGTACTATTATTATATATTGGGCTCAAAAGACTTCATCAAACTATCAACAAAGAGTTCTTAAAGATAGCTCAAGATCAAATTTTGAGTTTGGACCATATCGATATCTTCGTAGTCCAACACATTTTGGTCTCTTTATAATGACACTTGGGTTTAGTTTAATAATTAATTCATTTTTTAGTATTATATTTACTTTTATTGCTTATGGTTTTACAAAATTATTTTTCTTAAAAAAAGAAGAAAAGATGCTCGAATATAAATATGGACAAGTTTATCGTGATTATAAAAAGAAAGTTAGAAATTGGATATGATATACATTCTTTCTGGTAATGAT
>CAILJY010000003.1 GCA_903834665.1 uncultured bacterium | reverse complement strand
GTTTATTTTTATTTACTGCAACCATCCTGTAATCTTATGTTACTTTGTAAGTGTATGCTCTCAAAGGATTGTTTAGAGATTTATCTTTTTTTGAAAAACTCCCCCAAGCAAGGCTTGGGGGAGTTTTGTATTTTACCCCTTTATCGAAGAATATTGATTAATAATAATTTATGTGTTATCTTAAAATTAAATTTTTAAATTCTAATAAACTTTAAAAAAATGAAGAACTTTTCAGAAAAAGAGAAAAAAGAAATTCATTGCGCTTGTAATATGGTGAGAGCAAGTATTGTTATTGTTTTTGCTTCAGTAAAAATGAAAAATTATGAAGAAGATATAGGAAATATTGTCGAAAAAACATCTAAGGGGTCGCTTATAAATCACCTAATATCTACAGAAAAATGGGAAGAACTTTTTAAAAATCCTGATTGGCTTAATGTGCTCGAGACAATTCAGAATTTAAATACCATGAGAAATGGTGTATATACAAAATACCTTCAAACGATTTATAAGTATTTTCATGAAGAAACAGAAGGGGTTCTTTGTGAGGCGTTCTTTTTATAAAAAACGACGGAAGTCTTTTTATCTCTAGAAGATAGAAAGACTTTTTTGTTTTTAGAAAGATTTTTGAATTCTATCTGAAAAATGCTATATGCGCACACATATTAATTGCTGTTGACTTTTTATTTTAATAATGTATAGTTATATTAAATATGAATGCTTAAATTTAAATAATTATGAAAAATGCATTTTTTGCCCTAGCAATAGGGATTGTATTATTTTTGGTTGGATGTAAAACTGTGGAGCAATCAGTTGAAAATTCACAAACTAACCCCCAAGAATTGGAGCGGAAAAAACCAGAGTTGTGGTTTTCCGATACTTACCCAGGAATTTCATCATCGGATCCTGTTACCTTCTATAATGAATTTGAGATAAACATAGAGGCCAAAATTACCAGGCAAATTACTATGTTTAAAGACGGTGACACATACGTAATTGATAGTTCAATCATTGTACAATTAACAGTTCCACCACTTACACCAGCCATCTTTAAAGATGCAAAAAGAGATGGGAAAATGTTGAAAATGATAACAGTTTCTTTTGATCCTGATGAAAATTATTCATTTAATTTTGTTGTTTTGCCGAATAAGAGTTTTACACTAGATGCAAACAAAAAAATTACATTTGAAGGCAAAACTTACGCAGTAAAGGCTACAATAAAAGGAAAAGGTGATGGTTTAAATCATCTTCTTTCTAACTTCTATTTTCTTGAAGCTCAAGAAAAAGTGTCAGGTTCTGCAGGTGGACAAAATGCAATTGGCACAAAGATAATAAAATAAATTTCATAACAAAAACATAAAACCGGCACATAATGTCCGGTTTGTTTTTATTTAAAACAGAAATTTTTATTACTCTTCAAGCAAATCCACCACACTTTGAACTTCTTCGAGTGAAGTGATACCTTTCAAAACTTTTATTACTCCATCTTCACGCATACTGAGAGACCCTTGTTTGCCGGCAACTTCTTTTATTTCTCTTTCACTTGGATTTTTAATTATTATCTCTTCAATTTTTGCATCATTTTGGATTGCTTCAAAAATTCCCATTCTTCCTTTATAGCCAGTGTTATTACATTTATCACAGCCTGTTGCAGTATATGATGTCATTGGTGCGTTTATATCTATTCCATAATTTATGAAATCTTTTCCATTCGATAAAGCGGTTTCATATATTTTTTTAATAACATTTTTTTCTCCTTCAGTAATTTCTTTTTCTTTTTTACAATCATTACAAAGTTTTCTAACTAAGCGTTGAGCAATAGATAAAGATAAAGCAGAGACTAATATTTTAGGATTTACATCAAGGTCAATAAGGCGGGGGATAACACCAGCGGCATTGTTGGTATGAAGAGTTGAGAAGACCAAATGCCCAGTTAAGGCTGATTCTACAGCAGTTTTGGCGGTTTCACTATCACGGATTTCTCCAACCATTATTACATCTGGATCTTGACGAAGAGCGGAGCGTAAACCTTCTAGGAAGGTGTAACCCTTTTCACTATCTGTTTGAGTT
>CAILJY010000002.1 GCA_903834665.1 uncultured bacterium | reverse complement strand
TACAATAAATCTTTCATATTTTCAATATAAATTAATATGCTATAATTAATACATTAAAAAATTAATTAAGTGGTTAATTATATAAACCATATAAATCACAAATGAAACAAATAAGATTAGAACAATTAGCCGATGGAATTTTTGCTATCGTTATGACCATTTTAGTTTTTGAAATACGAGTACCAGAATATATAGGAGTTATTAGCGAGCAAACACTTATAGCTTCTTTAGTTGCAATTTATCCACTTTTATTAAGTTATCTTTTAAGTTTCTCATTACTTTTCACTTACTGGAGGTCTCATCATCTCATCGCATCAGTTCTCGCTAAAAATATTGATACTCAGTTTTCAAACCTAAGTGGAATATTTTTCTTTCTTGTTGCTCTAGTCCCCTTTTCATCTCACTTTCTTGGAAAATTTATTTATTATAAAACTGCAATAATTTTTTTCGCTATTAATATTATTTTAATAGGAATATCATTATTTGTGATGAGGAGATATGCTATCAAATCAAATACAATAGAAAACACACCCTTTACTAAAAAAGAAAATGAACATGCAAATATGCATATTCTATTCCCTGTTGGATCTTCTATTGTAGCAATCTTTGTTTCTTTCTTTAGCCCTAGTTTTGCAATCTTTTTATTTACGATAGCAATATTATTTAATCTCTCAAAAAATGGAACAAGATATATATTCTTTTTAATTGATATATTCCGAAAAAAAGAAATCCCAAATAATTAATTATCTTTTATTTTTAGCTAGCTTAATCAGATGTTCTATAAATTCTGGCATGCTAGAACCAACAGCATGAATGGCTTTTGGCATTAATGACTCATTGGTTAAACCCGGTAAAGTATTTACCTCTAGGGCATATATACCCTTTTTAGGATGAATAATAAAATCACTTCTTGAATAATGGCTAAGATCAAGACCTGTATGTATTAAGGTAGCTAACCTTTCCAATTCTTGTTTTTCTTCATAAGTAAAATTGCCAGGACAAATTTCCTGTGATTTTCCATTGTATTTAACTTCTTTATCAAAAAATGTACTTGTTTTTGGAATTCGTATTTCAATAGGGGGCAAAGTATAAACATCTTTATTTCTAAAATTATCAATAACCCCAACTGTCGCTTCTTTACCTTTTATAAATTCTTCAACCAATATACTAACTTTTTCATTCATTCCAATTTCAAAAGCTAGAACTAGTGAATCAAAAGTTTTACAAACACTCACCCCCATAGAAGAACCCCCCGTTAAAGGTTTTACAATCCAAGGTGGAGCGATTTGACCCCAAATTTCACGAGCTTTATTCATAGCATATTTATTTTTAGGCCCATCAAAATCTTCTTGATACGCTGGAAAAAGAAAATGTTTTGGGGTTTTAATACCTAATTTAATAAATTCTTGTTTACTTAAAAATTTATTATAACCAATTGCAGAGGATAAAGGACCAGAACCAGTATAAGGTATCCCCCATTGTTCCAATTCTTGTTGAACTTTTCCATCTTCTCCGTAATCACCATGCAAAGCATTGATAACAACATCTACTTTATTAACCAATTTATCCATAGTAATAGGAATACCATTTATATGCCAAATACAATCTTTATCTATAAAAATATCAACAGCAGAATATTTACTATTCATATTATCGCTTCTTAAATGAGAAAGAACCTGAGCCCCACTGGCTAGTGACACTTCATATTCTCCACTTATCCCACCTCGGATAACTCCAACTTTAATCATAATATTATTATATCAGTAATAAATATCGTAGCAAACTTTTTCAAGAAAAAATGTCTGGCACCTCGTCCTCCCTCGTCCGAGGACTTTTTTATTGATAAAGTTTGTGTAGATATATTTTAAAAAAGTACAATTGTGAACGACCAAAATTCTCAAAGTAAAAAATTTTTATTGCGTCTTTTTTTATGAAAAGTGATAGCAAATCTATGAGATTCACTATTTAATAAAAGAATTTGTTTCTTATATTTTTTTATTATAGTTTCATCCCCCATTATGGCTTTTGCTTTATGCTTATCATCTTTAACAACAGAAACAACTGGGATTTTAAACTGATATCTATTTAAAACTATTTTTGCAATATTAATCTGAGCAGTACTTCCATCCATTACAATCAAATTTGGTAATCCCCATTCTGTATGTTTAAATCTTCGAGAAAGGACTTCTTCAAGAGCCCCTGTATCATTTGAACTTGTCTGGGTTTTAATTATAAATTTTTTATATTCACTTTTTTCTAATTCCCCATTTTCAATAACGGTCATAACTCCCACCATATTACTACCAAAAAGATGAGCAATATCATAAGCTTCAATGCGGAGTGTAGAGCGAAAGTGCTTTTCTGAATGGTCTGGCACCGGCTCCCGTCCCCCTCGTCCGAGGACCTTCTGAAAAGCATCTTCGCTCGTAACGTCCCTTTTTATAAGAGCCATATCATTTATATGTTCAAGAGCAAAAATTCTTTTTTTTATCACTCCCGCTTTTTCAAATTCCTTTTTCTTAGCAAAAGACACCATCTCTTTCTTTAGATTTATTATTATACTTTTCTTTTTACCCTCAAAAAATAATTTTAAATTTTTTATATTATTTTTGTATTCTTTTAGCGCAGCAGAAATATCAAAATTCTGAGTCGCGTCGGAGCCCTTTAGAGTAAAGCGCGAAGAATTTTGGTATTTCCGCGAAGCTATATTCAAATCTGGAACTAATCCGAGTTGCTTATAAAATTCTTTATTATTTCTTTTACTTGATTGATCATCTATGTATGGGAAAATTCGGCGAATTATTTTCATCGCTTCTTTTAACTGTTGGCCGTTGGGGAAAGGTCCAAACGTAGATTTATATTTTTTTGATACAATATTAAAATTATTATCCGTGTCGGAGCCCTTTAGGGTAAAGCGGGAAGAATTTGAATATTGTTGAAAAAAAATGTTTCTTTCCCTTATAATCAAAACTTTAGGAACTTCTTCCCCGCCTGCTCCCGAACCATCGTGAGGGCGGGCAGGTTTTGTAATACAAACATAATTAAAACTTTTATTGTCTTTTTCTTTTGTATTATACTTCGGTTGATATTTTTTAATTAAATTAGCTTCAAGAATTAGAGCCTCGAGTACATTATCTGTCTCTTTATATTTTATCGAAGTTGCTTGAACAGCCATATCTAAAATAGCTGGACCCCGAGTATTTATTAGGTCTTTCCCAAAATAACTTTTCACTCTATCTGAAAGTGAAGTCGCTTTACCAATATAAATAATCTCTTTTTTTTTATAAAAGAAATAAACACCAGATTTCTTAGGTAATTTTATTTTTTTAAACTGTTGACTATTCATGGCATTTATATTATATTAAATCTTAAAATTGTACAACTCAAATTAAAACTATTATGGAAAATCTAAAGAAGAAAGAAGTAAACATTTTTGAACTTTCAGATAGAGATGGTTCTTACTCATCAAAAAATGCTTATTTACTACTCAAAACACTATTTGGAGTAAGAGGTAAAAATCAAATAAGCAAAAGATTATTTTATTTGTTTTTTACTGACCATGATCTTTATTTAAACTCCTTTCTTATTAAATATCCAGTTAAGTTCATTATAGATTTTTTTGAAAAAGAAGATCTACGTAAATTGAACTCAATGTATAACGAGAAAAAACATGAGGTCAAAGAGGTCCAGGCACAAATACATAACCTGGAACAACAAAGAAAAAAGAAAGAGCGAATAGCTACAGAATTTAGAAATGATGCCTTAAAAAATATTGAGGATCTGCTAAAAAAATAAAGCAGCTTAAATAAACAAAAAAACACCGGGGAACTGGTGTTTTTTAATTTATTAATTAACAAATAATAATTTTATTTTTTTCTCAAAACTTTCTTCAAATACTTGCCCGTATAACTCGCTGGAGTATTGGCTACTTCTTCAGGAGTTCCCTTGGCAACAATAT
The DNA here is from genome assembly GCA_903834665.1 of uncultured bacterium. GTDB lineage: Bacteria > Patescibacteriota > Minisyncoccia > Phycocordibacterales > UBA9973 > UBA8515. The sequence goes on along the minus strand of CAILJY010000002.1, from coordinate 5,458 downwards.
TTCCACCAGATAATCCACCCTCAGGACCAATATCAATAATATAATCAGAATTTTTTATTATATCCATATTATGTTCAATAAGAACCACAGAATTCCCCTTATTTACTAATTTATTTAATACTTCAAGTAATTTAGAAACATCATCATAATGTAGACCAACAGTAGGTTCATCAAGAAGATAAATAGTCTTTTCTAAATGAGGGCGATAAAGTTCTGAAGAAATCTTTACACGTTGGGCCTCCCCGCCAGAGAGAGTTGTTGCTGATTGCCCAAGTTTTACATACCCAAGACCAACATCCATTAAAGTTTTTATACGATCATAAATATTTGGAATATCCTCAAAAAAACTCAAGCTTTCTTCAACTGTCATCTGTAAAACTTCATAAACATTTTTCTTTTTATATTTTATAGTTAATGTTTCTTTATCAAATCTTTTACCATTACAAACATCACAAGTAACATAAACAGTTGGCAAGAAATGCATTTCAACTGCGATCTCGCCATTACCTTCACAAGCTTCACAACGCCCACCTTTCACATTAAAAGAAAATCGATTTGACTTCCAACCTCGAAGTCTCGCTTCTTCAGTACTTGCAAAAAGATCTCTAATAAAAGTGAAGCTTCCTGTATAGGTTGATATATTTGAGCGAGGCGTCCGCCCGATTGGAGATTGGTCTATAAGTATCGCTCGTGATAAATATTCTGTACCAGAAAAAGAGGCACAATTAAATATTGTTGCTGTTCTAAATTTTCTTTCATAACGAGCTTGGAGATTTTTATGTAAGATCTCATACATAAAAGAACTTTTACCACTTCCTGAAACTCCAGTGATTGTAACCATCTTTCCTAAAGGAACTTCAACATTCATATTTTTTATATTAAAAACTTTTCCGCCGACTATTTTAAGTGATCCCTTATCATTTGTTCTTCTTTTTTCAGGAATTTCAATTTTTATTTCATTTCGAAGATAAGCCAAAGTTCTAGACTTTGAGGTATTTGTAGGAGCATCTAATAATTTTTGTAGATAATCAGATACGATAACTTCTCCCCCGTGAACTCCCGCTTTAGGCCCAATATCAATAATATAATCGGATGCATAAATAGTATCCTCATCATGTTCAACTATGATGATAGTATTGCCCATATCTCGAAGATTTTCTAATGTCTGAATCAATCGATCATTATCTCTTTGATGAAGCCCTATGGTTGGTTCATCGAGCACATACAAAGCTCCGACCAATCTTGAACCAAGCTGACTAGCCAATCGTATCCTTTGTGCTTCCCCACCAGAGAGAGTATTCGCTTTTCGATCTAATGATAAATAATCAAGACCAACATTTAATAAAAACTGAAGTCGAGATTCTATTTCTTTTATAATTACTTTTGAAATTTCTTTTTCCTGCTCATTCAATTCAAGTTCAATAAAAAAATCTGCCACATCTGAAATAGATAAATGAGTAAGATCTACAATATTTAAGGGTGTAAACGAAACAGAAATAAGTGAATTCTGAGTCGTGTAGGGCCCCTTTGGGGTAAAGCGCGAAGAATTCACTTGTTTCTGTGGAGTTTTTATTTTTTCTCCTAAAAATACATTCAATGCTTCTGGCCTTAGACGTGCACCCTTACAATCATCACATGCTTCTATCCCCCCAAAATACTTAGTTCCTAAACCATTACAAACAGGACATGCTCCATAAGGAGAATTAAAAGAGAAAAGACGTGGTTCAATTTCAGGAAAAGAAAACCCATCACGCGGACAAGAAAATTTTGAAGACAAAAGAAATTCCTGATAATCTATAAGCGAAATCAAATTGTTCTTTTTCTGATGGTCTGGCACCGGCTCCCGTCCCCCTCGTCCGAGGACCTCGGAAAAAGAATTATTTGATGAAGCATTCTTTGATATATCTCCAAAAGCAATTAAAACTAATCCATCTGATTCAATCAAAGCCCTCTCAACAGCTTCAGAAAGTCTCATTCGAGCATCACTCGGATTATCTTTAAATTCATGAATAGCAAAACTATCCACTACAACTTCAATATCATGTTTTTTAGTTTTTGAAATATCAATTCTTTCTCTCAATTTTTTAATTTGTCCATCCATACGAACTTCAACAAAACCTTTATTGAGTAAATCATAAAGTAATTGATAATATTCTCCTTTTCTTCCTCGAACAACCGGTGACAATATCGATATAGGAGTCTCATCCCACTCCACTCCCATAACTTTCTTTTTCTTAGAATTTTTTTGAAACTCTTTTATTTTATCTAATGCGAAATTTAAAATTTCTTCATTTGAAAGTTTTTTAATTTCATCTCCACACTCTGGGCAATGTGGATGCCCAATACGAGCATACAGAACTCGAAGATAATCGTATATTTCAGTAATAGTTGCAACCGTTGAACGAGGGTTATTTGAACGAGATTTTTGATCAATCGAAATAGCAGGAGAAAGACCAGTGATCTCATCAACATCTGGTTTTGGCATTTGATTTAAAAACTGACGAGCATAAGCAGAGAGACTTTCTACATATCGCCTTTGTCCTTCAGCAAAAATAGTATCAAAAGCTAGTGACGATTTCCCGGACCCTGACATACCCGTAATAACCACCATCTTATTGCGTGGCATCTCAACGTTGATGTTTTTCAAGTTATGAGTTCGTGCTCCTTTTATTATTATTTTTCCTTCTTCATTTTTTTTCATCATATAATTTTTATAATTTGCGGGAGTCCAACTTCCGCAAATGTTCTAATCTTAACAACAAACGCCCTCCGTAGTTTCTACGTGGGGGTATATCAATATTTAACTAAATATAATAATAACATTAATATCAATAATTGACAAATATAGGTAAAAATAGTAATATATTATTAAATTTAAAAAGAATACGTAGCTCAGTTGGTAGAGCGTTTGATTCATAATCAAGAGGTCGAGGGTTCAAATCCCTTCGTGTTCACGGTCTTTAATTGACTAAATGGATTGCACGCCCCGAAAGGTTGGAACAGTTGTTTCAACCTTTCTTTATTTTATATCTATTTTACTTTTTAAAACAATTATCTCATCTCGCAATATAGCAGCTGTTTCAAAATCAAGTTCACGGACTGCTTTATTCATTTCTTTCTTTTTTAATTTTATTATTTTTTCATAAATATTTTTATTTCTATCTTCATCTGAAAGGAGCAAATTCTTAATTGAATCTCTCTCCCCTTTACCCTTATTACTCTTATCTTTTAGAAATGCTTTCTTGAATAATAAAACATCTAAATCAAGTTCCGCTCCAACTATTTTTTCATGCTTGTTTTCAAGTTCTTCTGTTATATCTTTAATTTTCTTAATAATAGTTTGCGGAGTAATATTATTTTTTTTATTATAAGCGATTTGAATATCTCGACGACGATTCGTCTCTTTAATAGCATTTATTAATGCATCATTCATCACATCTGCATACAAAATAACTCGTCCTTCTACGTTTCGAGCCGCACGTCCAATCGTTTGGATAAGAGATGTTTCTGAGCGTAAAAATCCTGCTTTATCTGCATCAAGTATCCCTATAAGAGCAAGTTCTGGTAAATCAAGACCTTCACGAAGTAAATTTACTCCAACTAAAATATCAATCTCCCCTTTTCGAAATGAAGTTATAATCTGTATTCTTTCAATGGTTTTTATCTCACTATGTAAATACTCAGCCTTCATACCTTTATCTTTTAAATATAAAGATAAATCTTCTGCCATCTTTTTAGTTAAGGTTGTCGCAATAACTCGAAACCCTTTTTTAATTGTCTTTTCTGCCTCAATTATAAAATCTTGAATCTGACCAGGATATTCTTCGTTTTGTTGGAGCAGATCAGAAGATTTTTGTGATGGTCTGGCCCCTCGTCCTCCCTCGTCCGAGGACCTCACAAAAAGCTTCTGACCTGCGGAAACAGGTTTAACAATTAATTCTGGATCTATCAATCCAGTAGGACGAATAATTTGCTCCACTATTTGTTTGCTCATCCCTTTTTCTTTTTCACTCGGAGTTGCAGAAACATATATTGTTTGACCAACTTTTTCTTCAAATTCATTTATTTTAAGAGGTCGATTATCTCGAGCGGAAGGCAAACGAAAACCAAATTCAATAAGAGTATTTTTTCTTGAAGCATCTCCCGCATACATTCCTCCTAATTGAGGAAGAGTCACATGTGATTCATCAATAATTGTTAAAAATTCACCTTTGAAATAAGAAAGAAGTGTATCTGGAGCTTCCCCTTCTTTTTTGCCAGACATAATCCTAGAATAATTTTCTATTCCATTACAATAGCCAATCTCTTTTATCATGGCCAAATCATAAGTTGTTCGTCTTTTAATTCTTTCTGCTTCAAGAAGTTTTCCTTCTTTCTCAAATTTTTTAAGTTGAGAATTAAGTTCTAATTTAATATTTTTTATTGCTTGAGTTAAATGTTCTTTATCTGTAATAAAATGTTTCGCAGGGAAAAGAAAAATACTTTCTTCTTCTTTGATGATATGAGATGAAATGGGATCAACTTTTATTATTCGAGAAATTTCTCCTTTTTCAAACTCTATCTGATAAACAAATATTTCTGATATAGGCATAACCTCAATTTTTGAACCAATAGAACGAAATGTTCCGGGAGTAATATCTGCATTTGTTCTCTCAAAATGAATTTCAACTAATTTTTTCATTATTTCAAGTCTTTCATTTTTCATCCCCACATTTAATTTCAAATTAACTTTTTCATATTCTTCCGGGCTTCCAAGACCATAAATACAAGAAACAGAAGCAACAATAATTACATCCGAACGAGTGAGTAATGATTGAGTAGTGGCATGTCGAAGACGATCAATTTCTTTATTTATTTGAGCATCTTTTTCTATATAAGTATCAGTCGTTGGCATATATGCTTCGGGCTGATAATAATCATAATAAGAAACAAAATAGTGAACAGCAGCATCTGGAAAAAATTCGCGAAATTCCTGAGCAAGCTGAGCAGCTAAAGTCTTATTGTGAGCAATAACTAATGTCGGTTTATTCCACTTTTCAATAACATTTGCAATTGTAAAAGTCTTCCCTGTGCCAGTAGCGCCAAGTAAAGTTTGTTTCTGCATTCCCTTTTTAAGCCCAGACAATAATTCTAAAATAGCCTTTGGTTGATCACCGTCTGGTTTATACGAACTCTTTAATTTAAAAATTTTATTTGACATGTGCATATACAAGATTACACTATTTTCAATAATAAAAAAAGCGTAACCTACAAATGGCTACGCTTTTTGAAATTAGATATAATAATTCAAGAAAAACAACACGCGTATTGTTTATATGCTTCTCAAATCACTCAAAGAGCGGACTCGAACCACCATGAATATTAAATTCACCCTTTCTGGTTTGTTTCTCTAATTTCAAAAATATATTAATCTTTTAAAAAAATAAGTCAATTCTTGTATTTATCTAAAAACTCTTTA
>CAILJY010000001.1 GCA_903834665.1 uncultured bacterium | reverse complement strand
TCTAATAAATAGTAAATAAAGAAAAACCAAAAATGGAAACACCGATAAAAGTATTGGTATATTATTCATTATATTTATAATAATAACATAAATATATTAACTTCAAAATAGTGCTAAAAATATAATTGTGGTATATTTATAATATATGAGAATTGAAGAAGAAGTTAAACTAGATTATGCTGATGTCTTATTACGTCCTAAAAGAAGTACCCTATCTTCTAGAAAAGACGTAAATCTTGAAAGAAAATTCAGCTTCTATCATTCAAATAAAGTTTGGCAAGGAGTCCCTATTATGACTGCAAACATGGCTACTTGTGGAACATTTGAAATGGCTAAAGTTTTATCAAAATATAAAATGATAACTACTTTTCATAAATATTACACAAAAGATGATTATTTAGAATTTTTTAAAAATTTTAATGATCCAGATTATATAGTTTACACATTAGGAATTAGAGATGAAGATATTATTAAACTCAAAGAAATGATATCATCGAATCTCATTAATAATTTTTCTTTTATATGTATTGATGTCCCTAATGGTTACTTAGAAAGATTTTTAGATGCGATAAAATTGGTTAGAGAACTTTGTAAAAATCATATAATCATAGCGGGAAATGTAGTAACAAATGAGATGACAGAAGAAATAATTCTTGCTGGTGCTGATATTGTAAAAGTTGGTATAGGACCTGGTTCTGCTTGTACAACAAGAAGAATGGCTGGAGTAGGATATCCACAATTATCGGCTGTTATAGAGTGTTCTGATGCTGCTCATGGCATCTCGAATGGTAAGGGTGGTTATGGTCTTACAATTGCAGATGGTGGCCAACAATATCCATCCTGCGTGGCTAAAGCATTTTGCGCAGGAGCTGATTTTAATTTATTTGGATCAATGTTTTCTGGTTTTGATGAAAGTGCTGGAGAAATAGTAGAAAGAGACGGTAAAAAATATAAAGAATATTTTGGATCTTCCTCCAATAAAGCACTGATTGATTTTTATGGTAAAAAGTCAGATTATAGAGCTTCAGAAGGAAGATATGTTCTAATGCCTTATAAAGGACCCATAGATATATTTATACAAGATTTGTTTGGTTCACTCCGTAGTACGGGTACTTATATAGGAGCAAGAAGATTAAAAGAATTCCCAAGAAGAGCTACTTTTATTAAAGTAAACAGACAACTAACAACTTATTTAGAAAAATACGACGAAGAGAAATAAATAGAGGAATAAAAAAGAGAGGCCTTGCCTCTCTTTTTTATTCCTCTATTTTTATTTTGTTTTCAACCAAATAATCATTTTCTTATATGTACTTGGTCCGGTTCCTCCATCAACAGTCAAACCTTGAGCCTTTTGAAAATTCTTCACGGCAGTTACAGTACTTACTCCATAATCATTATCAACTCTATTTGATGTATTGTTATATATATTTAAGAATTTCTGAATCGTCCCAACAGCAACACCTTGTGATTTATTTTTCAAATAAATATTACCGTCTACTAACTTCTGTAATTCATTTATAAGACTCTGATATTTTAAGACCGTCGTCTTAACTTGCGGTTCTGTTTTTGTTTCTACTTTTTGGACTGGAGCAATTGGCTCTTCTTTGATTGTAGGTGTTTCTTCTTTTTCTGTCTTTAATAAACTAATTTCATTTTTTAATATAGATATTTCATCCACCAAAGCTTTATTTTCCTGTTCTAATTTCTTTTTGGTCTGATTAAAAACATGAGTACTTCCTGATTCCATGGTCGAAAATGCCCAATAGCCCGTACCTCCCAATAATAATAAAATAAAAATTGAAAATAAAATAAACTTAAAATTCTCCATTCATTAAGTATACTCTATCGTAAAATTATTTCAAAGATTAATTTAATTTTATTAAACTAATTTACAAAAGTGAGAGCGGTTCCTACTTTATCTCCTCTCCCTGTTCTACCGATACGATGAACATAGTCTTCATAAGTAGCAGGAACTTCAAAGTTTATAACATGGGTTACGTTAGGGATATCAAGCCCTCGAGCAGCCACATCGGTCGCAACTAAAATTTGACTATGATTATCACGAAATGCTTTCAAGGCACTTTGACGGCGAGATTGATTTTTATCACCGTGGATAGATTCAGCCTTAAATCCATTTTTAACTAAAGTTTGACATAATTTTTCTACCCCGTGTTTTGTTCGTCCAAAAATTAAGACTTTTGAAAATTCTTTTTTAGATAATAATGCATGAAGTGAATCAATCTTGTCCCCACCGTTAGGCACACGAACAATATCTTGATCAACATTGCGAGCAGTATCTCCCGTTTTAACAGAAATCATTTCTGGATTATTTAAAAATTCTTTAATTAATTTATCAATCTCACTTGTAATAGTTGCTGAGAAAAATAATGTCTGTCTATTTGGGGCCATATTATTCATAAGAAATCTCATATCATTCACAAAACCCATATCGAGCATTCTATCAGCTTCATCCAAAACAATAGTCTTAAATTCAGGCAAATGAATAGCTTTACGATCAACTAAATCTCGTAGTCGTCCCGGTGTTCCAATCACGAAATTATTCTGGCGACGAAGACTTGAAATTTGAGCATAAATTCCTACTCCTCCAACACAACACACAGAAAAAATTCTAAGTTCATTACGAAATTCTATTAATTCTTGATTTATTTGTAATGCCAATTCTCGAGTTGGAACTATAACCAAAACTTTTTCACGAGGGTTATTTATAATTTTATCAAGAAGTGGGATAAGAAATGCTGCAGTTTTACCTGTTCCAGTATTTGCAATACCAACAACGTCACGTCCTTTTAAAACAAAAGGAATAGCAGTATCTTGAATAGGAGTTGGATTAACATAACCCTTTTTTATAATATTATTTTTTAAGACAGCATTAATTTTAAAATCTGCAAATTTATTTACTGGAATATATGGAGCCGACTCAATAATTGGATCAGCTTTACAAATAAATTTTGAATGACTTATCGTACTTCCACCCCCAAAACGCCCCTTTGATGACCTCCCGCGATTACCAAAAGATGAGCGACCTCTATAATTTCCACCATTGCCAACACGTGATGAACTGCTTCCGTTGTGGGACGCATTACCAGATGATGATCTACCACTACCACCCGCGAAACGCGAAGTAGGTCTTCCGGAGCTTGTGCTTCGGTTATTTTGTTTATACATAAAATATTCCCCAGTCTATTAAAATAAAGGTAAGACGGACTAGGACCCTTCTCCCTTGTTTTTCATAAAGACTATCACAAGGGATAAGGCGTTATATAGGCGCATATTTGCGCGGAAAAACCAATGAGAATACAACTTACTCTTCTATTATAGAATTTTTAGATAAATTTGTCAAGTTTTTGTATTCTAGTATATTTTTTAATTAAGATAGTTCCCCAGACAATTAGTAAAGCTCCATAATTTATAATCATAAACCAATAATTACTCCAAGCTACACCATAAGGGAAACGATACTCTGATATAGGAAATAAAAATGGTGTTGGGAAAAATGCTAAAGAGTGAGATGGAATATCAATCAAAATATGAAGTGCCCATCCTAAAATAACCCACGGAGGACGTCTAAGGATTAATATCAAGAATATAAAAACAATAATCCATATAACCAAAGAATGACTATATTGATATAGAGTATGTGATAAGTTAAAACCATCAGCAACTTGATGCCTTGTGGCAAAAGAACCAAATTCTTGTTGCCCTATTACAACTTTATAAAATGAAATTAAAAATGGAATAGTAAAAGCAAATAAATCTGGAAAAACACCCCAAAAAGCAGTAAAGAACATATTCATCCTGTATAATTTACCTCTTTTTTTGGAAACTGCATTTATTTTTCTTACTCCAGCAGTTGTCCAGAGAGTATGAGCTAAAATTTCCATAAACTAAAAACTACTTTCCTCTTTTTTTAACAGATTTCTTTTTATCAACTTTATTTTCAAGCATTACTTTCTTTATCGTTAATCTCTTGGCTGTTTTCTGAGAATGCTTTGACTTTTTATGAGGATGTAATGATGTTGCTCTTTTTGCCATATAATTTATTTGAATCGTCAAAATAAAAATTTAGACGAAATTATTAATAAGATAAGTTGTATTATACATTAATATATAAAATAATCCAATCAAAAATTATCCCAGAATATCTTTGATATCACTCCCCTTCGGGTAAATAATTAAATCTTGATTTTGATTAATCCATTCTTTTTGTAATGGATCTAAGATTCGCCAAGTTTCAATAATTTCTTCACTTAAAGTAAACAAACTATGATCCCCTTTTATCGCATTAAATAATACCTGCTCATAAGCCATAGGCAACACCTCATAATGATCCTTAAATGAAAAATCTAAAATATGCCGACTAATCTTATGTTCATAGCCTGGATTTTTTGCCCAGACAGAAAAAGATATTCCCTCATTAGGTTGAAGGCGTAAGAGTAATTCATTGGATTCATGTTCATTATCTTTTTTATATAAAATTTTAATAAAAGTTATTTTATCTTTTAAAGCCTTCCCTGTATTAAAAATAATTTTTACCCCTTTCCATTTTGGGTCATCTGATTCTAAATTAATAGAAGCAAAAGTCTCAACCATACTATCTGGATTATTTACTTCTTCACGATAACTATCGTATTGACCACGCTTGGCACAAAAATTATTTGAATCTTTAACTATTTGTAATCTACTAAGTGCTTTATATCTAAGATAAGGTATCTCATTTAAATGCCCCTCTTCTGGTATTTCCATAAGAGTAAGAGCTAAAAGTTGCAACAAATGGCTTTGGATAAGATCCCGAAGTGCACCCGTTTGTTCATAAAACTTTACTCGTCCCTCTATGCCGATTTCTTCACTAACAGTAATTTCTATTTTCTCAATAAAATCTTTATTCCATGTTTTTTTAAAAAGTGAATTTCCATTACGAAAAACTATAATATTCTGAGCTGTTTCTTTTGCTAGATAATGATCAATTCGATATATTTGTTCTTGTTTAAAATATTTATCAATATGACTAACTAAATCAATAGCGCTTTGTAAATCTACCCCAAATGGTTTCTCAATGAGTAATTTAATGTTTTCTCTCAAAGCCAATCCTGATTTACCAATCAACTCCACAATTGATTTTAAAATATTTGGAGGTATTGAAAAATAAAATATATATTGAGCTGACTCACCAAATTCACTTTCTATTTTTTCCAAATGACTCTTTAATCTTTCATAATCAGAACTATCATCCAAATCCATTTGGAATAATTCTGTATTTTTTAAAAGATAATCTTTATTATGAGTATTTTTTAATAAATGATTTATATCAACATCATTTTGTCTTGTGACTCCAACTATTTTAAATTTTTCCGGAATCATTTTAGATTCAAAAATTTGACCGATTGCCGGCAAAAGTTTTTTTCTAGATAAATCTCCAGAAATTCCAATAATTATTAAAATAGTAGGTTTATTATCCATAATATTAATTTATTTTATGTCCACCAAAAGCATTTCTCATCGAGGCTAAAATCTTGGTTGCAAAATTAACTTTACCTTTTTGTGATTCAATTCTAACTTTAAATGATGATTCAATTGCACTAACCTCTATATTAAATTCTTTCGCTACTTCAAGCGCCCAACGAGCTTCTCCTGATTCAGCGACTAAACCAGAAATACCGTCTTGATTAGGATTATCTTTCACAATATCTTTAGTTAATTCATTTAACCAAGAAGTTATAACACTATGATGTTGCCAAACCTCACCTGCTTTATATAAATCTAAATTCTTATAAGAACCTTCTTTAAGTAAATGATACCCCTCAGCCAAACTTTCCATCATCCCATATTCTATCGCATTATGAACCATTTTAACATAATGGCCTGATCCACTTTCCCCAAAATATTGATACATCCCTTCTGGATTTTTTAAAGTTTCCAATATTGGTTTTATTATTTCAAAGGAAGATTGATCTCCCCCCACCATCATTGAAAAACCATTTTTATAACCCCAAATTCCACCACTAGTACCAACATCAAGAAATATCGAGCCCATATTTTTTACTTTTTCTGCTCTTTTTTTAGTATCACTAAATTTTGAATTTCCTCCATCAATCAAAATACTTCCTTTGGGAATTAAATTTAACCAGACATCTAATTCACTATCTACTGTTTCAGATGGGATCATTAGCCAAATTATAACTTGATCATTTAAAAAAGAAGAAATAACCTCTTCTTTAGAATACGCTGCGATCATGCCTGTCTTATTCATCTCATCAACAGAATTACTACTTCTATTGTGAGCTATCACAGTATGCCCACCTTCATGTAATTTTAGAGCAATTTGTGAACCCATCTTTCCCAATCCAACAATTGAAATTTTCATCCCGTTTAGAAGCAGGTCGCGGTCATTTTTCTATTGACCTTAAATCTGCTTAATTAATTTTATAATATTTTTAATTTATTCACCGTTAAACAAAACCGTGACCGCGGCTTCTAACGGGATTCATTCTATATTTTTATAATCCGAAAAAATTGTTAATAATTTAACCCTTTTCAAAACTTGAGCTGGTTCATCTATTATAGATGAATCCTCTTCTAATTTTTTTATAGCCGGCCATTTTAATTCCCCAAAAACAAGAACAACAGCTTCATCTAATACTGAAATAATTTTAGGAGTAATTGTAATACGATCAAATAAAGGTGTTTTATAAGAACAAACTAGATCATCTTCACTAATTGCCGGACTATCAGGCAAGATTCCTGCGGTATGGCTATCTGCTCCTATCCCAAAGATTCCTATTTTATATTCGGCATTATTTAATTCAATTTCTAAAATTTTATTAATATTATTTGTTGTCTCTTCGAAATTTTCTCCAGATAAAAATGGAATCATCTTGGCCCCCTTTACTTTAAAACCAAGTTGTATCAATTTTGACCAATTTGATTCACTGTGATCAAGAGGACCATATCTTTCATCTGTTAAAGTTATGGTCAAATTATTAGAAAAATTATCATTTATTTTTTGAGAAATAAGAACTTGTATAGGGATAGAAGAACCACCCGTTACAAACCAGAGTACTTTTTTACCAAGTGATAATTGTTTATTAATAGAAGATGAAACAAAATCTATAATTTGTTCATCTGTATTT